>JAFRTK010000123.1 GCA_017427165.1 Clostridia bacterium
CTGCAGGATATACAGGATAATAATCTTCTTTCCGCTTTCCGTCGGCATGTGCGTTTATCCCCTTTTTTGTTTCTGGAATAATCATAACTGTGATGTTCAAAAAATGCAACATCGAATTTGGTAGCATGAGTATGCAGGGAACAGAAACAGGAACAGAACGGAGGAAGAAATATGAAATCTGTACAGAGAACCAGGGGAATCATGAAAGCCATCCGGGAAGCCGCTTTCGGCGGATTCACTCCCAGATATGTCACAGCCGGCAGTCTCGCCTGCCGGCGGATGATCCGGAATGCCGTTACTCCGGGTCCTAGTGACGCCGCGATCCTCGCCTGGGCAAAATACGATCTTTCCAGGGAGATCCTGGGTGGTTTCTGGGAAGTCCGCGCCGCGTAAATCAGATGACTGAACAAGGAGGGGAAACATGAAGATCTACTTCACCATCACCGGCACGCAGTTCCGTTTCGGGCAGGAATTTATGGAAAAGGATATGCCGGTCCGTCTGGAGAAAGAACCTGATAATGAGCACGATCAGGAAGCCATCAAAGTCATGATGGAAGGGCTTGGCCAGGTCGGTTATGTGGCCAACAGCCCGCGCACTGTCCTGGGGGAAAGCTGGAGCGCCGGCCGACTGTATGACAAAATCGGCGATACGGCTGATGGCACCATCCTCTATGTGCTGGACAGCGGCATCCTCTGTTTCATGGAATTGCCTGAAGCAGAAGCAAAAAAACAAAAGACAGTCAGCCGGTAACAGGAGGTGCTTTGGTATGTACGGAGCGATTCTGGGAGACATCATCGGGGAACCGTATGAGTTCGACCGGGGAAACAAATCCAAAAACATTCCGCTGTTCAGCAGCCGGCCCACATATACGGATGATTCCGTGATGACCGTCGCCGTGGCGGAAGCGCTGATGAATTCCCGCGGAAAGAAGCCGGAGGAAATCCGCCGGGCATTGGTGGATTCCATGCGGGAATGGGGCGCCGCTTACCCCGATGCCGGATACGGCGGAATGTTCCGCTGGTGGCTGACTGCGGAAAACCCGGAACCCTACGGCAGCTTCGGCAACGGATCCGCCATGCGCGTTTCCCCGGCCGGCTGGCTGTTTGATTCCCTGTCGGAAACCCGGGCGATTGCCCGCCTCTCTGCGGAAGTCACCCATAACCATCCGGAAGGAATCAAGGGGGCGGAATCGGTCGCCGCAGCCATCTGGCTGGCACGCCATGGCAGTACAAAGGATGAAATCCGTCAGTATATCACCCGGGAGTTTGGTTACGATCTCTCCCGCACCTGCGATGAAATCCGTCCGACGTACCGTCATGTGGAAAGCTGCCAGAAAACCGTTCCGGAAGCCATCACAGCTTTCCTGGAGGGAAACAGCTTTGAGGATGTTATACGTACCGCTGTTTCCCTCGGTGGAGACTGCGATACCCTCACCTGCATTGCCGGCAGCATCGCGGAAGCATTCTACGGCATTCCGGCTGCCCTGAAGGAGAAATGCGTGTCCATCCTGCCGGAGGACATGCGTTCCGTGCTCGTATGCTTTGACCATATGCGCGGCCAGGCCTGAACCAGTATCCCTGCCTTCTCTGTTCCTTTTCTTCCCTTTTCCCCACGGCATCTCCGGATGCCGCTTTTTTACATCCATATTGCAGCAGTCATACCGAAAAAAGCGTAAACGGCAAATCTGTATTGAATAAATTTCGCCAAATTGATACAATATAGAAAATTGCCCATGGAGGAAATGGAAATGGAAAACACAAACCTGAAGGAAGCAATCGCCGGCCTGAATGTACTGAAAAAGGATGCCCAGAAGACCATGAAAAAGGGCCTTCCGTTCGTCCTGGCATCGGTGGTCATCTGGGGACTGATCCTGGTCGTACAGGCCCTGAATCTGGATATTTCCGTAAAGAATATGTGTACGTTTGTCTGCTGCGTCCTGCTGATGCCGCTGGCCATCCTGTTCGCAAAGGTTGTCGGGGCGGATATTTTCCGGAAGACCCCCAATCCGATCAACAAGCTGGCGCTCCTTAACACCATGAACCAGTTCCTGTATATCCTCATTGTCATGTGGGCCTTCAGCCGGGCTCCGGAATATATGGTCATGGTTTATGCCATGGTCTTCGGCGCGCATCTCCTGCCTTTCAGCTGGGCGTATGACAGCAAGGCTTACCTGGTCATCTCCATTGTGGAAACAGTCGGCGCGCTTGTACTGTATTTCCTCCTGGGCAGCATCGCTGTGGCCGCTTTCATCGTCATCGGGGAGATCGTGCTGAGCACCTTGCTCTGGCTGAACTGCAAAAGGAATCTTTCGTAAACGGTTAACATACTTCCTGATATAGATCCGGGCACCGGCAAGTCTGCCGGTGCCCTTTCCTTTTCACGCAGTTGAGTTATTCTGCGTTGTGCGGTTCATCATAGGGTTGGGGGATCCCGTATGGTGTTGGATCTCCGATGTCAATACCGTAATCCTGCAGTTCCGACAGCAGCCAGTTGATTGTTCTCTGGTCAATTTCACCCTCATGGAATAATGGTTGGGTCCTGGGCTGCCATTCCGGAACAGTACTCTCAACCGCAAATTGTTTTGTTGTTATCAGGTCTTCGCATATATGCATTTCGTGACTCGCGAAAAAGCCTTTCCCGTCCGGTGTTTCATATGCCCGATCCCACAACTGCCGGTCGATATTCTCCCAGTAGTAATACTCTTCCATCTGTTCGGAAGCCTGGTCAATTTTCACGTCTTTTGTCCAGATTGTCCTGTATTCAGATGGCACACCCTGGCGGATTTCATTATATTCCTGCAGTTCTTTGGCGGAGATTGTCATAAACCCTTTGTTCTGCCTGGCATATTCTGTCTTCCGGTTCAGCCGGTATTTCTCCAGGTACACATACAGCACATTCTTTTCTTCGCCGGTTGTTTCATCCTTCTCAACCGCGGATTTCACCATAGCTCCCAGTTCATCAAAGCTTCCGTGGTAATCCATGGTAAAAGCAATGTCCCCGCTCTTCAGCTCTGACAGGTAAACACTGTAGAATCCGTAATAAACCGGCTCCCTGGCCTGGGTAATCCTGTCAAAGGCCACCAGGCCGCCAAAAAGTGCGATACACCCGATCAGCACCCCCAGCAGGACGTTCCGCAGCACGCGCAGTCTCTTCTTCCGTTTCAGCTTTCCGGCTGCCCTGGAAAAGGCTTCCTGCTCGCTTCCCTTTTCCTGTTCAGTTTTTTCGGGAATATCCTTTTTCATCTCCGCATATACCGCGCTGCATTCACCGCAGCCGGCCATATGGTTCTCCACAAATTCCCGGCTCTCCTTGCTGGCCACGTTGTCAATCACCAGCGGCATCAGGTCCCGGGCCATCGCGCAGTCTTTATTCATGCGTTTCCGCTCCTTTCAGTTTTTCCTGCAGCATCTGCTTCGCCCTGTAGCAGGTCACCCGCGCCCAGCTTTCCGTTTTGCCGAAAATCTCGGATATTTCCCGGTAATTGAGATCGCTGAAGGTGCGCAGGGAAAACACTTCCCGGTAGGGCTCCGGCAGGTGATGAAGGGCTTTATATGCGTCGATTGCGATACCGCGGTTGATCACCATCTCTGCAAAATCCGGCGTGGTTTCCCGTTCCGCGTTCTCCGCGGGTAGTTCCTTTTTCTTCCGGACCACCTGGTAATACTGGTTCCGGGCAATCGAACACAGCCATGTACTGATGTCGCTTTGTCCCCGGAAGGCGTTCCACTTTTTCAGCGCCTGGTAAAAGGTCTCCTGCGTGAGCTCTTCCGTAAGGTCATGGCTCTGGCAAAGCCTGAACAGGTATCCGTATACCATATCCCTGTATTGCAGGTATACTGTTTCGGAATCCGGCACCCTCATCACCTCCTTTCATTCAGTTAGTTGCATTGGAACAGAAAACGTTACAGAAAAAATGCGCTTTCGCGCATTGGATGGACTTCCTTGTTTTCCCCTTGTTGTTTCATCTATACCTTACCGGCAAACTTTCGAAAATGCCCTGAGGGTTTCATTGGCCGGTTTTCCCCAGGTACAGTATCCGTTATGGTTCTTCCCGGCCTCTTCCGGATACAGCCGGCTTCCCGGCCAGTCCCACCAGCCGGTACCGCGGACAAAAGGATGCCGCGCCAGGGCTTCGGTGAATGCCCGGTACCATTTGTCCTGGGCTTCCGGATCAGTCTCCCCGCCAAATGCCCAGTCGTTCGGCCGGTATTCGCTTCCGTTGCGCGCAGGGCATCCGCACTCCATAAACATGAACGGCTTGCCGAACTTTTCTGCTACCTTTCGGATCCGCTCCATGTTGTCGTCCAGCCGGTCGATCGGATAATAACCGGAGGAAGATATGACGTCCACCGCGTCCCACCAGGTGATTGGATCCTCCTGGTATTTGTCGCAGTTGTACGTCACCGGGCCGCTGTAGTGCTTCCGCACTTCCGCCAGCAGCTGCCGCCATTCCGCCTCCCGGTGGTTGGTGCCGACCATCTCGCACCCGGCGCAGAACATATCGGCATTGTTTTCCCTCGCCATATCCGCTGCCTTGCAGACAAACGCGGTCCATGGCCGGAACCAGTCGCTCCAGCGGGCTTCTCCCTCCACTTCATGGTCAAAGAAATGGATATACGCCCGCCAGTATCCGTCCCGGCAGTTGACCATCGCCTTGATAATGATTTTCAGGCCCTGGGCGCGCGCGTGTTCGCATACCCGCCGCACATCCTCTTCGGAAATCACATCCGGTGTATCCGTATCAATCCGGGTGGAATAGGTATGGTCCTGCCAGGCAACCACAGGCAGGATCACGGCGTTGCACCCGGTGGACCGGACCATCTTTTCCAGCGAGTCCTTCCATCCGTCCCGCTCTGTAAATCCGCGCTTTTCGCAGAATCCGAATGTATATGCGTTCAGAAAATCCATACGGTTTTCTCCTGTCTTTCAGCCTTCGCTTTCCCGATCCTTCCGGGCCCGTTTCAAGTATAGCCGATAAAGCCGGCTTCATGTCAAGCGTTTTTCTTCCTGCTGCATCCCGGATACAGTCTGAAATCTCTTGCATTTCATCTCCGGTTGACTGTATAATTTTATAAAGGGACCTGGAATCCCGAATACAATCTCATATCTGGAGGAATGATTTATGAAATATACTGCCACGCAGGTCGCCGGTATGGTGGATCATACCAATCTGAAAGCGTTCGCGTCTACGGAGGATATTCGGAAGCTTTGTGCGGAAGCTGCCGCCAACGGCTTCAAATCCGTCTGTGTCAATCCCGTGTTTGTAAAATTCTGCCGGGAGCAGCTGGCCGGCACCGGGGTGCTGACCTGTACGGTGATCTCCTTCCCTCTGGGGCAGACCACCATTGCCGAAAAGGTGAATGAAGCGGAAAATGCCGTGGCGGACGGCTGCCAGGAATTTGACTATGTCCTGAATATCGGAAAACTGAAGGAGCATGACTACGCCTATATTGAGGAAGAGATGGCCGCCCTCACCACCGTTGCCCGGAAAACCGGTACTGCGGTCAAGGTGATTTTTGAAACCTGCTACCTCGCGGATGAGGAAATTGCCGAGGCGGCAAAGATCGCCTCCCGCGTAAAGCCGGACTTCATCAAAACAAGTACGGGCTTCGGCACCGGCGGTGCCACTGCCGCGCATGTGGACCTGATGCACGCCAACTGCGGTCCGGATGTATGCGTCAAGGCGTCCGGCGGCATCCGCAGTTGGGCGGAAGCCAAAGACATGCTGGATGCCGGTGCGTCCCGCCTGGGCGTTTCCGCCGGTATGAAGATCATCTCCGAGTTGAAGGAGCAGGAAGGCTGATTCCTTCCCGAAACCGGAAATCCCGCGGTTATCGCAGACTGCCGCAAAAAAACAGGAAGCCGTTTGGCTTCCTGTTTTGCATTGTCATTGGGTTCTTATTCCGCTTTGAAGGTGATATTCACCGTGGAGTTGACCTGGATCTTCGCGGCCTGCACCACGGTTTCCGCCATGGCAGCCTCGTCCGCCATACCCTTGGCGCGGAAATTGTTCAGGCCGCTGTCAAAGCTGTAGGTCCCGCCTTCGTTGATGGCTTCGATCCCGGTAATCTTCAGGCCGGCCGCTTCCGCCAGCACTTCCGCTTTAACACGGGCCTGCTCCACAGCTGCCTTCAGTGCTTCCTTCCGGGCCGCGTCCGTATCGGAAGCGGAGAAAGATACGCCGTTCAGTGAATTCGCGCCTGCGCCGAAGGCCAGGTCAATCACCTTGCCCACCTGGGTCATGTCCTTCAGCTGGATTGCCAGCATGGAATTTGCCGTGTACATGCTCACCGCGTCTGAACCGGAGCTGTAGTCATAGTCATAGATGGTAAACAGCTCCACATATCCGGTGTTGATGTCCTCGGCGGCAATCCCGTTCTCCGTCAGGGTTTTCCGCACTGCGGCAATCACTTCATTCGCGCGCTGCTGGGCTTTCAGGGCGTTCCGGTCGCGGATGTTCACGCCGATGTTCACCACAGCGGTATCGGCCGACACCAGGATGTTCCCTTCTCCGGAAACTGTAATCTCCGTATCCGCCAGGGCCGCGGCGCTTGCCGCCAGCACCATCAGGGCCAGAATCAAAGCAGTCAGTTTACGCATGGATTATTTCCTCCTTCCGGGGGTGTTGTTCACCCCTCTGTCAGTATGACGTTCCAGCCGGGGAAATAGTTCCCGCTTTGAAAGAAGTTTTTATTCGTGCAGTTCTCCCATCACCCGGGCAAAGTTGTACAGCCCCAGGTTCCAGATGGCGAAGTCGTGTCCGCCGGAGCGTTCCTGCCAGTGCCAATTTTCCTCTGTCAGGCGGTCGGTATGCTTCGGCAGCTCCTTGGCCGCCGCGGACGCCGCGCCATATGCAAGGCTGTCCTCAGTACCGCACACGCTGTAGAAGTAGCGGACCGGGTAATCCGGAAAATCCTCCAACTTCCGGGCCACATCTTTGGCCGGATTGCTGGTGGGTGCAGCGGAGAACGCGCCGAACATGGAGAACAGGTCCAGGCATTCGCACAGTCCGATGTTGATCGTCTGCATGCCGCCCATACTCAGGCCGGCCATTGCCCGGTGGTCGCGGGATGCGGCCAGGTCATCCTGTGTATCATGGCCGTAGGTTGCGTAATGAGCATCCACATAGGGCAGCAGGTCATTCCGCAGCTCCTGTCCGAATACGTAGAAACTTCCCATATTGTCATAGCTGGTGTTATAAGCCTTGGCGGTGGACCGGCCGTTCGGCATCACCACGATCATCGGGGGAATTATTCCCTTCAGGATCAGGTTGTCCAGTACGTTCCGTCCGATACTGTAGGCATTCATGAATCCCCACTCCAGCTCTGTCCCGCCGATTCCGTGGCACAGTACTAGCAGGTCATACCGGTTGTCCTCCGAATAGTCCGGCGGCAGGTACAGGGCCGCGTACTTCGTGATTTCCGCCTGGTCATTCGTATAATCCTTCGAAGGATAGCCAAACTTGGTTACGGTGCCGCCCTTCTGTTTGGGTGCCCGGGTAAGCTCCGCGGGGATTTCATCCTCAAATACAAAGTTCTTCATGTCTTTCGTCTCCTCGGCAGCGGCGGTTACCAGTCCGCCCGTCATCAGCAATACCAGCAGCAGGGATATCCAGCGTTTCATATTCTCCTGTCCTCCTGTTTTTTTCTCCGCCGTATATTATACCATATCCGTGGCTGCAGGGGCAGAAGGTTTTCGGTTTCCCCCGTAAAAAGGCAAAAGAAAAGACCGGTATCGCGGGGATTTTCCCTGCTCTTCCGGTCTTTTATGCCGTATCGCTCTTTACTGCTTCGCGATCTCAACCAGCTTGGCGAAACCGGCGGCGTCGTTGACGGCCAGGTCAGCCAGCATCTTGCGGTTGACTTCGATGTTCTGCTTCTTCAGTCCGGCGATGAACGTGGAATAGCTCATTCCGTTCAGCCGGGCAGCAGCGTTGATACGGGTGATCCACAGACGGCGGAACTCACGCTTGCGGAGTTTGCGTCCGATGAATGCGTAACGCAGGCTGCGGGCAACCTGTTCTTTCGCGGCGCGGTACTGCTTGGATTTCGCTCCCCAGTAACCCTTCGCCAGCTTCATGACCTTACGGCGGCTCTTATGGGCGCTGACGGCCCTCTTAATGCGTGCCATGCTTTTTCTCCTCCTTGCCGGTTTTGGGCTTACTTATAAGGCAGCAGCTTATGAATCGTGCGGGCTTCTGCGGCATTGTCCACAATGCCGGTATTCCGCAGGTGACGGGTGCGTTTGGTGGTCTTCAGGTGAACCTGATGATTGGCGTTCATCTGCTTATGCTTGACAATACCGGACTTGGTAAATGAGAAGCGCTTGGCAGCTCCGCGGTGGGATTTCTGTTTAGGCATGTTGATGTCCTCCTTCCAGTGCGGTTATTCCTGCGTCTCTTTCGAGGCTGCATTCTCCCTCTTCGCCTTTCTTTCGGCGAAGGATGCCTTCACGGCTTTGGGAGCCAGGATCATGATCATGTTGCGGCCATCCAGCAGCGGGCGGCGTTCCACCATACTGACGTCCTTGCAGCGCTCCGCGAAGTCCAGCATAACCTTCATGCCGATTTCGCTGTGCGTGATCTGGCGGCCGCGGAAGCGGATGGAAACCTTAACCTTGTCGCCGTTCTCGAGGAAGCGGAATGCCATCTTTGCCTTGGTGTTCACATCGTTTTCTTCGATGGTGGCAGACAGCTGTACTTCCTTGATGTCGACAACGCGCTGATTCTTGCGGTTCTCCCGTTCCCGCTTGGATTGCTCATAGCGGTACTTGTCATAATCCAGCAGCTTGCATACCGGCGGTACCGCGGACGGCTGGATCTTGGCCAGGTCATAGCCTCTCTCCTCCGCCAGCTGTAGCGCCTGCTGCGTGGGCATGACTCCGAGCTGTTCACCGTTCTCGTCGATCAGGCGAACCTCTCTGTCGCGGATTTCCTCATTGATCATCAGTTCGGTTGCGATGTCCATGCACCTCCTGTAATAGTAAAAGCGGCGGGTAACAACCCGTCGCTCTGCCAGCAAATCAGTCCCCGTTCGGGGAATTCCTGTTACCCGGCGGCCTGTGCCGCGCAAGGTGAGAGACGGGTAAGCCTCTGCTTCAAACAAATGGGATTCTACCATAATCCCCTTTCCATGTCAACGGTTTTATTCAATCCGTCGTAAGGAAAAATACAAATATGTATTTTTCAGGTTTCACCCTGTTAATCCGGCCATTGTCGGAATATACTGTTTACAACATCGCAATAACTTCGGGAGGAAAGATCATGGACTTCAAAGCATTGGCACTGGTTGTTCTTACTGTGATTTATCTTTATCAGATGGCATTGGCTGTCATCCATATGCGGTCAGCCCGGAATCCGGTTCCGGTGAATGTCGCGGATGTGTACGATCCGGAAACCTACCGGAAATGGCGGGCCTATCACGCGGAAAAGTCCCGTCTGGGCATCATTTCATCCACCGCGTCCTATATTGTGGAAATGATCCTGCTGGCATTCAACGTATATGCCGCATTTGCCGGTCTTTTCCCGCAGGCGGATCCGGTCCTGCAGCTGTTCGCTGTCATGCTGCTTTCCTCCCTTGCTTCCCTGGTGATGATTCCCTTTTCCTGGCACAGCACCATGGTCATTGAGGAAAAATACGGCTTTAACAAGGCAACGCCCAAAACCTTCTGGGCAGACCAGGTCAAGGATTTTGTCATCAACCTGCTGATCAACACCGGCATTGCCGCCCTCCTGATGGGCGTCCATCACTGGCTCGGGGACTGGCTGATCCTGGCCTTTGCCGTGCTGATGACCCTGCTGATGCTCGGCATCGCCTTCCTGTATCCGGTTTTCAGCCGGATCTTCAACAAATTCACGCCCCTGGAGGATGGTGAGCTGCGGGATAAGCTGGTTGCCCTGCTGGAAAAGCATGGCTTCACCGTCCGGGATATCAAAGTCATGGACGCCTCCCGCCGGACCACCAAAACCAACGCCTACTTTGCCGGCTTCGGCAAAATGAAAACCATTGTGCTCTATGATACGCTCGTGGAATCCATGACACCGGATGAGATCTGCGCGGTCTTCGCGCATGAACTCGGCCACGGGCTTCACAAAGACACCCTGAAACGGCAGGTCCTCAGCTTCGTCCAGATGCTGGTCCTGGCCGTCCTGGCCTGGCTGACCCTGCGGACTCCGGAAATCTTCCGGGCCTTTGGCTTTGCAGAAATCAATTACGGCTTTGCGCTGATCCTGATTATGAGTGTGGAGTTTGCACTGGTTGCCCCGCTCTTCGGCCTGCTGTTGAATTATGTCTCCCGGAAGGCGGAATACCGGGCGGATGCCCAGGCCGTAACGGAAGGGTACGGGGAACACCTCATCAGCGGGCTGAAAAAGCTGGCCCGCCGGAATTTCGCGGACCTGGCTCCCTCGCCCCTGCTGGTAAAACTGGAGTATTCCCACCCGACCCTGAGCCAGCGGATTGACGCGATTGAACGGCAGCTTTCTTCCGTCAGCCGGTAAAAAAATTATTTCATTTCTTTCCCAACCTTTTTCTTTGCGCTGTGTCTGTATAGGTGAAAGCTTTCAGAAAGGCAGCTGCCGAAAAGGCCGCTGCCGGAAAGGAGGACTCCATGAGGAAGGCTGATGTGGATACCATCCTGGAACCGTACCTGAAACCTGTGCTCGGCTTTGCGCTCAAACGCTGCCGCACCGCGGAGGATGCGGAAGACCTTTCCCAGGAGATTCTCCTCCGGGCATACCGGACGCTGCTGCTGCGGGACGATGTGGAGGATATCCAGCGGTTTATCTGGACCGTGGCACATAACGCGCTCTGCAATTACTACCGGAATGGTTCCCGGAACCGGATCGGCATTCCCCTGGACAGTGTCGGGGATCTGCCGGCCGTTTCCACGGAAGACGCGGACGAAGACCGGGAAACGGTCAGCCGCCTGAAAGGCGAGATCGCGTACCTGTCCGAAACCCAGCGGAAAATCGTGATCGCGTACTATATCAACCGGAAAAAGCAGGAGCAGATCGCACAGGAGCTCGGTATACCTGTCGGCACTGTAAAATGGCATCTGTTCGAAGCGAAGAAAGAGCTGAAGAAAGGAATGGAGAAAATGAGAGAACCCGGAGATCTGAAATACAATCCGGTGGAATTTGCCGGATACGGAATTAACGGAAGCTTTGGTGAAAAGGATATCTTTGATATGTTCCGCAGCCCGCTGGTCCAGAATATCTGCTTCTGTGTGCGGGATTCCTGGAAAACGGTCAATGAGATCGCTGATGAAATGGGAGTTTCCCCGGTCTATGTGTCCGGCGAGGCTGCCTACCTGGCGGAATATGGTTTCCTGAAGGAACGGAACGGGAAATACCTGGCTGATATGCTGATCAATGTGCCGGATATGAAACTCCAGCGGATGGAAACCGATATGTACAACGCTGCCGCGGATCTTTTCGCGGGTGCACTGTATGATGCACTGGTATCCGGCGGACTGATGGACTCTCCCGCCCTCACCTGCGCCTGGAAAAACGACCGGAACTTCCTGCTTTGGGCGCTGATTCCCTGGATCGCTGCCTGTTCGGGAGATACCATGATGGAAAACCGCGTTTCCTTTGAGGAAGCGGCAACCGTCCGGAAAGACGGAGGAATCAATATTTTCCATGCATATATCAAGGGAGAAATGCCCGAAGACTATGTCACCATGAATCAGTGGTTCGGTCCCTGCTGGAACGGGAATGGAAAGCATATGCTCTGGCAGGTCGGCAGTGAATGGTCTGAAAACCTGCAGGACCGGGCGATGAGCATCCAGGATGACTCTTCAAAAATCCTGGCCCTGTATGCCCGGGAACAGAAGGAAAAGCTCTCCGTGGACGAATACGCCTGGCTGGCGGAACGTGGACTGGTCCGCATCACGGATGAAGGCCGTGCCGATTGGCAGATTGTGGTCCTGGAAAACGCACAGTTCCGGGACGACCTGCTGGCTGCCGGCCGCCGCATCCGGGAAGAATTGGCCGGTAAATTCCGTCAGCTGCGGGATCCGTATATCAAAGCCATGGTGGACAGCTTCCCTCCGCATATGCAGAAAGCCGCTGAATTTGAGGCGCAGTATATCATGCATTCGGACGGTCGGTTTATTCACAGCTGTCTCCGGAACCTCCTCGACAGTGGCAGGCTGAAACTGCCGGAGGCGGTGCAGAAGAAAGCAATGTCCACACTGCTGATGCCGGTCTGATCCAATGGTTTTTTTCCGGGAGACGGGAATCCCCGTCTCCTGTTTCTTTTTACCCGGAAACGCCCTGTCCGGCAGGAATTCCGTGATGGGCGGCGAATTTATAATGATTAATGAGAATATCCGATATGGGAGGAATAACCATGTTTGAGGGACTCTTTTCCAACATGAACACGATCCTGGATGTGATTGTCAACATCCTGCAGGTTCTGGCTTTCGGTCTCCTTTTTCTCCTGATCTTTGATTCCATCTTCGATTCCATCCACAGGCACCGCATCAGCAAGCGGGAATCCGCAGCGGCAAAATCCGCTGCACAGGCTGTCAGCCAGGCTGCCGAATAAAAAGCAGCCGGGCCCTGCCCGGTATGGAGCAGCGGCCTGTTTGACGGTTTCTATGGAAGTATGATATATTTTGTTGTGATCAAAAACTGATCCCCCGGACAGCCGCCGCATCTCAGGCAGCCTTCCGTGAGGTTCAGTTTTTTCCATACCTGTTGATATAAAACCTGGTACCGGAGGAAAAAATGCCACATATTGATATTCAGTGTTTTCCCGGCAGGACAGAAGAGCAGAAAGCCCTGTGCGCTGAAAAAGTTGCAGCAGTGGTTTCCGAAACGCTGGGCTGCAAAATTTCCAGCATTTCCGTGGCGATCAGGGACATTCCGGAGGATCAGTGGAAATCCCGGGTTTGGGACACATGTATTGCCCCGGATAAGGAGTTGCTGTATCTGAAGCCGGGATACACCTGTGAGAATGAATAAAATGGTTTTCGGAGAATAAATCATGATCATTCTGGTAGATATGGACGATACCATTGAGCAGTTGCTTTCCGCGTTGGTAAAACGGGCCAATGAACGTTTCCACCGCAGCGCCGCTGTGGATGATATTTCCGACTGGAGCATTGTGTGTGCCTATCCGGGAATTGAAAAACGGCAGATTCTCAACCTGATGTATGAGCCCGGATTCTGGGATACGGTGGAGCCCGTCCCCGGTGCTGCCGACGCGCTCAGATACCTGATGGACAAAGGACATCAGGTATATATCGTCACCGCTACGGAGTTTGATCATATCCCGGAGAAGATGGAGCGGGTTCTGTTCCGTTACTTCCCTTTCCTGTCCCCGGACCAGGTCATCATCACCGGCCGCAAGCAGATGATCCGCGGCGATGTCCTCATCGATGACGGAATCCATAACCTGGAAGGCGGCGAATACCGGAAAATCCTGTTCACCGCTCCATACAACAAAGATTATGACGCCGAAGCCAACGGCATGATCCGGGTTCATGGCTGGAAGGAAATTATCGAAGCCATTGACCGAATGGTCTGACTAAAAAGGAGGGTTAACATGACCAAAAGAATTGCGGGTTGGATTCTGGTCCTTATGCTGGTATTTCAGGCCGGTCTTGCCTCCAGGTCAGAAGCGGAAGGTGTTGATCTGAATCCTGCAGAAGGAGAAGAACTGATGATCGGTCTGAACAGGGATGAAGAAACGGCCCGTTCCCTTCTGGACCAGTTTGATAAAAACCTGATTGATGCCAATACTTTTCTGGCAGCCTTTCGGGATCTCAATGTGATATTCTCCACGCCCTATGGAGAAACAAAGGATGGACAGGCCCGTGGGTATTATTTCCCGGCCGGCGACGGAACCGCGTTTTTCCCGGTTTTTACATCAGCGGAAAGAGCCCGGGCTTATTATGACGCAGGAGACCGCAACGGATACCTGCTGATGATCGATTCCTTTCTTGGAAGCCTGAAAACGGTGCAGTCAGCGAACCAGATTCCTTCCCCCTGCCTGATGGGAATCATTATTGATCCCGGCGATTACGGAATCACCCTGCACGCTTCCATGCTGGACAAGGCAATCGAATTACTGGACAAAAATGTGGATCCCCTGGAAAATGATGAACCGCAGGCTGAAAACGCACCGGTTGAAGAATGATTTCCTTCCGTGTTTTTTACTCCGGAAGGAAAAATACGCAGCCTTATACTGCAGCTGACATCCTGTTATCCGGATATTGTCTGTGTTATGCTCTCACTGTAGGAAGAGCGTGCCTCCGGATATTATCACCCGGAGCCGTCGGAATCACAGAATCCGGTTTATGGATGGAAAAGGATGGAAATTGTTATGGCACGATACTGGGGCGAAAAATCCTTCAGTAACTGGCTGGAAGGCGGAAAGAAGTATAAGCTGCTCCATCATGGTTACCCCCATTATAATATGGATCATGTGGTGAATAATCCACGTTCTCCGTGGCTGGTTGTAACCCTCCTTTGTATGGCACTTCCCTGGGCATTCAATTCCCTGTTCGGATGTTTCCGGTTTATTACCGGCAGCTTTGTGATCGACAGCCTGATACTGAGCCTGATCATCGGCACAGTCGCGTTGTGGCTCATTCTCCGGCATCATTCATCTCAGAAAGACGCGGATGAAATAGCGGCCAGGTATTCCGCCTCCGGGAAGAACAGCTGACTTCACGGATTATTCCCTGTATTTACAGAAACATCCACCGGCAATTTGCCGGTGGATGTGTTTATGTCGGTCGCTTTTACAGCGAATTCACCAGGTCATACAGCGGCCTGTTGAATCTCTTTTTATGCCGCAGGGCTTCATCAATGGGCATGTACATAACGCTGCCCTTCTGCATGCCGATCACCTGGTTGCTGATGCCGTCCCGCAGGAGGCGGACCGCTAGGTTGCCGGCTTCAAAGGCAAAGGAGCTGTCGCGGGCGGTCGGTTCCGCGCCGCGCTGCACATAGCCGATTACCGTAGCGCGGGCTTCCACCATGCCGCACATTCGCTTCATCACGGAGGCAAAGCGCACGGCGCTCATGGGTTCGCCCTCATAGCAGGGCTTTCCGTGGGTGGTCAGGTATCCGTACAGGTCAAACGGCGCCATGGCTTCATAGCAGCCTTCCGCCATGATGATCGTTGCCCGGGTATTGCCCTTTTCCAGCTGGCGCCGCAGCTGCCGCGCCACCTCTTCCACCTTCCACGGCACTTCCGGAACCACCACGATTTCACTGCCGGTGGACACAGCCGCAGTCAGCGCGATATCGCCGCAGTGACGGCCCATCACTTCCACCACAGCCGGCCGGTCATGGCTGCGGGAGGTGGCCCGGATCTTGCGGATCGCATCCACGCAGACGTTCACGGCGGTATCGTATCCCAGTGTCATTTCGGTATATCCCAGGTCATTGTCAATCGTGCCGGGAATGCCGATCGTCGGTACGCCGAGGTCGCACAGGGCTTTCGCGCCCCGGAAGCTTCCGTCGCCGCCGACAACCACAAGGCCGTCGATTTCCATCGCCCGCAGGGTCTGAACTGCAATCTCCTGGTACTTGGGGTCCCGGAACTCATCGCACCGGGCTGTCCGCAGGAAGGTGCCGGGTTCGTCCGCGATATCCAGGACCGTCTCCAGATGAAGCTCCTGCAGGTCTTCCCGGATATCCAGCCGTTTCCGCAGCAGGCCGTTGTAACCCCGCTTGATACCAATCAGGGGAATGCCGTACAGGGCGGCGCTGCGCGCCACAGACATAACCGCGGCATTCATTCCGGGGCTGTCGCCGCCGCTCGTCAGTATGCCGATTTTCCTCATGCTCATACGCTGTACGCTCCTTTTCATTCCGGTCGTACGGGGAGTATATTTCCACCCGTCAGTATATCATATCTTGCCGGTTGTGGAAAGATTTTTTTGACTTACAAACCGCCATATCTGCTTGCTCAGTTGTCTGTACATGTACTTGCAGAATTCGGTATCAGTGATATAATAGTATAAGTTTTGATAAGGAGGGCCTTTTTTATGAAGAGATTCCTGTTGCTGCTCGCGGTTTTCTGCCTGTGCTGCACCGCGGCAATGGCCGAAACAACGGTCAGCGAGCGTATTGCGGAAGTCAAGAGCCTGGAGCTGAATGAAAAAACAAACACGCTGATTCTGCGTACGGATGACGGATATGTCATCACCGATGCTGAAGGCAATATCCTCAGCGATGCCTACGGCTATCTCCGCAGCCGCGGTACATATTTTGAAGTGGCAAAAGAGGAAGGTCTCAATACCACTGGCCTGCTGGACGGTCATGCAAATCAGGTCGCTCCCTTTGCCTACGGCACCTTTGAGTCAATTGACAGCAGCTGGGTGGCGGGGATTAAGCTGGTGGAAGCAACAGCTGAAAACTATGACTATAAACTCTGGCTCGGCGATGGGTATTATCTCGTGGACAGCGTGGATATCTTTTACAAGGGGCAGCTGAAGGGCACCCTCAGCCGGATGGAGTATTCCAGTGCCGAAGCGTACGGTGATTATCTGCGCATCCGCGACCGGGAGAGCAATATTTCGTTCTATAATTCCGACATGGTGAAGTCCCCTGTGGTTAATTCCTCTTCCAGTGAATATTATGAAGACTATTCTTCCGGAACCATTACCCACCAGGGCAGCGGTCAGGCCGCTTTCACGGAGGGATGCACCCTCTCTCCGGAGAATGTCAGCAAGTTCCTGTATGAAAGGAAAAAGACCATTCTGGACCTGCAGGGCAATGTTCTCATGGATCTTTCCGCGTATGACAGTGTCTATGTACAGGCAGGCAGCCTGATCAAGGTAAAGAATGCGGACCGGCTTTCCGGTCTGGTGGATATCACCGGGAAGGAAATCATTCCGTGCGTGTACGATGACCTCGATTACGACCTCACATCCGCTGAAGCAGTCGGATACCTGCGTGTGGTGAAAAACGGCAATGATGGTTTTGTCACCCTTGCCACCGGAGAGGAAAAGGGTTTTGATTTTGCGGATAACGCTACCCGCAACTATACCTGTTACCTCACTGCGGATGATCTTGACGGTTCCAAAATCGTAATCTCCGCTGCTGCCGGCAGACTGCCCGTGAAGTATAAGGATTTCAACGCCGCCATGTCCGGCAAAACCAGCCGCCTTGCGGTTGTACAGGACGCGGAAGGCAAAGTCGGTGTGATCGGTCTTATGGGTGAGGAAGTCATTCCCCTGTCCGATACCTGGAAGAGCGTATACGACCTGAACGTGTCCGATGACGGTTCTGTTATTCTGGCCCGGCTGGAGTATGGCAAATACGCGGTGTACACCGTAAATTACGATCCAGACCTGAGCGCAGTTCCGGTCATTGATGACGGCACCTGGACCTGTGAAAATGGTCATGCCGGCAACACGGGAAAATTCTGCTCCGAATGCGGCGCGAAAAAGCCGGAATAATGCAGGAATGAATAAACAGGCTCCCCGGAATTGCGGTTCCGGGGAGCTTTTTTCGTTCCTTCCTATGCCAGGAAGCCGATATATTCATTCAGCACATTGAACAGCATATCCCCGGAGCATACCGGAATCTCCGCGTCGGTTCCGCCCACCGGGGTAAACGTAAAAAGGTCGGCCGCGCCGGTCAGCACCAGCGCCGGAATAATATCGTACCCGTCGCCGAACACGACCTCCAGGTATGGGCTGTATTTGGCTGCCTGGGCAACCTCCTCCGGGTCGATGCTGTTCTTCATTTTGAATTCCAGGGAGAAAACCCGTTCCCGCGTGATCACCAGTACGTCAGCATAGATCCGGATCATCCTTGCCCGGTTCAGCCGGAACTCAAACACCAGCTCCCAGTCTTCAAACCCGCCGCCTGTCATTTCCCGCAGGTCCCGGAACAGGTTCCGCATCGTTTCCCCGCAGTCCCGGAAGGAATGGATCAGCCCGCGGGCATCGTTCAGGTTGCGGCCGATCCGCCGGCAGCCTTCCTCCAGCCGGGCCAGCCAATCCTCCTCCGGGGCTTCCATGAACTCCCTGACCGTTCCGTACCAGCCGGAGAATTCATAAAGTCCCTCATGTACCGGTGCCTGGCGGATCAGCGCGTGCCACCGGTATTCCCGGTCCTGGTAGCACATTTCCCGCATCAGGGCGGAGGAGAACAGCAGGCGGCTGATATCCGTCTTTTCCATTCCGGTTTCCCGGGCAATCTCCCTGGCTTTCAGTCCGTCGTTCCGGGAAATCAGGGCATATACCTCCCTCTCCTCCCGGGTAAACAGGGAACTTCCCCGCCGCATGCTTCTCCTCCTTTCCCGCCATGGTTTCCGTTCATTGTTTGATCTGGCTATATTACTCACAGTGTATCATTTTTTAATGTTTTTTTCCATTGCATCCAGACAGGTTTGTGGTATCATACTTGTCGGATATTGACATTGCGCGGAGTAAGGAGCTGGCATACTGATGAACCTGAATGAACTGAAACCCGGCCAGTCCGCCCGGATTGATACCGTCGGCGGAGAGGGCGCCCTGCGCCAGCATTTCCTCGATATGGGCGTCATTCCCGGCACCGAGGTCACCCTCGTGCAGTTTGCCCCCATGGGGGATCCGCTGGAACTGCGGATTCATGAATATGAACTGACCCTGCGCCTGGCGGATGCGGAGAAGATCGGAGTCACCCTGCTTGATAAAAAGGATGAAACCCCCGCCGCCATCCCGGACCGGAAAAAGACCGAACACCCCGGCCTGGGTGAGGAAGGCAAGTTCCACCCAAAGGGCAGCGGCGATCCCCTGCCGGACGGTACCCTGCTCACTTTTGCGCTCGTCGGCAACCAGAACAGCGGCAAAACCACCCTGTTCAACCAGCTCACCGGGGCCAACCAGCACGTGGGCAATTTCCCGGGTGTTACGGTCGACCGGAAGGACGGCGCCATGCGCGGCCAGGATAATACCCGGATTACCGACCTGCCCGGGATCTACTCCATGTCCCCGTATTCTGCTGAGGAACTGGTTTCCCGCAATTTTGTCCTGCAGAAAAAGCCGAAGGCGATTATCAACATCGTGGATGCCACGAACATGGAGCGCAACCTGTACCTCACCATGCAGCTGCTCGAGATGAACGTTCCCATGGTGGTCGCCCTCAATATGATGGACGAACTGACCGGCAACGGCGGCACGGTGGATATCAATACCATGGAAGCCATGCTCGGCGTCCCGGTGGTGCCGATTTCCGCCGCGAAAAATTCCGGCGTGGATGAGCTGGTCCGCCATGCGGTCCATATCGCAAAATACCAGGAAAAGCCTGTGGAGCAGGATTACTGCTCCGCGGATGATAACGGCGGCGCCGTTCACCGCGCGCTGCATGCAGTGGAACATCTCATCGAGGACCACGCAAAGCGTGCGGATCTTCCCCTTCGCTTTGCCGCCTCCAAAGTGCTGGAGGGAGATTCGGCTGTTACTGAAGCGCTGGACCTCGACAGCAACGAGCAGGACATGCTCGAGCATATCATCCTGCAGATGGAATCCGAGCGCGGCCTGGATCACAGCGCTGCCATCGCCGATATGCGCTTTGCCTACATCCGGAAAGTCTGTGAAGCCTGCGTCATCAAGCCGAAGGAAAGCCGGGAGCATATCCGCAGCCGGAAGATCGACAGCTTCCTCACCGGGCGGTTTACCGCAATCCCCGCCTTTGTGGCCATCATGGCGCTGATCTTCTTCCTCACCTTCTTCCTCATCGGCCCCTTCCTGCAGGATCTCCTGCAGTCCGGGATTGATGCCCTGGCAGGCATCACCGAAACCGCCATGCAGAGTGTCCACGTCAACGACACCATCCAGAACCTAGTACTGCATGGGATTTTCGAAGGCGTCGGCACGGTCGTCAGCTTCCTGCCGATTATCGTCACGCTGTTCTTCTTCCTGTCCATTCTGGAGGACAGCGGGTATGTCGCCCGGGTCGCCTTCTTTATGGACAAGCTCCTCCGGAAGATCGGCCTCTCCGGCCGCAGCATCGTCCCGATGCTCATCGGCTTTGGCTGTACGGTTCCCGCCGTCATGTCCACGCGTACCCTGCCCAGCGACAGGGACCGCCGCATGACCATCCTGCTCACGCCGTTCATGTCCTGTACCGCCAAGCTGCCGATTTACGGCTTCTTCGTCGCCGCTTTCTTCCCCCGGGCATCCTGGCTCATAATTACCGGACTGTACCTGCTGGGTATCCTGGTCGGTATTCTGGTGGCTTTCCTGTTCAAGAATACACTGTTTAAGGGAGAAGCGGTCCCCTTTGTCATGGAACTGCCGAATTACCGTTTCCCCAGCCCGCGCAACGTTCTGCAGCTGCTCTGGGAAAAATCCCGCGATTTCCTGCACCGCGCATTCACCGTGATCCTGGTTGCTACGCTGGTGATCTGGTTCCTGCAGACGTTTGATTTCCGCCTCAACATTGTGGAAGATTCCCACGACAGTATCCTGGCCGTAATAGCGGGCTTTATTGCCCCGCTGCTGGCGCCTGCCGGCCTGGGTGACTGGCGCATCGTCACGTCGCTCATCAGCGGCTTTATGGCCAAGGAAAGCGTTGTATCCGTCATGCAGATGCTGTTCGATTCCCCGGCCGGTATCACCGCGGTTATCAGTACCCTCACCGCAGTCTCCATGCTGGTGTTCAGCCTGCTCTACACGCCCTGTGTGGCGGCTGTCGCGTCCATCCGCCGGGAAATGGGCCGGAAATGGGCGCTCATTGTGGTGGTCTGGCAGTGCGGCCTGGCATGGGTCTTTGCCGTGCTGGTCCAGCTCATCGGCCGCCTGTTCGGCCTGGCATAAGGAGGTGCTTCCGTGGGTTTCTGGGATATCGTGATTCTCCTGGCGGTTGCGGCCGCGGTCCTGCTGGCTGTCCGTTCCGTGCGAAAAAGCCGGAGCAGGGGCTGCTCCTGCGGCTGCGGAAGCTGCCCTTCCGCCGCCTCCTGTGATAGGAAAAAGAGCTGAATAAAAAGAAACCGCTGCTTCCGCAGCGGTTTCTTCGTTATCGGATTCCGTATACCTTCATGGCGTTTTCCGTTGTATAGGCGGCGGTTTCCTCGGGATCCTCCCCGCGCAGTTCGGCAAGTTTCATCCCCACAAACCGTACATTGGCCGGTTCGTTCCGGCGGCCGCGCACAGGTTCCGGCGCCATATACGGGCTGTCCGTTTCAATCAGCAGGCGGTCCTTCGGAATAATCCTGGCGGCTTCCTGCAGCTTCGGTGCCTTTTTGAAGGTCAGCGGTCCGGCAAAGGAGATGTAGTATCCCAGCCGCAGGTATTCCTTCGCGGTTTCCGCGCTTCCGGAAAAGCAGTGGATGATTCCGCCGGTCAGGCGGTCCTTCATCCCGCGCATAATCTCGATCATTTCGCCGTGGGCGTCCCGGATATGGTACGCAACCGGCGCGCCGATTTCCCAGGCCAGTTCCATCTGGCGGATGCAGACCTCGCGCTGCACGTCCCGCGGGCTGTGGTCATAGTAGTAGTCCAGCCCGATCTCGCCGATCGCCCGGATCTTCCCTTCCCGGTACCAGGTCCGCATCTCGTCCAGGTCTTCCTCCCGGAAGAACTTTGCCTCATGCGGGTGGATACCGCCCACGGCCGCGGCGCCCTCGTGCGTCCGGGCGAATTCAATGGCCCGGCGGGAGGTCGCCATGTCGCTGCCGATCACGGCATAACGGGTAATGCCGTGCTCCCGCATACGCGCAAGCACGGCCTCCCGGTCTTCGTCAAATTGTTCCTCATCCACATGGCAGTGGCTGTCAAACCATTCCGTCATCCGATGAGCGCTCCGTCCTCAACGCCTTCGCCCACGCTCATCAGGCGCAGGTTGCCATTTTCATCCATCGCGCTCAGGATCATGCCCTGGCTTTCGATGCCGGCCAGCTTCGCGGGCTTCAGGTTGGTAATCACCGCCACCTGGGTACCCACCAGCGTCTCCGGATCATACCACTTCTGGATGCCGCTCACCACGGTGCGTTCCCCGTCCTTGCCCAGGCCCAGACGGAACTTCAGCAGCTTGCTGCTCTTCTCCACCTTTTCGCAGGCCAGTACGCGCGCCACCTGGATTTTGCACTTGAAGAAGTCGTCGATGGAAATCTCCGCCGGGTATTCCGGCTCGTCATGCTTGGCTTCCTTCTTTTCCTTCTTCTCCGGCTTTTCGGCGGGTTTTTCTTCCTTCTTTGCTTCCCCGGCCGGTTCCGCCAGCGCTTCCAGTTCCTTGTTCACATCGATGCGGGGGAACAGCGCTTCACCCTTATGGACCTTCGTTCCGGCCTTGATACCGCCGAAGGCCTGCAGGGAATCCCACGTCTTCAGTTCCGGTTCTTCCACGCCCAGCTGCGCGAAGATGCGTTCCGGTGTGGAGGGCATAAACGGCCCGATCAGCACTGCGGCAAACCGCACGCATTCCGCCAGGTTCCGCATCACATTGGCCAGGCGGTCCTTCTTTTCCGGATCCTTGCCCAGCACCCAGGGCTGCGTTACGTCAATATACTTGTTGCATTCGCCGATGACCTTCCAGATCTCCGCCAGCGCCTGGGAGAACTGCAGCTTGTCCATCTGCTCCTCCACCAGGGCGGGCAGTGCGGCGCAGTGCTCCTTCAGCGGCAGGTCAATATCCGGATCCACCGCGGCCGTCTCGGCGGGCACTTCTCCGCCGAAATACTTCTCGATCATCGCCACGGTCCGGCTCACCAGGTTGCCCAGGTCATTCGCCAGGTCTGCGTTCATGCGGGTCAGGAAGGATTCATTGGTATAATTGCCGTCCGCGCCGAAGGGCATTTCCCTCATCAGGTAATAGCGCAGGGGATCCACACCGTAGCGCGCCACAATCGGTCCGGGATAGACCACATTGCCTTTGGACTTGCTCATCCGGTCGGCGCCGAACAGCAGCCAGCCATGGCCGAACACCTGCTTCGGCAGCGGCAGTCCCAGCGCGTGCAGCATAATCGGCCAGTAGATCGTATGGAACCGTACGATTTCCTTGCCGACCAGGTGTACATCCGCCGGCCAGTACTTCCGGAACAGCTCATCATGCTCCGTGCCGTAGCCCAGCGCGGTGATATAGTTGCTCAGCGCGTCGATCCATACATACACGGTGTGCTTCTCGTCGAAGTCCACCGGCACGCCCCACTTCACGCTCGTCCGGCTCACGCACAGGTCCTGCAGGCCCGGCCGCAGGAAGTTGGTCAGCATTTCGTTGGCCCGCTTCGCCGGCTGGATGAAGTCCGGATGCGTCTCGATATAGTCGATCAGCCAGTCCTGGTACTTGCTCATCTTGAAGAAATAACTTTCTTCCTGCATCGGCTGGCAGGGACGTCCGCAGTCCGGACATACCTTCACGCCGTCCTTTTCCACCAGCTGGGTGGGAGTCCAGAAGCTTTCACAGGGCGTACAGTACATGCCTTCGTACTCCGCCTTGTAGATATCCCCCTGCTCCCAGAACTTCCGGAAGATCTTCTGCACAACCTTCATGTGGCGTTCTTCCGTGGTACGGATGAAATCGTCATACTGGATGTTCATCAGCTTCCACAGGTCCTGGGTTTCAGCCACAATCTTGTCCACGTACTGGATCGGGGTTACGCCGGCTTCAGCCGCTTTCTTTTCGATCTTCTGTCCGTGTTCATCGGTACCGGTCAGGAAGTAGGCATCATAGCCCGTCATCTTCTTGAAGCGCGTCATCGTGTCGGCCGCCACTGTCGTATAAGTATGGCCGATGGTCATGTTTCCGGATGGATAATAAATCGGTGTGGTAATGTAGAATGTTCCGCGCTTGGATTCCATGGTACCTTCCTCCTGTTTTCCATATTTTCATCCCCCGCAGGGGCTGATTTCACTGGTTAAATCAAAACGGGCTGTTGCGGCGCAACAGCCCGTTGTCAGTCAGTTCTCTGTTACTGCGCTTCGGCCGCGGTCTCAACCGGATATACGGAGACCTGCTTGCGGTCTTTGCCCAGACGCTCGAACCGGACAATCCCGGTGGCCTTGGCGAACAGGGTATCGTCCTTGCCGATGCCGACGTTCAGGCCGGGATGGATGTGGGTGCCGCGCTGGCGAACCAGAATGTTGCCCGCCAGGGCCATCTGCCCGTCGGCACGCTTCGGTCCAAGGCGCTTGGACTCGCTGTCGCGGCCGTTCCGGGTGGAACCCATTCCCTTTTTATGAGCGAACTGCTGCAGATTAAGCTTCATCATGGTCGTTTCCTCCGTTCAATTCTGGGTCGTGTTTTTCACACTGAGCCTTACATACTGCGGATATGCATCCGCCAGGTCGGACAGTCCCTGTTTCAGGGCGCCCATCAGAATCTGCGCTTTCGCGTTGTCTGCCGGGTTCATCTCCGGCAGCTGGAACGCCAGTACGCCTTCATCGTTTTCCGTAATTTCCGGAATGATGCCGCATACGGTTTCCATCGCGTTCACGCAGGTGCATCCGAGGATGGATACGGCAGCGCACACAATGTCGCGCCCGCTTTCCGCCTGGCCGCTGTGCCCGGTAATCCGGCACGCGTCAAGCCCGTCTCTCCCCTGATACAGTACCGCGGAAATCATTACGCGTTGATAGCGGTGATTTCCACCTTGGTGTACGGCTGACGATGGCCGAGCTTCCGGCTGGAACCCTTCTTGCTCTTGTTCTTGTAAACGGTGATCTTCTCACCCTTTACCTGGCCCAGCACCTTGCCTTCGACCTTCGCGCCCGCCAGAACGGGGTTACCGACTTTCACATCTCCGTCGTTGCCGATCATCAGCACGTCGAAGGAGATCGCGGAATCAGCTTCCTGGTTGACTTTGTCGATGTAGATTACATCACCCTGGGATACACGGTATTGCCGGCCGCCCGCCGCGATAATCGCATACATGGGACAGCACCTCCTGATTACATACTCGCCGGGAATCCGAGGTTGCGCAAGCGCATTTGAACAGACCTCTCCCGAGCGGCTTACCGGAATAATTTATCACTTCATCCCTTATGTGTCAAGGATTTTTTCCTTTTTTCGCGCTTTTCAGCATCGTCAGGATTACTCCTGCCAGCATCAGCACGGTCCCCCATTGCGTAAGGCCGCCCCAGAACCGCGCTTCCGCCAGCTCAGGCGTCTGCATCTGCACGGTCTTCGCCGCTTCTCCGGTCAGGTTCCAGAACCGGGCGGTCCACTTGGAGAAGTCGCCCAGGGATTCCGGAATCCATTCCGGGTATACATATGCCGGGTTTACGGCAAAGATGGCGATCAGGTAGGCCGCGCCGATGGTCACCGCTGTCAGCAGGATCGGCAGGAGCATCTGCAGCGCTCCGTACGGAATCATCCGCAGCGGATACCAGTGCTTTGATTTTCTGCGGATCCGCTCTGCTGCCGCGTTCCATATATTCCTGAGTACAGTGATCCATTTTTTCAGCAGCCAGACTGCGAAGATCACCGCGATGATCCGCAGCATCATGGTCTGGCCGACGGTTTCCCGGGCCGTGCTGATCAGTGTGCCATTTTTGTCCTGGTTTTTATCGAAATTCTCTGCAGCCGCGGATTCAAACACCTTCATCAGGCTGCTGGCTTTTGCAAGCGGTGCGGAAACCACCATCAGGCTGCCTTTTACCGTTCCCAGCGGGACCCACGCCGCGTGGATATCCGTTTCGCCGATCCGGCGGCTGTGTTCTGCCACACCGATGACTTCCAGGGCGGTACCGTCCAGGCTCACGGTTTTCCCGATCGGATCGCCTTCCCCGAAAAACAGGAATGCTGTTTCCCGGTCCAGCACAATCACCTTCGCGTTCTGCCGGGAATCCGGTGCGGTCACCGGCCGCCCGGCAGCCATCTGCATCGGATAGGCCTCATACCAGTTCGGTCCCACAGCGTATACAACCACGTCATTCTGGCTTGCGCCCTCGCCGTATGTCAGCGACCGTCCGCTTTTCTGTGCGTGCAGGGTAATCACGGGGAAGGAATCCTTCAGCGACTCCTGCATGGTTCCCAGTTCTTCCAGCAGGGTGGAAACGGTTTCCTCTCCGGGCAGGAAGCTGTACTGAACCAGGCCGGGTCCCTGCAGCAGGCCGATTACCCCGGCCGCCGCCAGGATCACCCCGATCACCAGGACCAGGGAGATTCGTATGCCGCGTTTCATTCCTTCTTACTCCTCATACTGCATCACAGTATCGCTTTCGTTGATATGCCGGTCTTCCATGTAGATGATCTTGAAGTTGCTGATATCTTCTTCAATCGATACGGTCGATGCGTTTTCAGACAGTACTTTCACCGGCATTTTCCTTACCGTAATCTTCTTTCCGGCAAAAGCGGATTCTTCCTGCTCAGCATAATAGACATACCGGCCTTCTTCTCCCTGGCCGCGTACTGCGGATGCCGGAATCAGGCACGTGGACTGCTGGGCCTTGGTTGTCAGGCGCATGGTAATCTTGTCCTGCATCATGGTGGAAACGGAGCCCAGCGCGTAGATGATATCCTGGGTAATCTCAGCGTCCGCGTACGGGTGGCCGGTATCGTCCATACCGGTATTGATGATCCGGGTCTCCGGCCGGCCCCATGAATCGGTATCCACCCGGACCGAAGCCCCCTTCTGGATATTCTGCTTGATCTCGGAAGTATCTGCCCGGATCACCGGGCTCTTTCCTTCCGGTGTAATCGTCAGGATCGTCTCTGTCCCGCTGTTCACTGTGCCGTTCCGTTCCACGGAAACGGTTGCGATGTATCCCTCATGCGGCGCGGTGATCACGGAGACCTTTCGCATCAGCATCTGGATTTCCATCATCTTGCTCTCGCTGTCCGCAATTTCCTTTTCATACCCTTTTTTCTGTTCCAGCAGGGTCCAAACGTCGTCGGCGATTGCATACCGGTCCAGGCCCTGCAGCTCCTTCCGGGCGTCATCACGGGTCTTTACCGCTTCTTCCCAGGCCGCGTAGCATCCGCGGATACTGTCATCCGCGTTTTCAGGCAGCTGTTCCGGCACCTTACTGATCTCCAGGGGTTCCAGTGCGATCAGCAGCTCCAGCCGGGCATTCTGCTCTTCCCGCTCGGCTGCGGCGGCTTTCTCATAGGCTGCCATCCACAGCTCTTCGTTGCGGCTCAGGCGGATATTGCCGTTCTTCCGTTCCCAGTCATCCAGGTTTTTCCGTGCCTTCTCATAGGCCGCCTGCAGTTCTTCCAGCGCCTTATCCCCGCCGGTCACTTTCATCGTCACCAGCCGGGCGCCGGCATATACATGCTCACCGGGGGACACCAGCAGGCCGGTAATTGTCAGGCTCTGCCCTTCCGGCACGTTTACGGTGATCTTCTCACTGTCCGGGAAAGCTACCTGCCCCTTCAGCTCGGTCACGGTTTCCAGCTTGCCCATCTTCGGCTTCGTAAAGCGAACCTTCGGCGTGGTCAGCGTCCGGATGGTTCCGGAAAACAGGATGCACAGCGCGATCACCACGGCCAGGATGATCATTCCCCGCAGGGCAAATTTCTTCAGGTTCATTTCCTTCTCATTCCTCTTTCGTTCTGATGAGCATACAGGCATCTGCAGTCATCCGAATGTCTTACTTCATCTCTGTCAGCTGGATTCCGCTCAGGATATCCTTCTGGAAGAAGAAATATACCAGCATTGCCGGCAGGATATACAGTGCGGCTCCCGCAAACTCAAATCCCGTATTCTCGCCCGCCAGCTGGTTGAACACCGTGGAAAGCGGCATCAGTTCCGGCTTCCGGGAAAGGTAAGTCAGCGGCTGTTCCACCAGGTTCCAGTTTTCCGCAAAGGAGAGGGCCGCGGCCGCGCCGATAACCGGCTGGCATACCGGAATCACAATCCACAGGAAGCTCCGGAACGGTCCGGCGCCGTCCATGGAGGAAGCCTCCAGCAGCTCATCCGGCAGGGTGATCATGTACTGCCGCAGCAGGAACACATAGAACGGTGCGAACCACATCGGCAGGATCACCGCCCACTGGGTGTTCAGCAGTCCCATAACCCGCAGCGTCAGCACATTCGGCACCATCGTCACCTGGAACGGCAGCAGCATCAGCATCACGATCAGGAAGAAGATTCCTTCCCGTCCGTGGAAGCGGAATTTGCTCAGCCCGTAGGCCAGCGCCGGCAGCACCAGCGCCTGTCCCGCCAGGATCGCAGCCGCGTATACCACGGAATTGATGAAATACTGCAGTACGGTGTTGTCCTTGATCAGGATCTGTTCATACTGTCCCAGGGAAATCATGTGGGGCGACAGGTGCGGATCCATCCACTCCGTCTCTTCCCGGTTTCCCCGCGTTTTCATATAGCTCTTCATCTCCGGGATGGAGGAGAAGGAATACAGGAACGTCTGCACCATCGGCAGCAGCATCACAATGGCCATCACCGTCAGGAATATGCGCGCAAGCCATACGCGGATATCTTTGTTCGGATTCATGCTCAGCCCTCCCCGTTCAGCCGTTTCAGCGCCGTCCGCTGGCTCAGGAACAGCAGGCCAAACAGCAGGAACACAATCAGGGCGAACATATAGGCCGCCGCGGTCACGTTCTGGTAATTCAGTTTGTTGTACATGTTGCTCATGTAGTTCTGCAGTGTATACAGCGGGTCCTTCGGATACGCGCCGCCGATAAAGTAAATCTCCTTGAATATCCGGAACGCGGAAACAAACGACAGGATCGCCACCAGGAAAGCGGATGGAACCACCAGCGGCAGCGTTATGGAAAATGTCTGTTTCCGGAAGGATGCGCCTTCCAGCGTTGCGTATTCATACAGGGATTCCGGAATAGACTGCAGGGCTGACAGGAACACGATCACGCAGAAACCCAGGTTTTTCCACAGGAAAAGCAGGATAACCGGAATCCGCAGTTCCGCTCCCAGCAGCCAGTCGATGCGCTGTCCGCCCAGGGCCGTCAGGATCCGGTTCACCGGCCCGCCGTAGTCAAACCACAGCAGCCAGATAATCAGCACGGCGGAAGACGGCATCAGGTACGGCATCAGCACGCTGGAGCGGAAAAACGCCCCGGCCGGCCGCATCCGGTGCAGTCCCGCCGCCAGCAGGAAGCTCAGCAGGAAAAGCAGCGGCGCGCAGATCAGCGAAAGTTCCAGCGCGTTCCTCAGTCCCAGCTGGAACATCGGGTTCTGCCACACCGATGTGTAGTTGTTCAGTCCGACAAATTCATTCTTAACGCTGCCGTCTGTCACACTGTACCAGATTCCCCCGATAAAGGGGATCCCGTAGAACAGCAGGAGACCTGCCATTCCCGGCAGCAGGAATGGCAGGGCCTGCCTGAATTTTTTATACAAAAGGAATCAGTTCCCTTCCAGTCTCATCATCTGTACCTTGCTGTCAATGTTGTCCAGCAGCTCCGCAGCGGATACGTCTCCTCTGGAAAAACCGTCCAGCATGCTCCAGAACGCTTCTGCGCTCTTTTCATCCTTCACCATATCGCTCACGAAACTGTAAGCGGCAACCCGCATGCAGGGAGTTCTTGCCTGGTAATCGGCAATATTTTCCGGGCTGACAATCCATTTGTATTCTTCTTCATTCTCCATCATTTCTTCATATGATTTGAGTGTTTCGGTCCAGTCATGGATTTCCTGCTCGGTCTTCGCCGCGTTCAGGAGGGTTTTCACGTCTTCCAGTTGTTTTACTGACCTCTCGTGGTTCTCCTCATAATATGGACTGATCACGGGTTCCGTCATATCACTGTACAGACTGTACAGGGCATCCTGCCACAGCTTCCGGCCCGCAATGGCCAGGTATTCTGCCGCAAGTTCCGCCTTCGTGGAATAGGGATTGATAAATGCCACCGTCAGGCTGATGGGAAGGATGGGCTGCTCGTTTTCTTCAAAGCTCAGAAGCAGCGGCGAATAGCTGCTTCCTCCCCAAGTCTGCATAGTGGATTCATTATAAATCTGAATCAGAGGCTCCTTATATTCGCCTTCATAGTCGTAGTAGCCTTCTTCCATGTCGGAATGTGCCTTGAGGCCGAGTGCCTCGGCATCCACTTTCTGCACCCGTTCCAGCAGTTCCCGCAGTTCCGGCGTGTTGAACGAAAATTCACCGCCGGCATTTTCAAGCCGGGCTTCATACTCATTCAGGATCTGGGTCATTACCCGGTGGATGAATTCGCTGTCACTTGTGTATGAATCAAAGATGCCGATGTTCTGGTCCTTCACTTTTTCCGGCAGCGTTTCCAGCCATTCGATAAACTGGTTCCAGGTCTTCGGCAGCTCTTCCTCCGTTCCGCCGATTTCCTTCCAGGCTTTTCGGTCAATGCTGATTGCTCCGCCGCTGATGCCCAGCGGCACGGCCACAACCTGGCCGTCCTTCACCAGGGCTTCCCGGATATAGGGATAGAGTGCCGCGTTATCTGCCGCAATCTTCGCGTTCCCGCTCATATCCGTCAGGTAACCGCGGTTCAGCAGGGCGCTGAATTCGCTCCAGTCATAATCCATGGTATAAATGTCCGTTTCACTTTCGCGGTTCATCATGTCCTGCAGGATTGTCTGCCGGTTTCCGCCGCGCTTCACCACAACCGTCACGTCACCGTGCGCGTTGGCAAAGTCAAATATGGCTTCTTCCAGGCCGCCGCCGTACGCATAGGCATTCACGATCATCCGGGTTTCTGTGCCGCGGGTGGCCGGATCGATATTGCGGATAACGATGGTGCTGCTGTCCCAGATCAGCATACGCCCGTCCTGCAGGAAAAACATGTTTCCGGTGGTCGGGCAGTCACACACCGCTGCGGCTGCATCCGGCTGCAGGCTGGGCATTGCCCAGATTTCACCATTCATGATGTAGTACAGGGTGTCCTTTTCCGCGTCGTAAACCATGCCGTACATATAGTTTCCGTCGCCTTCAATGGTACAGGAAAGCAGTTCCTTCTGTTCTCCGTTTTCGGGGTCAACCTGGCTGATGGTATAGGAGATGGAATTTTCCTCATAATCTTCTATGGATGCAAGGATGGAATCGCCGCTGATATAGAGGGTTGCGTTTTCATCCACTTCCAGTTCCCGGTGGAATCCGGTGGTCAGGTCAAATACTTCCAGGGTCGGATAACCGTTCGTGTCCCAGCTCCGGCCGATCAGAGTATTGCCGCATACGGTCGTGCTCTCCAGCTGTTTGCTGTCCTGCCATCCTTCGCCGTATTCCTGGATCATTTCAGTCCAGTCCAGCCGAGGGATATCCGTTGTATCTTCCAGTGAAACTTTTCCGTCTTCCAGCTTCACTTTTTTCACAAAGCCGCCTTCAATGGACTGGCTCTCAGTTTCAGGGTTGTATTCATTTTTCCACTGGATGGCATAGATGCTGCCGTTCCATGCGAACCAGGCCGCGGTATTGTAGCGTTCTTCCTCGGTGATTTCACGGACTGCATCCTCCTTGAGGCTGATGCCTTCATCCGTGATCTCGTACCAGTCCAGCAGTGAACTGTCATCTCCGTCGTTGTAATCCCGCAGGATATAGTCTGTATGTTCTCCGCTGTCCAGGGAGTATACCCGCAGGATTTCTGCATTGTTTCCCCGCACGAACGCATACAGCTGGTTATCCGCTGCGCTCACCACGTTCTGGATGTATTCGTTGTTATAATATGAATTGTTGTCTGCATGCACGATTGTCTGGTCGCCCGCGCCGGCCATCGCCGGTACGCACGTCAGCAGCATCATAGCCGCCAGGATCAAAGCAAATATCTTCTTCATCGTTCGGTTACTCCTCTTCGGTCGTTTTTTCCGGCTCCTCTTCCGGCGCCGTCACGGGATAGACCACCATGGTCATTCCCAGCCGGATGCGTTCATCCGGCGTAAAGGAAGCCCATACCTTGTAGGTCTTCCGGTCGGAGGTTGTCGTCGCGGATGCGGCCGCAGTCTCATTCTTGTAGGAAATCGCTGCGATTTTGCCTTCATAGGTGCCGCCGTTCTCGTTGTCCCAGTACAGCTCCAGCTTTACCGGCTGTCCCTCCGTCAGGCTGAACAGGTCCGATTCCGGCACGGAGAATTCCACCTGGAAGGAGTCCGCCGGGCTCACCTTGATCAGGGCATCCCCCTTGGCAGCATTCTCACCTTTGTGCTTGTCCACGGATTCGACCACGCCGGTCACAGGGCTGATCACCTTCCGGTCCGGCGCGTACAGGCCGTCCAGCACGCCTTCCACGGTTTCAAACAGCGCTTCTCCGCGTTCAACGAAATCGCCGTTCTTCACCAGCAGCTTCAGGATGCTGCCGGTTCCCTTCACCTCCACCGGCTTGGCGCGGTTCACCGCGCCGCGGCCGATGCAGCTGTCCTTGGTCTTTTCACTGTTGCGATAGATATCAACCTTTTCGTTCAGGTAGAACTCACCGCCGGTTACTTCAACCGTATAGCCGCTCTCGGTCAGTGCGGATACCACACCGGTTCCCTGGTGGGTTCCGTCCTTGACGCAGCTCATGTACACGCGTTCGCCCAGATGAACGAAATAGTTTTCGCTCTTGTTGTAGGCTTTCTCGCTGGTGCCCTGGATCACGTACTTGTGCGTGGGCTCAATAAACAGCACTGCGCCGTACCGTTCCCCGATGGATTCGGCCCCGTCGCCTTCCACAGCATACAGGCCTGTCACCGTGCCTTCAATGGGGGCATAGTTCAGCTTGCCCTCGATCTCGCAGATCTCGTCGCCGGCCTTCACCCAGCTGTTTCCGCGCGGGATCATCTCGCTGATCAGGCCGCCGTAGGGTGCGGTTACGGGAATGGACTCCCCGGCCACTACCTCGCCGTCGTAGGACAGTTCAGCCTCTCCAAGTGCCGCGCCTCCGATGGCCATGCACAGGACCAGTACCAGCAGTAAAGCAAACCCCTTCTTCATCTGGATCCATCCTCACTTTCCTTCGTATTGTCCTCCCACGATCCGAACGGCCGGTCCAGCGCTTCCGCCGGTCCGTCATACACGCCCGTCAGGTGGATTTCCGCCTGTGTGTCCTCCGTCAGCCGGTATGTCTTTTCGTCAACCGCCAGCTGCCACACAGCGGGATTGTCACCGCCGGTCTCTATGGTAAACGTAAAACGACGGCTCCCTGTTCCCCGGCTTTTCAGTTCGTCATATGCCCATCCCTCCAGGATGCCTTCGGTGGGCAGGACAACCAGCCGTTCCCCGGTCTGCAGCGCCAGGTGGGCAATTCCGCTCTTGTTCATCCGGCGCAGTACCGTTCCGTTGATTTCCCAGGTATTCTGCTCCGCGTTTTCCGCGGCCAGCACCAGGGTATCCGGCGCCCCTGCGCCGGCTTCTTCCCCTTCCGCCTGTTCCCAGCGGAATGCGGAGATGGTGAATCCTTCGTTTTCAGTTCCGGTCTGGCGAAGCTCCAGTTCCAGCTCTTCACCGCCCAGCGCAAGCCTGTTCATCCGGGTCTCCCCGGCCTTGTCCAGTCCGTTCAGCAGCACCAGGTCATAATCCGCTTTGGGCTTCGCGGTATTCTTCGCGTGTGGCTGCGGCCGGCTTCCGCCCCCGCCTCCGCCGCCCCAGTGAATCGGACCCGGCTCTGGTTCCGGTTCCGGCTCCGGTGCCGGTGTGGCCGTATCCGGTTTGTGCTCCGGTTCCGGTTCCGGTGTCGGTGTCGGGGTCGGAGTCGGCGTCGGGGTTGGCGTTGGGGTCGGAGTCACATCCGGCACGTCAGTCGGCGGATCAGTCGGCGGATTGGTCGGTGGATCGGTCGGCGGAGTTGTCGGCGGATCAGTGGGGGGATTCGTCGGCTGGGATGCCCGCCAGGCTGCTTCGGTCTGGATCAGCACGGTAAACTGTGCCGGGCTCTTTCCGCGGATACGGATCAGGGTGATATCGGTCCTTGTTTCATAGGAAATCACTTCATAGCTGTATCCGGCCGGCTCCCCTTCGTTCCGGGTTTCCTTCAGCCTTTTCTCGGCGCTTCCGTCCGCCGGTGCAGCGGATACTTCCACCTGCCGGTCGGTTTCGGCCAGCACGCAGATCCGGCTTCCCTTTCGCGCTTCCAGGGCAATCCGGTATACATATTCGCCTTCCTCGGCTTTCAGTGTGCCGGAAACCCTTGTTTCGTTTTCCAGCCGCACTGTTTTGTCGGCCTTTTGGATTTCCGCTTCAATACGGCCCTGCGGGGTTGGCTCCAGGTCAGTCGGTGTAGCCGGGGTTTCTTCCGCGGCTGCCGCGCCTGTCACCAGGCAGAGCGCTGTGATCAGCAGGATGATATTCCGGTATATATGTCTCATTTCATGTCTCCCGATTTCAATTCGCCCGGATTTATCCGTACAAATAAGGCAATTCCGAACAGATTATTATACCACAGATCCGCCGTCTTTTCCACCTTGCGCGATGGTTCATCCTCCCCCATTGCTTTCCGGCGGTTCCGGGAAAACAGCCTCCGGTTATGGTTTTCCGGCGGCTGCTTTGCAGGCCGGTGGGTTTTCACCGGTTGCAGTCCAAAAACGCAAAATATTGCGTTTTTGTTTCGCAGTCCCCATAGTAATAGACGCATGAAAGCCCGCCTTTGTCCCGGCGGGCTTGTATTTTAATTGTATTTATATTGTTTTTTACTTTGTCCCCTGGATTTCGGCTCCGCTTCCCCAGGTGCCGAAGCCCAGCATTTCAAAGGTCTTCCGCCCGTACGGGTCGCTCTTGATCACATAGTTCAGCTGCTTCCCCATAAAGGTCATCACAGCCGTCTGTCCGCCGTCCAGGTTCACTGCAATCCGGCATCCTTTTGCCTGCATGATCTCCGCCAGGGTTTCCATCATCACGCCTGTGGATCGTTTCTCAATGATCTCGCCGAGGATTTTCTGCTTTGTCCACAGCCGGCCCTCGCAGATCACATCAATATAATGCCCGGGCTCAACCATTCCGAACGCGTGCCGGGGGTTCAGGCTCCGGTTGGCATGCTTGTGGATATACTCGGTCAGTTCCCCGTCCCGCACCAGGCAGGGGCCGAAGGTGTATACCTGCAGGGCCCCTTCCTTGATATACTCCTCGGCTTTCTTTCCCGTATTCGGCCAGCTTTCCACATGTCCGTCGGCAAAAATGGCCAGGGTTTCATAGTTCGGCATGCCCTTTTCACGGTTTTTGACCGGGTGGTTATACAGGATTTCCCCGTCCCGGATCACGATTCCCACATTCCCGCCGTCTTTTTTCTTCTTGTCCACCCGGTAGGTATAATAATCCGTACTGGTCGCAAAAACAGCGTGGTTGATTTCCGCGATATCCTTGGAAAACTTTTCGGTATTCCGTCCCCGCGGGTTATCCGGATCGCTCCAGATCGTCTTCGGAAGCTCCCCGCTTTCCGTATCGCACCAGATTTCCGCCGTATAACAGTAGAACTGCTGCATTTTGTCGGATTTCTTCTTCTTTTCCGGTGTTTCCAGGGTCCGGACAATCTCAATCCGCAGGCTGGGGCTTGCATACATCCAGTGCCCGTTTTCATCGTCCGCAAAAATATATTCGCCCTCGTCGGTAAATCCGCGGCTGTTCAGCTTCACGTCCGCCCATTCCGGCGCCGCGGCAGTCGCCGCCGTTTCCGCTGCGAAGGCCGCTCCCGCAGTAACCAGAAGCATCAGCGCCAGCAGCGCCGCTCCGATTCTTTTCATGCTCAGTCCTCGATTCCCTCAATGTTTTCCAGCATGTCATCATGCCCGATATCCGGTCCCACACGCGTCGCGTACAGGCCGAATATATTGTTCGGGTACCTCTTCACGCCGAATTCCTCCACGGAGAACGGTGTGAACACGCCGTTGTTTTTCCGTCCCTGCCCGACCTGCGTCTTATGCATGGCATAGGCGTCCGCGGACCGCTCGTTCGGTGTCTGTCCGCCCAGCGATTCCAGCGGAACGGTCCAGTCAAACTCAACCTGTTCCCGGGGAGTGCCGTACAGGTGGACGTACAGCTTTTTCACTTCCCATGTGCCGTACTTGTCCAGGCTGTCCGGATACTTACCGGCGTCAGCGGCAAGTTCAAACGCGGCGCATGCCGCGTCCGCCACCATCTTGTGCTGCGGGTGCCCGTATTCGCCTTCCAGGTCCTGCGTCACGACCACCTCCGGCTTCAGCTGCCGGTACAGTTCCGTCACCCAGCCCTGCACCTTGTCCTTTCCGCCGGTTTCCTTATACGACTGGGATACCCGGTTGGGGTTGGCGTACACATCCCGGAATTCACCGAATACCGGGTATGTCCGGATTCCCAGCTCCCACAGTCCGTTCAGTGCCTCGCTCCGGCGGGTCGTGTTGGACTTGGTCAGGTATGCCACGGTAATGTTCCGCTGCTTTTCAATTCCGTACCAGGCGATCACGCTTCCAAGGAAAAGAATATCGTCATCGGGATGGGTCGCGAGAAACAGCATCTCCGTCTTCTCCGGCACAGGTTCCCATTGCTGCACCCAGTCCGGAATTTCCCCTTCGCCGAAAGCGAAAATCTCGTTGAAGCCCATCGTGGTCTTGCCTTTGTCCGGCACATACACGCGCAGATGTTTGTATCCGTCAATCGGGTAATACATATGGTGGAAACGGGTATCCCCTTCGTACAGGGTTTCCCATTCCCCGCCGCTCTTTTCCCGCTGCACCAGGTAATGCTCCGGCATTTTCTGGAAGCACAGGTACAGCCCGTAAATCGGATCCTTTGAGCTCACCGTAATCCACGGGTGCGCCGTCTTGTCGCTTTCCCAGTAGCTGGTATACAGCCCGTCCGTGATCTTCGCGGCTTTGAAATTCTTGCTGCACAGCTTCACGGTGCAGGATCCGGTAATGTTTTCCGCCTCTTCCGCGTGTGCGGCTCCGCACAGCGCAAGGACCAGCGCGCACAGCAGGATCACCGCACCCGGTATCAGCCGTTTCCGCATTGCCTTACGCCTCCTCAAAGTCTTCTTCCACATCCGGCATGTGTTCGCATACCATCAGGAAGGCATCCTCTCCGTTGTCCTCGTAATACCGTTTCCGTTTGCCGACGCTCACAAACCCCAGGCTTTTGTACAGCCGCTGGGCCCGCTCATTGCTCACGCGCACCTCCAGCGTTGCGTACGCCGCGCCGAGGTTGGAAATGTACTGCATCAGCGCTTCTGTCAGCTTCCGCCCGATGCCCTGCCCGCGTTCGCTTTCTTCAATCGCGATATTCGTGATATGGCTTTCATCCAGGATGATCCACGCGCCGGCATAGCCGACCACCCGGCCGTCCTTCACCGCCACCAGGTACCGCGCCGCCACATTCCGCTCCAGCTCCTGCCGGAAGCTTTCCCGGCTCCACGGTATGGCAAATGTGGCTTCCTCGATCGCCGTCACGGCATCCAGGTCATCGATGGTCATCCGCCGGATCTCAATATCCGGCGTGCTCCCGCGTTCGCTCATGCTTCTTCGTTCTTCCTCATTGCTTCCAGCAGCTTTTTGTTTTTCTGCGCGTTCGGCGGGCGCAGGTAGGATGCCTCCAGGTGCAGGTAATCGGTTTTTTCCCCGCTCCGGATCGCGATGCTTCCCGCCGCAGCCGGGCGCAGGTATCTCCGGCATGCCGGTGCAAACACCGCGCGTTCCCCAAGGATTTCCCGGATCCGTTCCCGGAATACAGGCGCTCCGTCCCCGGTAAACAGGAACCGGTTTCCCAGGGCGGAAACCGTTTCCAGGTATTCCTCCAGCTTCATCGGTGCGTCGGGAATCAGCCGTTCCCCGTTCCGGAAAGCTGCGCCGTATACCTGTCCGGCCCGTGCGTCCTGGATTGGGCATATGATTCCGTCAAATTCCCCTGCGCTCTCGCTCAGCGCCTCCAGCGCGTCCACCGCAATGCACGGAAGTCCGGCCCCGTGCGCCAGTCCCTTCGCTGTTGCGACACCGATGCGCACTCCGGTAAAGCTGCCGGGTCCGGTGACCGCGGCAATCGCGTCCATGTCGCCCAGCGCCATGCCCGCGGCATCGAGCGTCCGTTCAATCATCGGCATCAGGCTTGCGGAATGCGTCAGCCGGTTCTGGGCCGTAAATTCGCTGTATACCTTTCCTTCATCCATCACCGCTGTTCCGCACACCGGTCCGGATGTATCAATCACAAGCAGTTTCATCTTCCAGGTCCCATTCGTCGCTTTCAATCATTCGTTCGTTTTCGCCGGCCGCTGTCATCCGGATCCGGACCGCGCCTTCCGGCACCGCGTCCGGGCACCGCCCCGGCCATTCCACAACGGCGATTCCGTCGCCGCCCAGGTATTCATCCATTCCCAGTTCGTACAGTTCTTCGGCGCTTTCCAGCCGGTACCAGTCAAAGTGGTACAGGGGGCAGCGCCCGCTTTCATATACATTCAGGATGGTAAAGCTGGGGCTGGTTACCGTTTCGGTCACCCCAAGGCCTTTGGCGATCCCGCGGGTCAGCTCACTCTTTCCCGCGCCCAGGTCGCCCTCCAGCAGCAGTACGTCGCCTGGCTGCAGGCGTCCGGCAAGCTTTTCGCCCAGTGCCCGCGTCTCGGCTGCGCTCTTCGTAATCACAGCTTCAGCTCCGCGGCTCCCACAGGCCGGATGCCCAGCGGAATCGCCGCGCCCGGTCCGAATGCGCGGTCCATCGCCGCCATGAAGGATGTGAGCATGTCCTCCGGCACGAAATTCAGCGTTGTTCCCGCGAATCCGCCTCCGTGGATCCGCCATGCGCCGCGGCCGCGCAGCATCTGTTCTGCCATGCACAGGGCCAGGCTCAGGCTCTGCTCGGTCTCCCGCGCGTAAATATTCTGCAGGTACATAAAGCTGGAACGCCCGCTCTCGATAACCAGCTGCAGGAAATCATCCATCCGGTCCTCTTCCAGGGCTTTCACCTGTTCCGGCACCCGGGCGTCCTCCGCAATAAAGTGGAACGCCCGGATCAGTGCCCGGTCGGATACCTGCTTCCGGAGGCTGTCCATATCGGCTGTCAGCTGTTCAGCCGTCAGTCCCCGCAGGTAAGGTTTGCCGTAAAATGCGGCAACCGCCTTCATCTCCGCGGGAATTGCGGCATAGCAGTCCGTCAGGTCGGCATGCGATCCGCCCGTGGCGACCACGACCAGGGAATACCCCTTCTTCGCGAAATCATACTGCAGGGCCCGTGCTTCCGGTTTGTCCGTATCCCGGAAATCAACCGTCACCAGCCCGCCGGCAGCGCTGGCCATCTGGTCGAGCAGTCCGCTCGGCTTGCCGAAATAGGCGTTCTCTGCCTTCTGGCTGATCTGCGCGCGCAGCGCGTACGGCATGTCAAACCGGTTGTACAGTGCGTCCAGCACGCCGGTCAGCATGACCTCCAGCGCGGCGGAACTGCTCAGCCCGCTTCCGCCGGCCACGGTGGATGTCACCGCCGCGTCAAATCCGCCGATCCGGTACCCGGCCTCTTTCATCCCGGCGGCAACACCGCGGATCAGGGCCGTTGTGGTCCCCGCCTCTTCCGGATGGACCGCCAGGTCGGAAAGGTCCATTTCGATCGCCGGATATCCTTCGCTGCGGAAATATACCTTCAGGTCCTCCCGGGACGTTACGGCGCACAGCGTATCCAGGTTGACCGCCGCAGCCAGCACGCGTCCGTGGTTGTGGTCGGTATGGTTTCCGCCGATCTCCGTCCGTCCGGGCGCGCTGATCAGCCGGATTCCGTCCTTTTTCCCGAACTGTTCTTCAAAGGAACGGATCAGCCGGGCATATCGTTCCCGCTGGAACCGGATTGTTTCCCCGCCGGCTCCGTACAGTTTCCGCAGCTGCTCCGCCGCCTCCGGCGATTCCAGTTTCCGGATCATTTCTTCCGCCTGGCTCATGATTATTCATTCCCCTTTGTCACATACTTCTGCCAGATGGCCTTCGCGTCATCCAGCCCCAGTTCATGCACCCGGTCACAGAACGCCTTCCAGTTTTCGTCATCCAGCGGGATGTCGCCGGTCACAAAGCAGGCCATGGTTTTTTCGGCATACTTGCCCAGCTCTTTCTGGATCCGGGCAATCTCTGCGGCGTCTTCCCCTTCCGGAAATACCGCCGGGAACGGCTTGACGCAGTACTGCTTCACCTCTGCCATCATTTCGATATTCCGGCGGGTGGCTTCGTCCGAATACTTCAGCTGGAAATCCTCCAGCTCGATTCCCGGGGCCGCGGTTCCGCCGCTGATCGTGTTTTCCTTCAGGATATAATTCGCAACCGTATTCAGGTCATCTTTCCACTCCCACAGGCCGTCTTCCCGCCAGGAGAACTCTTCGCCCTCCAGGCCGTACTGGGCCATCATGGATCCTTCCTCCGTATAGAGGAAGTTCACCCATTCCACCAGCTTTTCCGGCTCTTTGCAGGCCTTTGTGACCGCGAATGTTCCGGGAATCAGGTCCCCGGGAAGGTCCCGGTATACCTGTTTTCCGTCCGCGGTCAGCGGCATCAGGATATCGTATTCTCCCATGGCGGATACCGGAATGGTCGTCAGCGGTGTCGGTCCCATGATCAGGCCATACGGAATGGCCTTTTTGTCATCGGTAATCTGCCGCAGGGCGTCTGCAATGCTGAATCCGTTCTGGTCCAGCAGTCCTTCTTCCCACAGGGTATGCAGCCAGCTGAGGAACGCGCGGTTCTGTTCTGAATCCAGGTGGGAA
>JAFRTK010000124.1 GCA_017427165.1 Clostridia bacterium
ATAACGTCTGCGACCACCAGGAATGCTACCGCGAGGTGGAAAGCCAGGCGATCAGCTACACCACTGGCGTTCCGGCCATGTGCGGCGCGATGATGCTGCTGACAGGCAAATGGAACAAGCCCGGTGTGTACACCGTGGAAGAGTTTGATCCCGATCCCTTCCTGGACGCGCTGGACCGCTTTGGCCTGCCCCGCCGGGAAAGCTGGAATCCGGTGCTGGTGGACTGATGGAAAAGAGAGAAGTATTCAAAGGACTGGCCGGGCGGAACGCGCCGGACTGCTTCGCTTCCCTCCGGACGCCGTGCTATATCGTGGATGAGAAGCGCCTGGAGGAAAACGGAAAAATCCTGGCCGCGGTGGCGGAACATACTGGGTGCCGGATCCTGCTGGCCCAGAAGGCGTTTTCCAATTATAATTTCTATCCGCTGCTGGCGCCGTACCTGGCGGGCACCGAGGCCAGCGGGCTGTATGAGGCCCGGCTGGGAGCGGAGGAAATGCCCGGGAAAGAGGTGCATGTTTTCTGCGCCGCTTACCGGGAGGACGAGTTTGAAGAGCTGCTCCGGTACGCGGACCATATCGTGTTTAATTCCGTGAACCAGCTCCGGCAGTTCGGGAAAGCGGCAAAGGAAGCCGGAAAGAGCATCGGGCTCCGGATCAATCCGGAATGCTCCACCCAGGAAGGCCACGCGATCTATGATCCCTGCGCGCCTGGCAGCCGCCTGGGCGTCACGCGGGAAGTGTGGAACCGGGAAATGACCCCTGACCTGCTGGACCTGCTGGATGGGCTGCACTTCCATACCCTGTGCGAGCAGGACGCGGACGCGCTGGAAACCACCCTGGCGGCGGCGGAAATCCGCTTCGGCGATGTGCTGCCCCGGATGAAGTGGCTCAACATGGGCGGCGGGCACCATATCACCCGGGAGGATTATGATGTCTTCCGGCTGGAGAACCTGCTCCGCCGCACCCGGGAAAAGTGGAACCTGCAGGTGTACCTGGAACCCGGGGAAGCCGTGGCGCTGAACGCGGGATACCTGGTCACCACCGTGCTGGACGTGACGGAAAACAGCGGCATCCGGACCGCGGTCCTGGATGCCAGCGCGGCCTGCCATATGCCGGATGTGATCGAAATGCCCTATACCCCGCCGCTGCTGAACGGGGAGGCGGAAGGCCCGGAGACCGGCCAGTTCCGGCTGGCCGGCCCGACCTGCCTGGCGGGCGACGTGATCGGTGATTACAGCCTGGACGCGGAACCCCGGCCGGGGGACCGCCTGGTGTTCGGTGATATGGCCATCTACACCACCTGCAAGAACAATACGTTCAACGGAATGCCCCTGCCGGATATATACGCCATGAACCGGGACGGGGAATTCACAAAGCTGACCGGCTTCGGCTATGAAGATTTCAAAGGAAGGCTCGGCAGCGGAAAAAGGGAATAAACCGGAAAGACACCGGCAGGCCGGATATCCAGGCGCCATGATTTATGATACAATCGGGTGGAAACGGAATCTGTGCCTGCCGGTTTTTGATATCCGGCGGAATACCGGATCCGGAGTATCCCGGAGGTTATGATATGAAGTATTCGGATCTCAGCCATGTCTGGAAGGAAATATACAAGGCGGAATGGGAGTCGGTTTGCCGCGGAAGCAAAGCGATTGCCGCGATGATCACGGATGAAAACGGGGAGATTATTTCGTCGGGCAGGAACAGGATTGCGGAACAGGACATCCTGAATCCGCGGGTCCTGCACGCGGAAGTCGAAGCGGTCCGCGGCCTGGATGTGGCGAAGTATCCGTTTGTCAAATCCTATACGCTGTACGCGGCGCTGGAACCGTGCCCGATGTGCCTCGGAACGCTGGTGATGGGCGGAATCCGGAACCTGGTGGTCGGCGCCCGCGATGATCACGGCGGCGCGGTTGAGCTCCTGGAAAAAAGCGCGTTCCTGGCATCCAAGCATGTCCGCGTGACCTGGATGCCGCAGGAATACGGGGACGTCCAGCGGGGCCTGCAGGCCATCCGGGAGCTGCTGTTCAATGATGAGCCGGACCGGCTTGCGAGGATGCTGGCCGACTTTTCGGTTTACAACGGCCGGGGAGTCCGGGCGGCCCGGAAGATGGTGGAATCCGGAATGTTCCGGGAGAAGGAACCCCTGGATTATGATATTTCGTTTGTTTTTGACCGCCTGTGTGAACTGATCGCGGAGGGAGATGCGGATGATGAACCGGGAAATCAATAAGGATAAGATCGAAACGCTGTACGAAAACCGGTTCCTGAAATGCTTTGACCTGCAGTACGCGGAGGGAAAGCATTATTATGTGGCTTCGCGGCGGGGGAAGGAAGACCTGGTTGCGAAGAAGGCGGATGACGAATTCCGCTCCATGCTGCCGGACGCCGTCACCATCGCGGTGGTGCTGCACCTGCCGGGGAACGGGACGCGCCTGCTGATGTCCTATGAATACCGCTATCCGGTGGGGCAGTTCCTGCTTAGCCCGGTGGCCGGCCTGCTGGATCCGGAAGACCGCGCGGCGGAGAATCCCCTGGTGACCGCGGCGGTCCGGGAAATCCGGGAGGAGTGCGGCCTGCAGGTGAAGGATACCGACCGGGTATATGTGCTGAACCCCTGCGCGTTTTCCACGCCCGGTATGACGGATGAGAGCAATGCCTTCCTGTGCGCCGAGATCACGCTGGACAGCCTGGACGGCCTGAACCAGGATGGCGCGGAGGGCTCCGAGCTGTTCGACGGCTTTGAGCTGCTGGACCGGGAGCAGGCCCTGGAGATCTTCCGGACCGGCCGGGACAAACACGGCAACTTCTTCTCCCTGGCGGCATGGATGGTGCTCGGCATCTTCCTGTCCCGGTTCTGATCCCAGGACAGTACATACTGAAAGAGAAACAGGGGATACAAAAAAATGGAAGCAATGGAAATCCGGGCACTGGAGGAGATGGCGGCCAACGCGCATGTGGCGCTGGATGTGATGCAGTACGACGGGTGGCTGCTGCGGTTTTCCGCGGGGCATACCAACCGGGCCAATTCGGTCAGCGTGCTGTATCCTTCCACAATCCCTGTAGATGAGAAGATCGGATACTGCGAGCGGCAGTACCGCGCGCAGGACCTGCCGTGCGTTTTCAAGCTCACCGACCTGGACGGCGAACTCGGCACGCTCCTGGAGAAGCGGGGGTACCGGGTGGTCACACCGACCGACGTGATGATCCTGGAGCTGCCGGAGATGGAAATGCCGGAAGGGGAGATCGTCTTCACCGACCAGCCGGCGGAGGAATGGCTCCGTGCTTATTTTGACTTTGAAGGGCTCACCGATCCGGCCCGGCAGGATATATTCCGCCGGATGCTGGAGAAGGTGTTGGTCCGGACCCGCTATGCGGCCCTGAAGCTGGACGGCCGGATCATTGCCTGCGCCTCGTCCGCAGCGGAGCGGGGGTATGCGCTGCTGCAGAATATTGTGGTGGATCCGGAATACCGGGGCCGCGGTTTCGGCCGGACGATCTGCCGCGCGCTGCTTGCGGAGGCGGCGGGGGCCGGAACCGGGCACGCGTATCTGCAGGTGGTGCAGTCCAACACACCGGCCATGCGGCTGTATGAAAGCCTGGGATTCCGGAAGGTGTACACTTACCGGTACTTGAAACAGGGAGGCTGACCGCCGCACCATGGGCAGTATGGCATGAGGAAAAATTAAAAATGTGATTTATTTGTACCCGGAATGGAATACAAAATGACGCTTCATCGTATATAATAATAGGGACGGACAAATGTCCCCGATGACCGACTGAGGAGGAAGGAAAATGATGAAGCGCTGTCTGTTGTTTGTTGTAATGACCGTGATTCTGCTGGCTGCATGTGTCTGCACCGTGCATGCGGAAGAACAGCTGCCCGCGGAAATCCGTGATAATCTTTCCGGTGTTACGATCACCCGTTCCGTATACGTGGACGGGAACGCGAACGAAAAAGCCTGGTTTGTCCTGGGACGTACCGGCAGCGGAAACAATACCCTGTACTGCTACCGGATGAAGGACAACAAGTGGGTCCGGAACTTCTCCACCAGCAAAGCGGTGCCCCAGGGGAAAAACCGCGTGGATTTCTATCTGACGGCGGTATACCAGGATTACACAACGGACAAAAAGTACACGGGGCCGGTTCTGGTCATCGACCGGATGGATGCGGGCGATGAGTATGCCGAGCTTTCAGTCGCTTACCAGCGTTCCAAAGACGGCATATGGAACCTTTTCCGGATCAGCGGTTATGCTGAATATGAGAACATGCTGATCGGCGACGGATATATCTCTTTTTACCGGGACATGGAGGACTCCCGCCTGAAGGGAACAGTCAGCGGAACATTCCAGCGGGATCTCCGATATGTCAACCTGTCTTCCTTCCCGAAGACCTACAAGCAGGCCCAGCAGAAGCTGACGGTTGCGCCGGATATGCCCCGGGGATCCGAGCTGGAGGCGACCGATGTCAAGTTCAGCGGGGGAAAGAACTATGAGGTCTATTCCGCGCCGGACAGGAATTCCATCCGGGGCGGAAACGGCAAGGCCAAGGTTTCCACCAACGGCTGGATCCAGGTGTTCGGCCGGGAAGGCAGCTGGATCCTGATCCAGTACTCCATCGACAGCGACCATTACCGCTTCGGCTATATCGACGCGGCCTCCCTGCCGAAGAAGACCAGCGTGAACAGCCTGGATTTCCACCGCATCGGCGCGCTGGCCGGCTCCCGCGTGAGCGTAACAGATGACCCGCTGTATTCCCGCAGCGTGCTGACCACACTGGAAGCCGGGACAAATATTACATGGCTGGCTACCGTTGGTGACTGGGCATATATTGAAGGAGCGAATTACCGCGGCTTCATCCCGTTCTCCGCGCTCGCTTTCCCGGAACCGGCGGG
>JAFRTK010000125.1 GCA_017427165.1 Clostridia bacterium
AGCAGCTCCGACGGGATTCGAACCCGTGTTTCAGCCTTGAGAGGGCCGCGTCCTAGGCCTCTAGACAACGGAGCCAGAAAAAGAAAAGCTGGGGAACTAGGATTCGAACCTAGACAATACGAGTCAGAGTCGTAGGTGCTGCCGTTACACCATTCCCCATCGGCTTTAGCCGCAGGCGATATTATAGCAGACAGGAAAAGGGGTGTCAAGCAGTTTTTTTGCTGACACCCCTTTTGATTTTTCACCGGGGAAAAGCCTTGCGGCAGCAGGCCGGAAGGCGGATGCTTACAGCCGCGCCAGGGACTTTTCCATGCGGGCGAGGGTTTCATCCTTACCGAGCAGGTACGCGATTTCAAACGCGCCGCCGGGGGTGGATTCCTGACCGGAAATCGCGATGCGCATGGGCCAGAGCACGGAACCGGTTTTGCGCTCCCAGGCCTGGATGTTCTCCATGACCACATCGTGGATATTCTGCTCCGTCCAGTCACCGATGCCCTCGAGCACCGGGATCAGCAGGGGCAGGACTTCCTTCGCCACGGCTTCATCGCTCTTCTGCTTCTTATTAAAGAAGATAGCGGTGTCATATTCCGGCATATCCGCCAGGAAGGCGATCTTTTCCGGAATGCGGGAGAAGATGTCTGTGCGGCTCTGCATGAGCTCCGCCAGGCGGCGGTAGTCGATGTTCTTCCCGGCCAGCACCTTGTCGAACCACGGGGTGGCCGCAGCCAGGTACTTCTCGAAGTCCATCTGGGCCACATACTGGGTGTTCATCCACTCCAGCTTGTTGACATCGAAGATGCCGGGGGACTTGTTGATGCGGTGGATATCAAACGCCTTTACCAGCTCCGGCAGGGTGAAGAATTCCTGGTCCGTGCCGGGATTCCAGCCAACCAGCGCCAGGTAATTGATCAGCGCCTCGGTGAGAAAGCCCTTCTCAATATAATCGGAATAATAGGCATCGCCGTCCCGCTTGGAAAGCTTGTGGGTGGCGTCGCGCATGACGGTGGGCAGGTGGATATAGGTCGGGATCTCCCAGCCCAGCGCCGTGTACAGGTAATTGTAACGGGGCGTGGAGGAAAGGTACTCCATGCCGCGCATGACATGGGTGATACCCATGAGGTGGTCGTCGATGACGTTGGCGAAGTTATAGGTGGGCATGCCGTCCTGCTTGATGAGGACCATGTCGTCCATGGCTTCCGAATTCTGGAAGGTCATCTCGCCGAAAACCGCGTCGGTATAGCTGGTTTCGCCTTCGGTGGGCGCATTCATCCGGATGGTCCACGGGATGCCGGCATCCAGCTTCTGCTGTACTTCTTCCTCGCTCAGGTGCAGGCAGTGCTTGTCGTATTTCCAGGTGCCGCCCGCTGCTTCCACCTTTGCCTTCCGCTCCTCGATTTCCTCCTTGGAGCAGAAGCAGTAATAGGCATGGCCGGATTTGACCAGCTGCTTTGCATAGGGGAGATAGGTATCCTTGCGCTGGGACTGGATGTAGGGACCGCAGGGGCCGCCGACATCGGGACCTTCATCCCAGTTAAGGCCGCAGGCGCGGAGGGTATCGTAGATCACTTCGGTGGCGCCTTCCACAAAACGCTCCTGGTCAGTATCCTCAATGCGCAGGATGAACTGGCCATCGTTCTGCTTGGCGAAGAGATAAGCGTAAAGCGCGGTGCGCACGCCGCCCAGGTGCATGAAACCGGTGGGGCTGGGGGCGAAACGGGTACGAACAGTCATGGAAAACAACTCCTTTTGGTTGAGTGAAGAGTGAAGAGTTGAGAGTGAAGAGTGAAGAGTTCTCAAAGTCACTTTTGCTTCGCGAAAGTGTCCTTGAGACCGACAGAACGATTATAAACGGGCAGTTCCGCGGTGGAATCCGGATCCTTGCAGAAGTAGCCGGTGCGCAGGAACTGGAAGGAAGCGCCGGTTTCGGCATCCGTGATGACCTTTTCGGCAAAGCCGCGGCAGACCTTCAGGCTTTCCGGGTTCAGGCGGGAGATGAAGTCCTTCTTGTCGGCTTCTTCCTCATCCTCGGGCAGTTCATCGTTCAGCAGGGGATCATACAGGCGGGCTTCGAAGGGGATGCAGTCCCCGGCGGGCACCCAGTGCAGGGTTTTGCCTTTGATCTTCCGGTCGGCGCCGGCGCTGCCGGAGAAGGAATCCAGGTCCACGGTGCAGCGCACTTCGGTGACATTGCCGTCGGCATCCTTCACGCACTCGTCGCAGCGGACGATGTAGGCGCCCTTGAGCCGGACCTCATTGCCGGGGAACATGCGCTGGTACTTTTTGGCGGGGACTTCCATGAAGTCTTCCTGCTCAATCCAGAGTTCCCGGCCGAAGGCCAGCGTGCGTTCGCCCATTTCCGGATGATCCGGGTGATTCTCGAGGGTAACGGTCTTTGTTTCGCCTTCCGGCCAGTTGGTGAGGACCACCTTGAGGGGGTTCAGCACCGCCATGGCGCGCGGGGCGGTGTCGCCCAGCACATCGCGGACGCAGTGCTCCAGCACAGCGTAGTCCACGGTGGAATCCGCCTTGCTCATGCCGATGGTGTCCACAAAATTCCGGATGGCCATCGCGGGATAGCCGCGGCGGCGCATGGCGGAGAGGGTGGGCATCCGGGGATCGTCCCAGCCGGCCACATAGCCGCCCTCCACCAGCTGGCGGAGGTAGCGCTTGGACATGACCGTGCCGGTCATGTTGAGGCGGGAGAACTCGATCTGGCGGGGACGGGCGGGCAGCATATCCGCACTCTTTTCCACGACCCAGTCGTACAGGGGACGGTGAATCTCATACTCCAGGGAGCACATGGAGTGGCTGATGCCTTCCAGCGCGTCGCCGATGGGGTGGGAGAAATCGTACATCGGATAGATGCACCACTTGTTCCCGGTGCGCCAGTGCTCCTTGTACAGGATGCGGTACATGGCCGGATCGCGCATGACGATATTCGGGGAGGCCATGTCGATCTTCATGCGGAGGGTTTTGCTGCCTTCCGGGAATTCGCCGGCCTTCATGCGGCGGAACAGGTCCAGACTTTCTTCCGCGGGACGATCACGCCAGGGGCTGTTTTTGCCGGGCTCGGTGAGGGTGCCGCGGTATTCGCGCATTTCATCCTTGCTGAGCTCATCCACATAGGCGAGGCCGCGGCGGATCCACTCCTCCGCGATCTCATAGCATTTGTCATAATAATCGGAAGCGTAAAATTCCCCGCCGGTCCAGTGGAAACCGAGCCAGTGGATATCCTTTTTGATGGCATTTACGTATTCCGTGTCTTCCTTGGCGGGGTTGGTATCGTCAAAGCGCAGGTTGCACTTTCCGCCGTACTTCTCCGCAGTGAGGAAGTCCATAATCAGGGCCTTGCAGTGCCCGATATGCATATATCCGTTCGGTTCCGGGGGAAACCGGGTATGTATTTCCGTATACCGGCCTTCCGCCAGGTCCTGGTCAATTGCGTCCCAGATAAAATTACTGCGTACCGCGTTCTCTTCCATTGCGTACAGCTCCTTTGCCAAAAAAGGGTCACCCGGAATCCGGGAATATAACAACTTTCATTATACATGGAAAGCGACCGCGGAGGCAAGAAAAATAAATCGAATAAACTTTTTTTGGAGATGGACATCTGATGGACATCCGGTGGAATAATGTTCGCGGAAGATGTACCGGCCAACCGATACTTTTCCGGAACACGATGGAAAGATAAGAGGAGGTCTTCGGAATGAAGAAGATTCTGGTTCCCCTGCTGGTGCTGGCAATGCTCATGATCAGTATGGCTGCGCTGGCGGAAGGGAATGAAGCAATTACGGTTGAGCTGAATACCGCGAGGCTCCCGGTTTACGAAGCGGATGATCCCACTGTGGACCTGTTCCGGGCAGAGGGAGCGGAGGAAAACACGCTGCCGGTGCTGCTGGTTCCGCTGAAGAAGAACCTGGAGCTGCGCGTAACCGTAATGCCGAAGGATCTGAAGAACAGGAAGAGCGTCCTGACCACGGACGATGAGGAAGTCGCCCGGATCCGCGAAACCACATTGTATACGAGGAATGCCGGAGAGACCATCCTGACGATCGCCAGCGCGATGGATCCGGCCGCGGCGAACCAGTACCGGGTGATTGTTTACCAGCCGGTGACCCGGATTGCCGTGAACGCATCCGAAAAAGCTGTGGCTGTCGGGGAGACGATCCGCCTGACAGCGGATATCCTGCCGGAAAACGCGGCGATGAAGGATGTGGAATGGTCTTCCCAGGATGAGAAGACTGCCACCGTGGACGGAGAAGGCAATGTGACGGGTGTGAAGCGCGGGACCGCGAGAATCACCGCCACGGCGAAGGACGGAAGCAACATCAAAGCCAGCATCAGCATCCAGGTGAACCAGAACCCGGAGGAGATCACGCTGGACAAGCCGGAAGTGACTGTCGATACCGGGCGGAGCACCGCAATCCGGGCCACCGTTCTTCCGAAGGACGCGAACAACAAGAATGTGGTGTGGGCGTCTTCCGATGAAAGCATTGCCAGGGTGAACGCAGACGGGCGCGTGACCGGTGTGGCGCTGGGTGAGTGCACGATCATCTGCACGGACAAGCAGACCGGAACGGTCCAGGCATCGGCGGTTGTCCATGTACAGCAGCCGGTGACCAAGGTTACGCTCGGTGAGGCGCCGGCGGTATATGCCGGAGAAACCGCACAGCTGACCTGGACCACGGAGCCGGCCAACGCCAGCAATCCGGCGGTGACCTTCCGGAGCGGAAACACGAAGGTGCTGACGGTCAGCGAGGACGGCACCGTTACCGGCGTGAAGGCAGGCGAGACCTGGGTGACCGTGATGAGCACGGACGGATCCAACCGCCAGGCCAAGGTCAAGGTGAAGGTATACCAACATGTGACCGGCGTGCATATGAAGCGCAACACAGCGTATATCGACCTGCGGACCAAGTCCACCACCACCGCGGTCCTGGAACCGGAAACCGCGACCAACCATAATATGACATGGGTGAGCGCTGATCCTTCCATTGCGACGGTGGAGCCGATCAGGAACCAGCCGCAGCGGATTTCCATCTACGGTGTGAGCGAAGGCTTTACCGTGATCACCGGCACGACGGAGGACGGCGGATTCCAGACCTCCATTCCGGTCCTGGTCGGGCACTGGGAGAAATCCCTGAAAATCCAGGAAGCGAAGGTGAAGGGCGCGGACGCGGTGCTGAAGGTGAAGAACGTCAGCGACCTGACGATTACATCCATTAAGGTGGAGGTTTCCGTTTTCGACAATGAAGGGAAACCGGTTCCCTGCAACAGCAAGGATGACAGCAACACCTATGTGATGACCTACAAAAAGACGCTGGAACCCGGTGACACCACAAAGGAAAAGGACTGGAAGACAGTCAACTTCAAGCTTCCGGATTCCCCGACAGTACATGAATATGTGGTGAAGATCACTGAGTTTGAGATTGACCATGACTGGATCAAGGTGATCCGGAAGAACAACCAGCCGACCCAGAAATGCCCGGTGCACCTGTAATCCGGACAGAACAGGAATGATAAGAAGGAGGTTTACCCATCATGACCAAGCGTTTTTTCTCCCTGATCCTTGCTGCAATGCTGTCCCTGATGCTGCTGATTCCCGCTGTGACGGCTGAGGACCAAACGATTGATACTACTGCCGGCCACTATTATGTGTATACCGAGAACGGCAAAAGCCTGAATGTCCGTTTTACCCCCGGCGGTGAGAAAATCGGCTCCCTGAAATACGGTGCGCGGGTCTACTGCTACTACCTGGATACAGGCAACGGATGGGCACTGATTGATTACACCTTCAATCATCCCACATACGGTTACGGTACATACGCATGCTATGTTTCCAACCGCTACCTGCAGAAGAGCAAGCCCGCGTCCAAGCCGGATTCCTCCTCTTCTTCATCTTCCTCTTCTTCCACCTCCACGGACACCCTGGCGGATTTGAACAAGGAATTCAGGAGCGCGAAGGACGTCGAACCCTTTGCCGTGACTGTACGGCCTTCCCGCGCCAGCGGATGGGTCAATCTGCGGTGGGCACCCAGCCTGTCCGCGGAGATCATTGCAACCTACAAACAGAATGATAAGCTGCTGGTGATCAAGGAACTGAAAAACTGGTACCAGGTGGAAGACCAGAGTACCGGAAACGTAGGCTTCATCAGCAAGAAATACGTTGTGAAGTAATCAGAAAATGGCAGGAGGATAAGAAATATGAAAAAGCTGATTGCGGTTATTCTGAGCCTCATGATGATGCTCTGCGCTGTTTCCGCCATGGCGGAATCCACCAACAAGGTGAAGATCGGTACCGTAAGCATTAACGGAGAATTCACCCTGCAGTGCGGTATCCCGGAAGGATATGAACCGGTTCCCGGACTGGTGACTCCCGGCCTTGTGACAGCGATCATCCGCTCCCAGGATCCGGAAGCGCCGATCATGCAGCTGTCCGTGGCCTTTGATGAAAAATACTATGATGTGGAACGGATGAACGACCTGACGGCGGAGGAACTGGCCCAGCTGGAAGAAACATATGTTGAGGATGATCCGTTTGTTGAGATCACCTATGGTGAAACCGGATACGGTACCCAGCTGCTGGTAGCCCGGCATGAAACCGAGGAGATGGACTATATCGCGTTTTTCTCCATCTACAAGGGGTACTGTGTTGAGTTTGTGCTGGCACCGTCCATGAGCGCGGAGGACAAGAACCTGACGGAAGAACAGCTGCGGCTGAGTGTGGACTTCCTGACGGACCTGGATTTCATTCCGGCCAACACCCCGATTGTGAACCAGAAGACTATTGCGGGACAGACCTTCACGACCAACCTGACGGAATATAACGCGGAAGCCAATACCGTGAAGGCCGAAGTGAAACGGCCGATCCACCTGGATGCGGACGTCCTGGCCAGCCTGGAAGTGGGCGATATGCTGACCATCGGCCAGGAAGTTATTCCGGTGGAAACCCTGGAGCGGGACGAGTTCGGCGCGACCGTCAATGATGAGATTGATCTGACCATCCAGGAGGACTACGTACGTGTTTCATCCTTTGAGCATGAATACATGGACACGATTGCCATCATGACGCTGGAAATCCCGGAGAATATGGTTTTTGCGGACGGGATTGATCCGGAAACCGGCGACATCCTGGACGAGCCGACTGAACATACTGCCGCGGAATTTGCCGCGATGCTGGCGGCCGGCGGATATCCGGACTTCGCTTCGGACAACGTGAAGGTCACGTTTGACGATGATGGAAACATGGCGCGCGCGGAGCGCTTCTACACCCCCTGGCAGTAACCGGAAAAGGCGGCATGGAGCCATGCCGCGGAGCTTTCGGGAATGAAACCGGCGCGGATTGATTCCGCGCCGGTTTTCCGTTCTGCCGGCCGATTCCGGACAACCGGGACGCCGGATACGGGAGGCATCTGTCAAAAAAGCGCAAAAAAAGGCAATTTGCGTGCGGAAACGCTTGTCATTCCGGGGCAAAATAGGGTATAATACTTTAACGGCAGAATCAGGAGGTGATCAGCGTGGATAATCAGGAAACCCAGAAGCTTCCGGCCATCGTTGAGACGGGGAATGAAGCACACGATATTCTGATTAACGTTTACCGCGCACTGCAGGCCAAAGGATATGACCCGATCAGCCAGCTGGTAGGGTATCTTTTCTCCGGAGACCCGACATATATCACCAGCTTCAATTCAGCGCGGAGCCTGATCCGCCGGCTGGAACGGGACGAGATTCTGGAAGAGCTTGTCCGATACTATCTGGATACGCATTGACGGTTTCAGACGGCGCCCGGGCGGCGCCGTCTGTTTATGTTTACAAAAGCGGGAATGAGCCGGGCCTTCCGTTCGTTGTTTGATATGAACGGGGGCTGCATTTTCCGGGTTCCCGGCGAAGGAACGGAGTCACAGAAGGACGGAGGTTGAAGGAATGAAGAGAAAGCTTCTGATCATGGTGCTTGCTGCCGTGCTTTGCCTGCTGGCGGCTGTGCCGGCACTGGCCGCGGATACATTTGCTTTTACCGAGAAAAGTATCCGGATCTTTGAGGACGAGGAAGTGACCCTGGCGCTTCGCCAGGAAGGGAAATACGCGGACGGGGAAATATCCTTTTCGAGCGACAATGCCCGGGCGCTTACGGTGTCGGATGACGGAACCGTGACCCCGGTTGCCAAAGGCCGGGCAACGGTGACTGCCGCCCTGAAGCAGAACGGCAAAACCGTGCGCAAGGCCACCATTGAAGTCCAGGTGCTCCGGCGGGTGACCAAGGTTACCCTGAGCCGGAAAAACCTGACAGTGATGGAAGCGGGCGATCCGCTGCTGGATGGCGTACTGATTGCCGCGGACGACCTGGACCTGCCGGTGATCGTGCTTCCGGTATCGCGTGGCATGAACCTGAGCGCTTCCTGCACACCGGAAGACGCAAACAACCGGAGGGTTGCGTACGCATCCTCGGATGTCGGCATTGCCAAGGTGTCGACGGAGGGCAACCTGCGCGGCGTGGAAGCCGGCGAATGTGTGCTGACGGTTTCCAGCGTGCAGAACCCGGAAATCGTGGAACAGTACCGTGTGCTGGTGGTTGAGCCGGTGAAGAAGATTTCGATCGAGGCGCCTTCCAAGACGCTGTTTGCCGGGGAAACCATGGAGCTGGACGCGGTATGCTCGCCGGACAAGGCCAGCATCCGGAAGGTGACGTGGACGTCCAAGCGCCCGAATGTTGCCACGGTGGATGAAAACGGCGTGGTGACCGGCGTCGCGAAGGGATCGGCGACCATTGAAGCCACCGCCCTGGACGGATCAAAGGTAACCGCCTCCTTTACGGTGAACGTGCAGCAGGAAGTGACATCGATCACCCTGAAGCAGGACAATGTGACCGTGGCGACCAAACGCCAGGTGCAGGTGAATGCCAGCGCCCAGCCGGCGGAAGCGAACAACCGCCAGGTATCCTGGGAATCCTCCGATGAATCCGTCGCGACGGTCAAATCCGGAACCATCACGGGCGTCAGCCCGGGCACATGCTATGTGACCGCGCGCAGCGTTTCGAATCCCAGTGTAACGGCATCGCTGATGGTTACGGTTTACCAGCCGGCGACCAAGATCACCTTTACGACGCAGAACGGCATTTCCTTCCACAAGGGAACCAGCCGGCAGCTGGACTGGGTGATTGAACCGTCGAACACAACCAACAAAGCGGTGACGTTCAAATCGAACGCGCCGAAGATTGCGACCGTGGACGAATACGGCGTGGTGACCGGACTCAGCCGCGGCAGCGCGACGATTACCGTGACCACGGCGGATGGTTCCAACAAGAGCGCCAATATCAAGGTGAACGTCACCCAGCCGGTGGAAGGCGTGAACCTGCCCCAGTACACCTACTATGTGCCGATCGGCCGGGGCGTGAACATCAAGGCGGCGGTGCAGCCGAGCGACGCGAACAACCAGAAGGTGAGCTGGGATATCGCGGATCCGTCGATCGCCTCTGTCCGTTCCAACGGCACTTCGACCGGCAAGGTGACCGGCAACTGGCCGGGAACCACCGTGGTAACCACGACCACGGAGGACGGCGGGTTTACCGCGTCCGCCAATGTGGAAGTGGGCGACTATGACAACGCGGTCCGCCTGGAGAACCTGGAGATCTCCGCGGACAACAAGATCCGGATCGTGCTGTGGAACACCAGCAACTACACGATTACGCGGGTGAAGTTCCGCGTGCTGTGCTACGACACGATGAACTATCCGCTGATCTGCAACACGGACGGCGTGACGAACGGATTTGACGGAAGCTATCCGCTGACCCTGAACCCCGGCGAACGGACTCAGCACGGGCGCTTCAATTTCGGCAACTACCGGGAGAGCGGCACCCTGGGCTCGGTCACCCTGATTATTACCGGGTTTACCTTTGACAACGGACAGGAGTGGAAGATCCCGGAGGAATACTGGGTAGCCACTCAGCCGGCCTACAGCCGGAACATGTGGACACCTACTCCCACCCCGGTGCCGATACCGGGCAGCGACGGAGGCGCGAATGGCTGATCTGGTGGTTATCGGCGCGGGGCATGCAGGGTGCGAAGCCGCACTTGCTGCCGCGCGCATGGGAATTGATACACTGCTGCTGACACTGAACATGGACGGCGTGGCCCTGATGGCCTGCAACCCGGTGATCGGCGGATCCGCGAAAGGACACCTGGTACGGGAACTGGACGCCCTGGGCGGAGAGATGGGACTGGCAATCGACGATACATTTCTGCAGAGCCGCATGCTGAACACGGGAAAGGGACCGGCGGTCCACTCCCTGCGGGCGCAGGCGGACAAACAGGCATACCAGAACCGGATGCGGCGGGCGCTCCTGACCCAGGAGCGCCTGACCGTGCGTCAGGGAGAAGCCGCGTCCATCGAGACGGAAAACGGGCATGTCACCGCGGTCACCACGGCGACCGGGGCACGGATACCGTGCCGGGCGGTGGTGGCGGCCACCGGCGTGTACCTGAAGAGCAGCATCATCATCGGGGAATACCGGAAGGAAAGCGGCCCCCAGGGGCTGATGAACGCCCCGCTGCTGTCCGCGTCCCTGAAGGAGCTTGGATTTGAGCTGCGCCGGTTCAAGACCGGCACCCCGGCCCGCGTGGACGTGCGCAGCATTGACTTTGACGAGATGGAGGAGCAGAAAGGCGACAATCCGGTGGTTCCGTTCTCCTTTATGACGGACCGGAAACTGGAAAACACCTACAGCTGCTACCTGACCTGGACCAACACGGAAACCCACCGGATTATCCTGGACAACCTGCACCGGGCGCCGCTGTACAGCGGCCAGATCCACGGCATCGGACCGCGGTACTGCCCCAGCATTGAGGACAAGATTGTCCGCTTTGCTGACAAGGAACGGCACCAGATCTTCCTGGAACCGGAAGGAAAGGAAAGCCGGGAATGGTATGTACAGGGCATGTCCACCTCCATGCCGGAGGATGTGCAGTGGGCCATGTACCGGACGATTCCCGGACTGCGGCGGTGCGAGTTTACCCGGCTGGGATATGCGATTGAGTATGACTGCATCGACAGCCGCGAGCTGCGGCCCACACTGGAGAGCCTGCGGATCGGCGGGCTGTTCTTTGCCGGGCAGATCAACGGAACGAGCGGATACGAGGAAGCCGCCTGCCAGGGCCTGCTGGCCGGCATGAACGCGGCACTGGAAATCCAGGGGAAGTCCCAGGTGATCCTGACCCGTGATATGGCCTATATCGGCGTGCTGACCGATGACCTGACCACAAAGGGAACGGATGAACCGTACCGGATGATGACATCCCGCGCGGAACACCGGCTGTACCTGCGGCAGGACAACGCGGACCTGCGCCTGACGGAAATCGGCTACCATGCCGGGCTGGCGGGGAAGGAACGCCTGGAACGCACCAATGAGAAACGCGCGAAGACTGAAGAACTGGAACGACAGCTGCGGACCACGCGGTTCGCGCCCGGCGAAGCGCTGAACAGCTTCCTGCTGAAGCGCGGGGAGCCGGAAGCCGCCGGATCGCTGAGCGCGGAGGAACTCCTGCGGCGGCCGGGAATCGGGATGAAGGACCTGCAGGAGCTGGCCCCGGAACTGGAAGATACCCTGCCCGCCGCGGCAGAGCAGGCGGAGATTGCCATCAAGTATGCCGGATACCTGGAGAAACAGGAGCACCTGATTGAACAGGCACGCCGGATGGAAGAGACCCTGCTTCCGGACGATATTCCGTATGAGCAGATTGAACACCTGCGGCTGGAGGCCCGCCAGAAGCTGGCCAAGCAAAAGCCGGTTTCCCTGGGAGCGGCCGGGCGGATTCCCGGCGTCAATCCCGCGGACGTCGCCGTGCTGACGGTATGGCTGGAGCGGCGGAAACAGGAAACGGAAAGCAAATAACAAAAAAGCGGCGGATGCCGCTTTTTTGTGATAAAGATAGTATTACTTACGGATTGCCGGACCGGCGTTCCGCCTCGATTGCCTTCATCATGGCTTCCGCTTCCTTCTTCCGGCGGTTATGGCTATAGAGAACCAGGCAGCTGACGGTTCCGATGGTCAGAACCATGATCACCGCAGTGAGAACGACGGGGCTGAGATCTGAAAAGCTTCCCCCTGTAATCCACAGGATCAGCAGGATACAGCCCACAGCGATGATCGGGATCACCGGGATTTTCCGCTTTCCGGATTCGGCGGCGTTCACCAGCCGCCTGGCCATGCCATAGGCGCCGGAGAAGGGCTCATCCGAAAACATCAGGACCTGTTTATCCTTGTCATGTACTCCGTATTTGTCGAGCGTTTCCTTTTCACGATTGTCCATTCCGGTGTTACTCCTCCTGTATCGATATGGAACATCCGTATTATCCGTGACTCTATATTAACACAGAAATAACAGATAGAAAAGAAAAACAGAAGCCGGCAGGTTCTCCTGCCGGCTTCGGGTATCTGTACAGATCAGTCGTAATTGCGGCGGGGCAGTTCGATGCCGAACTCCCGGGCCGTGGATTCGAGGATATCCAGCGCACGTTCGATCTGCTCGGGCTTGTGCTCGCTGATGACGCAGAAGCGCAGGCGGGCTTTGCCCTTGGGAACGGCGGGATACATGGCGGGAGGCACGCTGACGCCCCGCTTTTTCAGCTCGTTGGACAGGAGCCAGGCATCCTCATCCTTGCCGACCAGGACGGGCAGGACCGCGGTTTCGCCGGCCAGGCAGATATCCAGGTGGCGGCGGCGCGCACTGTCCGCGAACGCCTTGATGGCGGTGCGCAGGTGCTCCATGATTTCCGGATGGGTCCGGAGGGTCCGGATGGCGGCCAGGGAACCGGCGGCCAGGGCCGGGGAGATACCGACGCTGAAAACGAAACCGGGCATGTTGTACCGCAGGTAGTCGATCAGGCACTTTTTGCCGGCCAGGTAGCCGCCGCAGGTGCCGAGGCCCTTGGACAGGGTGCCGTACTTGATATCGATGTCGTTTCCGTCGAGACCGAAGTACTCATCCACACCGCCGCCGGTTTTGCCGATGACGCAGGCGCTGTGCGCTTCATCGACCATGAGGAAGCAGCCGTATTCCTTCTTCACACGGACGAAGTCCGGCACGGGGGCGATATCGCCGTCCATGCTGTAGGCGCCCTCGATGACGATGAGGACCTTTTCGTAATACGCACGCTGGCTCCGCAGAATGGCTTCCAGGGCAGCGATATCGCTGTGCGGGAAGGGACGGGCGGTGGCATCGCTGAGCTTGCAGCCCTGCTCGATGGAGTTGTGCGCCAGCGCGTCATACAGGATCAGGTCGTTCTTGCCGCAGAAGTTGCCGACAAAGGTGACGTTGGTGGAGTGACCGCCGACGCAGACAATCGCGTCCTCGGTGTGCTTCCAGTCGGCAATTTCACGTTCGAGGTCCTTGTGGACCTGCTTTTCACCGGCCAGCAGGCGGCTGCCGCTGGCGGAGGTTCCGTACTTGTCGATGGCGGCCTTGGCGGCGTCCTTGACTTCCTTGCGGCCGGACATTCCGACGTAGTTGTAGCTGCCGAACTCGAGGATTTCCTTGCCGTCCACAATGCCGGTATCCAGCAGCGGGGATTCATGCGCCACAAAATAGGGGTTGTCGCCGTTGCCGACGAGCGCTTTCTGGCGTTCCAGGAAATGCAGGTATTCGGGCGTATCCTCGAAGCGGGTAATCGGCCGGAGCGGGACGCGTTCCGCCGGCTTGTCGCTGGCTGCGGAACCGTTCAGCAGGGATTCCACCACGCGGGACATGCTGTCCACCGTGGCGCACTGGCCGTATTCCTCCGCGGGGATCGTGATGCCCCATTCCTCTTCGGCTTTCAGGGCAATGCTGAGCACCTGCAGGCTGTCGCCCTGGAGATCCTCGATGAAATTGGCGGTATCGCTGATTTCGCTTTCCGGCATGTCCAGCGCTTCGGCGTACATCGAGCGGACCTTATGGCGGATATCCTCCCGGACAGCCACGGTGCCCGCCTTATCCTTCCGGACGGCACCGACCTCGGACCCGACGCTTGCGGAGCTGAGGTCCAGTTCGCGGTAGATGAGTTCTTTCTCATCATACATGCGCTTGAGTTCAAGGCGGCGGACCTTGATGCCGTTCACCAGCGGCAGGGGCGTGGGCGTGACGAGTACGCGGTCCAGCTGGGCAAAGAGGGGCAGGCGGGAATTCGCGGCAGCCACTTTGCCGGCCAGCGTATTCAGATAGGCGCTGTCGGTATAGTTTTCGCCGACGTTCAGCACAAGCACAACGTCCTCGTTGTTATCCCGCTTGTTGCGCCGGAATCCGACGACGCAGAACTGCTCCACACCGGAAAGGGAGGAGAAGGCGTCTTCCAGGTCATCCGGATAGACGTTTTCACCGGATTCGTTGATGATGACATCCTTGAGGCGGCCGCGGATGTAAACCCGGCCGGAAGCATCGATGGAGGCCACGTCCCCGGTGGGGAACCAGCCGTCCTCCAGCGTATCCGGCGGAAGGATCTCACCCTTTACGACCCGGCCGGAATGGATGACACCGCCGCGGATCTGCAGCTCACCGCTGCCGTCCGTGGCGCCTTCCTGCGGGACGATCCGGTATTCGGCGGAGCCGAGGGACTGACCGACAGAACCGCAGAGCCGCTTTTTCAGGCTCATGGAGGTTTCGAAACCGTCAATGGCGGTTTCTGTCATGCCGAAGCCGTTGATGGTATAGTAGCCCAGCGCATTCAGGGCACGCAGGGTCTCAACCGGGGTGTGGCTGCCGCCGAGGATGACAGCGTCCACCTCGGTGCCCAGCAGGCGGCTGTTGACCTGGGCGAAGAGCTTCTTCTGCGCGAGATTGATACCGGCAGCCGGCGCAACGCGCTGGATGCCCATGGAGACCGCGTTCAGCACTTTGAACATCGCGCGGCGGGCGGGCTTTTCCTTTTTCAGGGTCTTGTCGATGGATTTGACAAGGCTGTTGCCCACCAGCGGCACAACGATCAGCAGGTTCGGCGGGAAGTGGCGGCATACATTGAGGATGGAATTCGGCGTACGGTCCGGCAGGAACACGTTGGCCGCGCCCAGGAATTGAACCAGGACGATGTTGGCCATGAAGCCGAGCACATGATGCAGCGGCAGGAAGGCCAGCGCTTTCCGGCCGTGGTTTTCCGCATGGATTACACGGCTGTTCCGCTGGTAAATGTTCAGGGCGGCAAGCGCCTGCTCGCAGACGGCTTCACCGGAATAGGCGAAGATCCGGCTGCGGCCGGTGGTTCCGCTGGTGCACATGGCCACATACTCGCCCCAGACGGGGGTGAACCCGATGGTGCGGGGAGCGTCCATGATCGCCTTGAAGTCCAGCTGGCGGACATTGCCGGCCAGGCCGCGCGGCTTCTTGGAGATGATGACCTTGCACCCGGCCTCATCCAGCAGGCCCTGGATCTGCGCATCCGGCGCGGCAGAATCGAGCAGCAGCACGTTGTGCCCGGAACGGAGGACGCCCCAGAAAAGGGTGGGCCAGTCACGGCAGGTATCCACCGCGATGGCGATCCAGCCGGAGTCCGGCGCCAGGGAGCCCAGGAAGGAGGCAAAGTCATCCGCCCGGCGGCACATTTCGGCATAGGTCATGGAAAGCTCTTCCTCGCCCTTCAGCCAGTAGGCAGCCGGCGTATCGCCGTGTTCCCGGATGATGTCAAAGAGTGCAGCAAACGTTTTGTCAGCCGCGATCCGCGAGCTGACGCTCAGGGTATCCGTATTGCCCATGGGTTTCTCCTTTCGGATTTCGATTGAGCTTTTTTGCGGACAGGCCGGAGCATAAATAATAGCGTATATAATCATCAATCATGCGCTCCGATGCAAATCCGCATCATCTCATTATATCATGTTTTTGACGTTGTGCATACAATTTCAGCGGAAAGGGCGTAAAAAAGACAGTAATCCAATGAAAACAGTTCCATTTTCCGGAGAACCGCGGTACAATAGCAATGAACGACCGAAACGGAGGCGAGGCAGAATGAACCGGCGGCTCGGATGGATTTCCATTACCGCACTGATCCTGGCGGTGCTGTTCCTGCTGCCCGCGCCGGCGGCAGCGGCTGAAGAAACCGGGCTGGAGATCGAGGAGATTGTCCTGGACAATGTTTCGGATGAAGACTGGTTTACAGAGCTCTTCAGCGATGAAGACGAGACCGCGGAAGCAGGAGCTGAAGCACAGGAGGAGCCGGAGGCGGAGAACCCCGCCCGGAGCGCCTTTATCGACGATATTATCGAGCGGGGAAAAAAGGAATTCGAAAAGACCCGGGGAAAGCTGCAGCGCGCCCAGTATAAGGAAGATATCTATATCTGCAAAAACTTTACGGTTTACCTGTTCCGTTCCACCCGGGACGGATACCGCATGGCGGAATACCCCGACGTGAAACTGAAAATTCCGGACAACCTGCCGTCCGCCCAGTGCCGGCCGTACGCGTACGGATATGCCTGGAAGGAAGTACCCGCATCCGAGGGAAACCCCTTTGAGACCGCCGCTCAATTCCTGTACGATACGAGCCTGACAAAGGACGAGAATATGGAAAAGGCCCTGGAATTCATGCGCCAGGTCCGGCGGGGGGATTTCTTCCAGATGACGGCGGAATATTCCCACGGCAACGGCGCGCACAGCGCCATCATGATCGCCGATTACGATCCGGTGACCGATACCGTCCGCTGGATGGACAGCAACATGGTGGGCAAGAAGATCAACGGCGAGCGGTACGGGAAAGTGCAGTTTGACGAATCGGAATCCATTGAATGGTGGGCAGACGCTTTTTGCAAGAAGAAACGCGGCGCAACCATCTACCGACTGCGGGATGACATCATCTTCGCCGGGAAATGAAACGCCGGAAACACAGGCAGGAGTAAGCCGGGAGCGGGATCACCGCTCCCGGTTTCCCTTTTTCCGCGACGGTTACATGGCGTGCAAAAACGAAAAAAGTTTCACATTTTTCAAATAAACTGTTGACATATTGAAAAAAATGAGATAGTATGCAAATGAAATCGATTGCGTTCGTTACGTTCTGTTTTCAATTTCATAACGACCGGAAAGGGGATTTGACAGATGGTTCGATTGAAGGACATCGCGGAGGTATGCGGGGTCTCCGTTGCAACAGTTTCCCGCGCGCTGAACGGCCTTACCAATGAAAACCGTGAACGTACAGCCTATATCCTCAGGACTGCCAAGGAAATGGGATACTATCCCAACGTGGCGGCCCGGACCCTGAAAACCAGCCGAAGCAATACAATCGGCGTCCTGTATGAGAACGTGATGACGCATGAATACTTCAGCTCCGTGCTGGAGGCGCTGCGCCGGCAGGCTGATATGCGGGGTTATGACCTGATGATGATCGGCGACTGGCGGGGAGACAAGAGCGGCAATTACTTTGAGCATGTCCGCCGCCGGAACCTGGACGGCGTTGTGGTGATCTCCGCGGATTTCGATTCCTCCAATGTGATCCGCCTGGTGACCAGCGCGATTCCGTCGGTGATTATCGACCACTTCTATGAAGGCTGTGACTGCGTATCCAGTGACAACCGGGCAAGCATGGAACGGATTGTCCGCTACGCGTGGGGCCAGGGACACCGCCGGATTGCCATGATCCACGGTGAAATCGGATCCGTGAGCCGGGAACGACTGGCAGGCTTCTATAAGGTATGCGCCGAGCTCGGCATCCGCGTGAAGGAAGGTTTTGTGCGGGAAGGCCTGTTCGCCAATCCGGAAAACTGTGTGGAGATCATCCACAAAATGATGCAGATGGAAGACCGGCCGACCTGCATCCTCTGCCCGGATGACTACAGCTGCCTGGGCGCGGTGCTGGCGCTGGAGAGCGAAGGCATCCATGTTCCGGACGATGTCAGCCTGATCGGTTACGACGGCATCAACATCGGCCAGCTGATTGAGCCGAAGCTGTCCACCTACCGGCAGAACGTGCAGAAGATCGCGGAGGAAGCCATCAATATGCTGATGGACGCGATTGAGAATCCGGATGAACACCAGTTCCACCAGATTACAGTGGAAGGAACGCTGATTGAAGGGGAAACCGTTGCCCCGATCTGATCAGCCGGATCATCTTCAATCATTCAAAATCCCCTTTCCCGCCACGGGAAAGGGGATTTTCTGCTGTACGGAAGAGACCAGACAGGAATTTGAACCAAAAACCGGAAACCCCTTGATTTTGGTCGGGTTCTGTGCTAAAATCCATCCGATTACGCACCTTTTCCCTGCGGTTGCTTGTGCCGCGATGACGCGGTGGCCGGCCGCAACGGGGAAAAGGGTGGAAAATAACAAGGAGGGAACCCCTAATGGCAGTCATTTCCATGAAACAGCTCCTGGAAGCCGGCGTGCACTTTGGTCACCAGACCCGCCGGTGGAACCCGAAGATGGCGCAGTACATCTTCACCGAACGCAACGGCATCTACATCATCGACCTGCAGAAGACCGTCCGCAAGGTTGACGAAGCTTACGCGTTCGTCCGCGACATCGCGATGGAAGGCAAGACCATCCTGTTCGTCGGCACCAAGAAGCAGGCGCAGGAATCCATCGAGAGCGAAGCAAAGCGCTGCAACATGTTCTATGTGAACAACCGCTGGCTGGGCGGCATGCTGACCAACTTCAAGACAATCCGCACCCGGATCGACCGGCTGAACCAGATCGACAAGATGGAACAGAGCGGCCAGTTCGACGTGCTGCCCAAGAAGGAAGTTATCA
>JAFRTK010000126.1 GCA_017427165.1 Clostridia bacterium
GGAATGCCCGGACTTCTTCCCGCTGGACGGAAAGCAGGTGCTGCTGGTGAGCCCCCAGGAGATGTATGCCCGGGAGGACTTCCACGCCGGGTTCGGACCTGTGGCGCTGGTCGGCCGGTCTGACAGGGCGGAGCGCCGCTTCGTGCGGGAATCCGTCCAGCCGGTGGACCATGGCCTGACCTTCTACGCCCCGCAGACCACCCGGACGCCCGACGGCCGGCGCATCATGATCGGCTGGATGGACAACTGGGAAACCTGCAAGGAAGCGCCGCGCCGCCATCCATGGTATTCGCAGATGAGCGTTCCCCGGGAGCTGTTTATGGAAGACGGCCGGCTGTGCCAGCGCCCGGTACGGGAAATCGAAACCATGTGGCAGGATACCGTGCGCCATGAACAGGTGACGGTCTGCGAAGAGACAGCCCTGCCCGGCGTACACGGACGGCTGCTGGATATGACGGTGACGCTGCATACCGAAGGCAGCGAATGCCGCCGCTTTGTCCTGCTGGTTGCGAAGGATGAGCAGCACTTTGTGAAAATCCGGTGCGATCTGGCCCGCGGCGAGCTGGTGTTTGACCGGAGCCACGGCGGCTCCCATCGGGACATCGCGCATACCCGCCATGTGCAGGCGGAGGCGCGGGATGGGAAACTGACGCTGCGAGTGCTGCTGGACAAGGAAAGCGTGGAGCTGTTTATCAACGGCGGGGAACGGGTGGTGACCTCCCTGATCCCGACGCCCCTTGAGGCGGAAGACATCACCTTCGCCGCGGACGCGCCCCTGCGGATTTCCGTGGAAGCGCACCACTTGAAATAACCGACAGGCTTTCAGCCCCTGAAGTCAGGAGGGAAACCGATGAAGAAAAGTTTACTGCTTGTTTTCCTGGCGCTGCTGCTGGCGGTTCCCGCTTTCGGCGAGACGGCCGGGCCGGATGCCGCCGTCCTGTACCTGACCTTTGACGAGGGACAGGGAACGGCGGTACAGGACAGGAGCGGCCACCTGGGCGAGGCCGATATCCAGTACCAGTACCTTTCTCCCGCCTATACAGAACCCATGGACCCGCAGTGGCGGGATATCGGCGTGGAAGGCGGTTCCCTGCTGTTTGACGGCGCGTCCACCTGCATCGCCTACCGGCCGGAGGACATCTGTGTTTCCGGCAGCCAGGTGACGATCAGCGTGTGGGTGGCACCCCGGGCCTTTGAATGGGACGATCCGAATGCCGCGGGCGCCGGAACCGCCCATGTGACCACAATCGTCGGGCAGTATTACAAACCGGCGTACCAGGGCATCCTGCTGGGCTACCAGCGCTTCGGCCGGCTGTGCTTTGAGGCAGGGGTCGGGGATGACTGGTTTACCCTCTGGACGGACGACGAGCGCCTGGCCCTGGATGAATGGAACCATGTGGCGGCAGTGTTCGACGGGGACGAGGGAATGATGACCCTGTACCTGAACGGACAGGAGGCGGCCCATACGCCGGTGTTCCCCGATTCCGTGATTGAACCCGCGGAGAAGGAAGCGCTGCTGATCGGCAAAAACGCCTATGGCGAGCAGATTGCCGCGGGCAGCTACCAGATGTTCTCCGGCCTGATGGACGAGCTGCGGCTGTACGAAACTGCGCTGGACGCGGACGAGATCGCGGCGCTGGCGGCGAAAACGCCGGAGGCAATCCCCTATGAGGAGATCGGCCTGGAGAACATCCTGACCGGGGATATCTACAAAACGCAGTACCACGGCGGCCCCTACCAGCACTGGATGAACGAGCCCCACGCACCGGTGTATTACAACGGCATGTACCACCTGTTCTTCCAGAGCAACAGCATCGGCACCTACTGGCGGAATATCTGCTGGGGCCACCTGGTGAGTGAGGATACGGTGCACTGGCGGCCGGTACGGGACGCCATCGTGCCGACGGAAAATACCGTGGTGCCGGACGGCGTGTGGTCCGGCGGCGCAGCACTGGACAAAAACGGCCTGCCCGTCCTGTTCTTTACGGCGGGCAACGACAGCTTCCGCTATGACGGCCTGATTTCCAACCAGAACATCGGCGCGGCGTATCCCGCGGATCCGGCGGATCCTGAGCTGACGGAATGGATCATCTGCAATGAGCTGGCCATCGCCCAGCAGCCCGGACAGGGCCGGGCGGGCGAGTTCCGGGATTCCCATATCTGGAAAGAGGGCGATGACTGGTATATGCTGGTCTGCTCCGGTACGGAAGCGGGCGGCGGAACCGCCCTGCTGTATGTGACGGACCGGCTGGAAGTCCTCCCGGACGGAACGATTGACATGGACTGGCAGTACAAAGGCCCGATCTTTGAAATGGAAAACCAGTCGGTGGTGTACGGCACCAGCTGGGAGCTGCCGATCCTGCTGCCCCTTACGAACCGGGAAGGCACCGTAACCCGGTACGCTTTCTTCATCTCCCCGGCGCCGGCCAGCATCGCGGACAACAAGGTGTACTACTTCCTCGGGGATTTTGACAAGGAAACCGGCCGGTTTACCCCGGACGCGGACTTTGCCCTGCCGAAGCTGCTGGACTACGGCGGCAACGTGTTCACCGGCCCCAGCGTACTGCAGGACCCGGTGACCGGAAGGGTATGCGTGTTCTCCATCATGCAGGACCAGCGCCCCGGACCGGAACAGGCCGCGGCCGGCTGGGCGCACTGCGCCGGCCTGACCCGGAACATCTTCCTCAATGACGAGGGAACCGGCGTATGCATCGTGCCGGATGAACGGGTATACGGCCTGCTGGATGAGGAACTGCTCTCCGTGGAAAACACAACCGTGGAGGAAGCCAATACAGCGCTTTCCGGGGTGGGCGGAGACCTGCTGTATATCCACGCGGTGCTGGAACCGCAGGACCAGCAGAACTTCGGCCTGGTCTGCAAGGCCCAGGGCCGGCGGAACCATACCACTTTCACCTATTACACGGCGAAGGGCACCATGGACGGCTTTACGAGCAACCGGGCCAAGGACGCAAAGGCCTCCGTGGTGGAAGGGGCGGTGCCGCTGAAGGACGGGAAGCTGAAGATGGAAATCTTCATCGACCGCTCGCTGGTGGAAGGCTTCTTCAACGATGACAAGGCGATCAGCGTCCGTTCCTACGCGGATCCGTCCGCACAGGAAATCCGGCTGTTTGCCGACGGCGAGGTGAAGGTGGAGGAGCTGCGGGTGTGCACTGTATCCTCCATTTACGGCGAATGATTCCCTTTCCGGGCATGCCGGCATGACCGGCCGCGGAAAGGGTTCAGGGATAAATAATCCATATACTTTTCGGATCATGAAAGGAGAAAACACAATGAAGAAACTGGTTGCTATCCTGCTGACGGCTGTGATGATCTGCAGCGTTTTCCCGGCGGTCTTCGCTGAAGGCGAGGTGCCCTTCCAGGTGGAGAACGGCGGCTTTGAGACCGGCGATTTCACCGGATGGACCCTGCCGGAAGGCTGGCCCGTGGACGAAAGCGGCAATCCCCTGGGACTGAGCTCTGACACCACCTACTGGGCGGAGGAAATGCCCTTCAACCAGGCCGGAAACTACCACCTGGACGGCTGGGCCACCACCATTCCGGAACCGGAATCCTGGCATATCACTTCCTCCCACTTTGTGCTGGGCGGCGTCGGCTACATCACCGTGCGCATGGGCGGCCGGACCGCGGCCGTGAAGGTCTTCAAGGCGGACGGTACCCAGGTGGGCCTGTTCCGGAACCGCCACTTCAAGGATTCCGGCTTCCCCAGCGTGAAGAAGGGTGTAGGCGGATCCTGGGCGGATATGGCCACATTCATCATCGACCTGCGGGACTACATCGGCGAGGAACTCTACCTGGAGCTGTGGGACGAAGAGAGCCCCGGATCCTGGGCACAGGCCTTCTTTGATGAAGTGGTGACCCTGTACGATGAAATCCCGGATTACAAGACCAAGGTGGACGTGGTGAAAGACGGCAACTCCACCGAGATGGTTGAAATCCCGTGGCAGCGCGTGCTGAACGTTTACAACTGACCTGCACCAGGGCGGCAGCGCCCGGGGCGGAAAGCCCCGGGCGCTGTTTTTGCGCGGCGGATGCTCCGGAAGGCCGGAACTGTGGTATAATCGTTTTCAGGAATGCGGACGGGAAGTCCGCAGGGGTCTGAAAAAAAGGAGAATGTCCTATGATTCGCAAGCTGGTGCGGCAGATGCTGGCGGCGCAGGTTTTTTCCGCGCTGACGGTTTCCCTCTGCCTGCTGATTGACAACGTGATGATCAGCCGATTCCTGGGGGAGACCGGCATGGCGGCCTACAGCCTGGCCAATCCGGTGCTGCTGGCCATCGGCGCCATCGGCAGCCTGCTGGCCGCGGGCGTCCAGGTGGCATGCAGCAAGTCCCTGGGGCGGGGTTCCCGGGAGGAAACCAACGCGGGGTTCTCCTCGGCGGTGGCCCTGGGCGGGGTCATTTCGATCCTGTTCGCAGTCGCAGTGGTGGTGTTCCGCGCACCGCTGGCCTCGGCGATGGGCGCCGGGCAGCAGGGCGGGCTGTTTGAGCAGACCCGGGATTACCTGGCCGGCTTCAGCATCGGCGCGCCGGGCTCCATGGGGGCCCTGGTGCTGGTACCGTTCATGCAGATGGCGGGGCAGAGCACCCTGCTGATCCTGGCGGTACTGACCATGACGGTGACGGACGTGGCGCTGGACCTGCTGAACGTGCTGGTGTTCCACGGCGGGATGTTCGGGATGGGACTGGCGTCCTCCATCAGCTATTACGCCGCGATGGCCGTGGCAGCGGTGTATTTCCTTTCCGAACGGAGCGTGTTCCGGTTCAGCCGGAAGCTGGTGACCGGGCGGAAAATGGCAGAGCTTTTCACCGGCGGCGTGCCCGCCGGATTCAATATGGCATCCTCGGTGATCCTTGTATACGCGATGAACCGGATCCTGCAGGGAACGGGCGGGGAGAC
>JAFRTK010000021.1 GCA_017427165.1 Clostridia bacterium
CGGTCTTCCTCCCCGATATAGACGCTGCTCAGCAGGCGCGTGGCCGAGCCCATGCCCAGGTATACGGCGCAGTACAGGCAGCCGAAAGCGTTCACCGCTGAAAAGGCCGGCAGGCCGTACGGCGCGCAGAAATTCAGCAGGATCTGGTTCAGCACCAGTCCGCGGATCATCAGGCAGCCCTGCACCAGCGCACCGGGCAGGCCAAGGCGCAGGATCTCCTTCAGGTGCTTCATCCGCGCGCTCCGGAACCGGAAGCGGATCGTTGCCTTGTCGGTCAGGAAGAAGTAGATCTGGATGGCGCAGAACGCCAGGTTGCTGGCGGAAGTCGCCAGCCCCAGGCCCAGGAAGCCCAGCGAGGGGACCAGCAGCAGGTCCAGGCCGACGTTCAGCACAACCATCACCGCGATTCCCGTATACGTCCGCTTCTCCTGCCGCTCCAGCTGCAGGAAGGCGGACAGCTGCGACCCGATCATCTGGCAGGGAATCCCGAAGGACATCCCCAGCAGGTACATGGAAAGGTCATTCCGGATTTCTCCGCTGCCGCCGAGCGCGCCGGCAACCGCGCCCGGCGCCGCCAGGCACAGCACCATCAGCAGGCCGGAAAAGCACGATGTCACCACGATATCCAGCGAGAAGGCCTGCTGGGTATTCTCCACCTCGTTCTTCCCCAGGAAACGGCCGCACAGGATCTGCGTGCCGCCGAGGAAAACGGCGATGGACGCGTCCACCAGCTTTGCCAGCGGCGAGTACAGTCCGATCACCGCCATGGCATCCGCGCCCAGGTGCGAGGAAGCCACCGCGCCGTCGATCACGCTGTTCAGGCAGCCGATGGCAATCAGCAGGATCTGCACCGGCAGCAAACGGAAAAACTGTTTTCGCAGGAATGCTTTCCTTCCTTCGGATTCCGGCATATATTTTCAACTCCTCCCGGCATATTTTCCGGAAACAGATGGGTATTTCTGAGGTTTTTCCTTTTCTGTTTATTGTATGCCCGGACAGCCCGGAATGTCAATGTTGCCGCCCCTGGGCACAGAAAAGCGGCGCCCGTTTCCGGGCGCCGCGGGGTTCATTCCTTCCTTCAGCGGACGCAGAGGCAGTCGTACCAGTGCACATAGGTCTGTCCGTTCACGCTCAGCCGCTCATTCTCCGGCAGGAGCTCGGACCATTCCTTTCCGTAGCGGTCGATCGCCCAGTCATTCCGGTTGAAGCGCCGCCACAGTACGGTCCGTCCGTTCCGGTCCAGGAACTGCTCGCTGATCATGCCTTCATAATACATGCCGAAGTCCATCACGCAGACTGTGTCATATTCCTTTCCGTCCAGCGTCACGGTACAGCGGCCTACCACGTCGATGAAGGCGTCTTCCCCTTCTGTGGTGATCACGCTTCCGTTCCGCCGGATCTTTCCTTTGGGCTCCAGGTGCACCGGGGAACCGCAGTTGTCATCGCCGAATCCCCAGTTGTCCAGGAAGTCCTTGCCGTCCAGGAAAGTGGTCAGCTCGCGCGTGCCGTCCTCGGTATGCTCCGCGGCCAGGAAGCGGGTATACCCGTCCTTCTCCTGGGCAATGAACCGCCACTCCTCCTGCCCGCCGGTGGATTCCTCCACCGCCTGCCGCATCGGATCGCCTTCGGCAATTTCCGCTTTGGGGGGCAGTACCTTCGCGGTGATGGACACGCCGTCCAGGCCGTGGACGCTGGCGGGTCCGGTCACTTCCATATCGTAGGAAACGTCCAGCTTGCGGGAGGGCAGGTCGTACATGCCCCACTTCAGCTTTTCGCCGATCTTCGGTACAATGAACCATCCCATCATTTCCTCGCAGTCCACGGGGAAAGCGGGCTCGTTTTTCCAGCCAATCGTATAATCCGGCAGCAGTTCGGGTAAACCGTACATATTTTTCTTCAACATCACTGTCTCTCCTCTCGGCGGGTACGGGTATGCGTTCCGGAAATGGAGGCGTGCCATGCTCATCCGGCTTTTGACCGTTCCCTCGGGAATCCGCAGCCGCTCGGATATTTCCTTCTGCGACAGCATTTCCCGGTAGAACAGCCGGAGCATCAGGCGGTCCTTTTCCGGCAGGGCGTCCAGCGTTTCCTCCACGGCGGTGTCGGCCGGTGTTTCCGCTGCCTGCTCAGGCAGCTGTTCCACCGGAACCTCTTTCCGCCTTGCCTGCGCCCTGTACCAGTCCATGGTTTTTCGTTTGGCAATTCCCAGAAGCCAGGGCAGGAACACGTCCGGATTTCGGAGTACGGGGAATCCCCGGAAAGCCGCCAGGTAAGTTTCCTGCAGGATATCCTCCGCGTCGGCGGTATTGCCTACATGCGCCTTCACCCAGCGTTCCACTCCTGTCCTGCTCTTTTCCAGCAGGGCTTCAAATCCGTCCATCCGTGTTCACCTCCCTTTCTCAGATTCTGAAAACCGGTTTTCACCCATATAGTCGTTTTTCGTCCGCCGGGGGTTCGGTCTCCGAAAAAATTATTTTTACTTTCCCCGTCCCATCCGCTGCCGTGCCATGGCAATCTTCATGTTCCGCTCGTTTTTCATCCGCTTGCTCCAGTTGTTTTCCGCCTCCAGCCTGCGGTACGTCTCCCAGCGGTCCGGCGGCAGAGAGCCGTCCTCCAGCGCCCGACGGACCGCGCAGCCCGGCTCGTTCCCGTGGGTGCAGTCCGAAAACCGGCACAGGCTGATCAGCTCCGCGATATCCGTGAAGGTGCCGGCCAGGCCTTCGTCCGCCTCCGCCACACCCAGCTCGCGCAGTCCGGGCGTGTCGATAATGGATATGCCGTCCAGGTCAATCAGTTCCCGGTGGGTGGTCGTATGCCGGCCTTTGGAATCCTCCTCCCGGATCCCGCCGGTCGTCATGATTTCACGCCCTGCCAGGGTATTGACCAGGGTGGATTTTCCCGCGCCGGAGGAGCCCAGCAGGGCGATGGTCACGCCCGGCCTGAAGTATTCCCCCAGGCGTTCCAGTCCGTACCCGGTCACCGAGCTGATGGCAACCGCCTTCAGGTCCCGGCTCAGCGCCGCAGCCTCCGCTTCTTTTTCCTGCGGGTCTTTGCACAGGTCCGCCTTGGTCAGCACTGCCACCGGCACCGCGCCGCCCGAAACCGCCATCGCCGCGTACCGGGCAATCCGGTTGACGCTGAAGTCGCGGTTCATCGATGTGATAATAAACACATAGTCCATATTGGCAATCAGGGGCTCCATCATCAGGTTCTTCACAAAGGCGTCCCCGTGCCCGCCGCGGTCCGGCCGCCAGAATACGCTCCTGCGCGGGCAGATTTCCCGGATCAGGCTGTCGCCGTACGGGTTTTCCGTAATCTCCACATAGTCCCCGACCACCGGGAAATCCCCGCGGTAGCGCAGGCTGCCGGTCAGCACACAATAGAGTTCCTTTTCTTCATTCCGTACCAGGTACCGGTCCCGGTGGGCCAGTACAACACGATAATTATTCCCTGTAATAGGTATTCCTCCCTTTTATTTCCGCACCTGTTTCCGGTAGCGGTATGTCGTTTCGCCGAAAGTGCCGGTATACGCCAGCTCCTCCCAGCCGTCAGCAATCAGTTTTTCTTTCCGGTGCGTCTCCCGGTGCTGGTCCCCGGGCACGTCCAGCAGCCATCCGCCGGGTTTCGTAATCCGGGTCAGCTCATCCACTTCTTCCCGGAAGCGGTCGCCCACCACGTGCCCGCTCATCACCACGTCAAAGCTGTTGTCCGGGAACGGCAGGCAGTGGCACAGCCCGTCGCACACGCGCATGTTGGTGATGCCCTTCCGGGCGATCTCATCCCGCATGAATTCCCGCAGGGAATCCACCGGCTCGCTGGCCACTGTAAAGGCGGCGCGCTCCGCGGCGGCAAATGCCAGCCGTCCGGTGCCGCTGCCCACGTCCAGCACGGTCTTTCCCTGCAGGTCCGCAATCTCAAACAGGCGTTCCTTGTTCCAGCCGTAGATGAAATCGCATTTCTCCGCCATCACCTCCGGGGTGGTGTAGATCACAAAGTCCTCGTAATTGCCGAGGGTCCGGATCTCCGCCGCCCGTACCTGTTCCGCGGAAAGTCCTTCCGGCGCCTTTGCAGCCAGCATGCGGATCCGTTCCGCTTTTTCCGGGCACTTTTGGGTGAAGTACCATGCCACTTTCGGATTCGCCTTCAGCGCAATTGCCAGGGCTTCCTCCGCTTCCGCGTTCGGGTTCTCCAGGATCCACCGGATCTGGAAACGCTCCATCCGCAGCATACAGTCAAACGGGTATTCTTCCGGGTTCATCCATCCAAGGATTCCAGTCATGGGTTTTTCCTCCTGTGCCGGCTCTCCGCCGGCGTTTGTCCTTTGGGTTTCCGGGTTTCCATCGTTGGTTCCGTTATTCTTTTTCTCCATCGTCATCGCCCCTTTCCCTGGTCCGCAAAGGCGCAAAAAAGCCGCCTATCCGTCATGGATAAGCGGCCGGTCAACCGAAATATATGCGCAGGTTATGCCTGCGGGCCCTTCGGATGATCGGACACAAAGCCAGTGCGGATATTCATAACAGCAACCGTCATCTCATTCTTCCGCATTCGAAGAGCCCTCCTTTCACAGTCAAAATCTGCAGTGAGTATACAATAAATCATACCTGCCGTCAATCATCTTCTATATCATCCAGCAGCGGGCTGCGGACCAGCGCAAGCACCGACGGCAGCCAGGCCGCCGCGCCGCTGACGCGGAACCGCTCTTCCTCCCCGTCCTCCCGGACCGCCAGCGGCAGTTCCGCCATGGCTTTCTCCGCCCTTTCCGGGTCCATCTTCGCCCTCTCCGCGATCTCCGCCGCGGATACATACCGCTCCTCATCCTCCGCCGTCAGGTCCTGCAGCGCAAACAGCACCTTCAGTGCATCCTCGTCAGACAGCGTCTCCAGTTCCCGCGCGATGTTCCGGATTTCGGATTTCTTCAGCCGGCTCCATCCCCGGCCGTTGGTAAACAGCACCGTATTGCCGCAGCGCACGGTGCTGCCGCCTCCCTCGTCGCAGGCGGACAGGCCCCACCGGGCCGCCGGTTCCTTCGCGTAGTCCTTTTCCTGCCAGGGAACCTGCCGCCGGTAACCGGCTGTGACCGCAATTTCATGCAACTGCGCCGCCAGGCGGTATACATGGTCAAAACAGTCCGCCTCCGGCAGGCCGGTAAAGTATTTCTTCAGCGTCAGGCACAGGGAGTCCAGCCCGCTTTGCGCGGTATGCCCCAGCAGTTCATCCACGGAGACCCCGAAGAAATCCGCGATCTCCGGCAGCAGCTGGATATCCGGATAGCACTGTCCGCTTTCCCATTTGGATATCGTCTGGTTGGTCACGCCCAGCTGCTTCGCAAGCACCTCCTGGGTAACGCCCTTCCGGTGCCGCAGGAACGCGATCTGTTCATTGATCCTGATTTCGTTCATGGTTGTTTCCTCCTTCGTCAATTCCGGCCGGTACCTGAAGTATATCCTTGAAAAGTCCCGCAATCAATAACGCATTCGTTGATTTTTGCGGATTTTTCCAACCTCCGGTTGGATCGCCGGCCGGGACCGTATTGCCTCCTTTTGACAGGAAGATGGTCTTCCGGTATCATGGATTTATAAACATGCCATCAATATGTCCTGTTTGGGGTGCTGTGATGAAACTCGACCGCCTGATCGCCATTCTCTCCGTCCTGCTGAACCAGGAGCAGGCCACCGCGCCGGAACTCGCCAGGCGCTTTGAGGTCTCCCGCCGGACCATCAACCGGGATATCGAGGCGCTGAACCGCGCCGGGATTCCGATTGCCACACAGCAGGGATCCGGAGGCGGCATCCGCATTATGGACGGATTCCGCATGGACCGCACAGTGCTTACCTCCCGGGAGATGCAGGCCATCCTGTCCGGCCTGCGGAGCCTGGACAGCGTCAGCGGTACCGGCCGGTACCGCCGGCTGATGGAAAAAATCTCCCCCGGTTCCTCCGGGATTCTTCCCGGCGACCAGCATATCCTGATCGATCTCGCCTCCTGGTACAAAACCGCCCTGGCGGAGAAGATTGAATTCCTGCACGGAGCCATCGATCAGCACCGCCTGGTTTCATTCCATTATCTCTCCCCCCGCGGGGAAAGCGACCGCATTGTGGAACCGGCCCTCCTGGTCTTTCAGTGGAGCAGCTGGTACCTGTGGGGCTGGTGCCGGGAAAAGGACGCGCCGCGGCTGTTCAAGCTGAACCGGATGGAGGACCTCCGGGTCGGTGAATCCTTCTCCCCGCGTCCAATGGAAGCGCCGGATCTTTCGGATCAGCGCGTTTTCCCGGAGAATTACCGCGTCACCGCCCGGGTCAGCCCGGAATGCCGGTGGCGCCTGGTGGAAGAATACGGGACCGGCTGCTGTGAAATGACGCCGGAGGGAGAATGCCTGTTCTCCGCCGGCTTTACCGACCGGGACCAGGCACTCAGCTGGATCCTGTCCTTCCGGGGAAAGGCCGAGCTGCTGGAGCCTGCGGAACTGCGGGAGGAAATGGCCCGTATCGGGGAAAAAATCATGCGGGCCCATCGTACATGACACCCTGTTGTCATGTTTGACCTGCTATCCTGTTTCTGCAGTAACGGAGGAGGAATGATTCCCATGAAATATCCCTGGATTGATGAATACCTGATGGCCAGACGCGGCGTAACAAAGGACCTGCAGCCGGAATGGAACTGGATCCGGTATCACCTGAATGGTAAGATGTTCGCCGCCATCCTGCTGGATGACGACAACAAACCTTATTACATCAATTTCAAGCTGGAGCCCCTGGAGGGCGAGCTGATGCGGCAGAAGTACGCGGATATCATTCCCGGGTACTACAGCAACAAGCAGCACTGGAACTCCGTCAAAGCGGACGGGAACATCCCGGACGACCTGCTGCGTCACTGGCTGGACCGGTCTTACCAGCTGGTCATGAAGGATTTCAGCAAGCAGAAGCAACGGGAAATCATCGGCCTGTCCGCCTGCGGAACGGACTGCTCCGCCTGCCCGCTGCACGGCAGCGTCTGCACCGGCTGCAATGAAGCCTGCGGCAAGGTCTTCCATGCCGGCGGGAAAGCCTGCCCCATCTATGCCTGTTGCGCCAATAAGCACCATTATGCCACCTGCGCCTCCTGCGCGCAGGCACCCTGCGATGTCTGGAAGGCCACGCGGGATCCGTCCATGACCGATGAGCAGTTTGAGCAGAGCATCACTGACCGGGTGAACGCACTGAAAAAAGCCGGAATCCTCTGATCCGGCTTTCAGGAAAGTCCTGCCGGGGCTGCCATGCCCCGGCAGTCTTTTTATGCCTTGCTTTCCCGCATGCGCGTCAGCCATACCGCCAGTCCGGCGATCACAACGGACAGCACGATCATCGCCGCCCGGAAGATATCCGCGCTGGGCAGGAAGGAGGTGGTGCCGTCGCTGTTGGCAATCACCGGCGCATCCCGGAGTACCCAGGCGCCGATCTGCGGGCCGATGATGCCCGGGATCAGCACCTGGCTGAGGATCCGCAGGCCCTGGAACCGGCCGGCCATATGCTCGGGTGTGTAGTTGCGCAGCTGGGTACCGAATGCCGCCATGCCGCTGAGGTAACCGGACATCATCAGCAGGGATCCGATGAACACCGGGATCTTCATCCCCAGGCCTTCCGCCGGGATTCTCGATGGAACCAGCCACAGCAGGATAAACCCGGTCATCAGCAGCATCATCGCCTGCAGCACCATCCGCCGGAAACCGAAGCGGTCCACCAGCCGGCCGAAGAAGAACGTAACCACCGCTGCCAGGATGATCGCCGGCGCCATAATCAGCACATAGTCCGCCATGCCCAGCGTCTGCTCATAGTAGATGATCAGGTAGGGCATGAAGATCTGGATGGAGATATTGAACACCATGAACGCGATCATGGACAGGTACAGGGTGGTGTTCTTCCGGATCACATCCGGCCGGAAGCCGTACAGGATGGTGGCGAAATACCCCAGGCTGTCGGGCTGCTTCACCGGGGCCTCCTCCACCAGGAAGAATCCCAGGATGCCGATCAGCAGCACCAGGCCGCCGATAATGCAGTAAATCGTGGTCCAGCTGGAGGCCTGGTCCAGGTCAAAGCCCATGAACCCGCCGAACACCACCAGGATGGAGATCAGCGGCATCATGGAGTTGATGCCCTCCGCCGCGCCGCGGTTCCCGGCGTCCGTGGAATCGGTGAGCCAGGCGTTGTACGCCGCGTCATTGGCCGTGGAGCCGAAGAAGGTCATCACGCAGTCCAGAATGATCACCAGCGTGATCCCGACGGATGCGGCCGCCACAGCTGATCCAAACACGGCGGAGATCACGTCTGCCCGGATCAGGGCAAACGCGATGATCGAAACGCCCCAGGCGATATACCCGGCGCACATGAAGATCTTCCGTTTCCCGATGCGGTCGGACAGCGCGCCCATCAGGATGGTGGTCAGCGTGGCCGCCACCGCGCTGGCGGTCACCATCAGCGCAATGTCCGAAGCGGACGCCCGGAACATCTTGTAGATGAACACGTTGAAGTACATGTTCTCCACCACCCAGGCCACTTGCCCGGTGAGGGAGAACATGATCAGCGCAATCCAGAATTTCCTGTTCTTCTTCATGCACAGCACCTCGGTTCTGTCTTTTGAATTCATTCGTTCCCGCCCGGAACGGCGGCCAGCAGCTGCTCCGATACGTCCCGGAATTCCTCCGGGGATATTTTCTGCACTTTCCGGTCAAAGGTCACCAGGCCGTTGGTTTCATCCTCCACGTCGGACACCTGCGTATACACCGCCGCGGAAAGTCCCTTCGGAATCAGCGGGAGCACCTGCTCCAGGTACAGCTTCCGCAGGTCCTGCACGAAGGTTTCCCGGTCCGTATACTTCTTATACCCGTA
>JAFRTK010000127.1 GCA_017427165.1 Clostridia bacterium
ACAACCAGAACTTCCAGATGAGCCTGTATGCCGCCGGCTCCCACTATGAGGACGGCGCGGCGCTGTGCGAGCTGCACTATGAACAGGACGCCTGGCAGTTTTTTGCGGGCAATTTTGAGCCGGACAGCTTTGACGGCGTCCGGGAAGCCTTTATCGGGCCGTACCGCACGGAGCGGAACCCGCTGGGTGTGGAAGCCGGAAAGCTGACCGGGTCCACGGAGCTGGGCGGCAACCCCTGCGGCGCGCTGCAGAAGAAGCTGGAGCTCGCTCCCGGGGAGGAAGCGCGCGTGCTCTTCTACCTGGGAACCGGCCGCGGAAAGGCGGCCCGGCAGGCACGGGAAAAATATGACGAAGCCGGGACCGACCGGGCGTTCGCGGAGCTGAAAAAGTTCTGGGACGAAAAGCTGGGACAGCTGCAGATTTCCACGCCCCATGAGAACATGAACCGGTCGCTGAACATCTGGAACCTGTACCAGAGCGAGATCAACGTGCTGTTCTCCCGCTTCTCCTCCTTTATCGAGGTCGGCGGGCGGACGGGCCTGGGATACCGGGATACGGCGCAGGACGCCATGTGCATTCCCCATGCCGAGCCGGGCATGTGCATGAAGCGGATCCGCCAGCTGCTGCACGGGCAGATGCGCGCGGGCTACGGCCTGCACCTGTTCGATCCCGCCGTGCTGGAGCAGGGGGAGGAAGACGGGTTCAAATCCCCGACGGTGATTCCCGAAACGGACAAGAAGAGCATGCTGCACGGGATTAAGGACGCCTGCGCGGACGACGCGCTGTGGCTGATTCCCGCCATCGTGGAGAATGTGCGGGAGAGCGGCGACGCATCCTTCCTGGATGAGGTGATCCCCTTCGCGGATGAAGGCGAGGGCACCGTATGGGAGCATATGAAGGCCGCGCTGGACTTCTCCTACAGCCAGATCGGCGCCCACGGAATCACCAAAGGCCTGCGGGCAGACTGGAACGACTGCCTGAACCTGGGCGGCGGGGAGAGCGCGATGGTCGCGTTCCTGCTGGTGTGGGCCACCAACCACTTCCTCGACGCGGCGAAGGCGCTGGGCCGGGCGGAGGACGAAAAGCGGTACGCGGAGCTGAAGGCGGGCATGGAGGAAACCTGCCGGAAGACGCTGTGGAACGGCGAATGGTTCCTGCGCGGGTTTACGGCGGACGGCCGGGAGATCGGCTCCCGGGAGGCTGAAGAGGGCAAGGTCCATATGGAGAGCAATACCTGGGCGGTGGTGAGCGGAACGGCCACGCCGGAGCAGGGCCTTTCCTGCATGGACGCGGTGGACGAGTGGCTGTACACCCCCTGGGGCCTGATGCTGAACGCGCCGTCCTTTGTGACGCTGGACGACAGCATCGGATTTGTGACCCGGGTGTATCCGGGCGTGAAGGAGAACGGGGCGATCTTCAGCCATCCGAATCCCTGGGCCTGGGTGGCGGAGTGCATGCTGGGCCGCGGAAGCCGCGCAATGAAGTTCTATGACGCGCTGCTGCCGGAAAACCAGAACGACAAAATGGAAATCCGCCAGGCGGAGCCTTACAGCTACTGCCAGTTCATCATGGGACGGGACCATACGGCCCACGGCCGGGCCCGGCATCCCTTTATGACCGGCTCCTCCGGCTGGGCGTACTACGCGGCGACCCGCTACATGCTCGGCATCCGCCCCGGCTTCGATACGCTGACGGTGGATCCGTGCATTCCCGCGGACTGGGACGGCTTTGAAGCCGTGCGCCGGTGGCGGGGCGCGGAATACCGCATCACCGTGCGGAACCCCGGGCACGTGGAAAAGGGCGTGCGGTCCATCCGGGTGGACGGAATTGACGTGGCGGAGATTCCTGCCTTCGGAAGCGGCACCCATCAGGTGGAGATTGAGATGGGAGGCGCGGCCGTATGATTCAGTTCGGCACAGGCGGCTGGCGGGCCGTGATCGGCGACGGGTTCACGAGGGACAATATCCGGCGGATCGCGGCGGCGCTCGCCCGGCGGATGGTGCGCGAAGGCTGTGCGGATGAGGGAATCTGCGCCGGGTATGACCGGCGCTTCCTGAGCCGCGAGGCGCTGATCTGGTTCTGCGAGGTGCTGGCGGGGGAAGGCGTGAAGGTGCGCTTCGTCAATATGTCCTGCCCGACGCCGCTGGTGATGTTCACCGTGAAGCGGATGGGCCTGCCCTACGGCGCCATGGTGACGGCCAGCCACAACCCGGCCATCTGGAACGGAATCAAGCTGTTCACCGCGGGCGGCCGGGATGCGGCGGAGAACTATACCCGGGAAATCCAGGAGGAAGCCAACGCCCTGGACGAGGCCGGAATCCGGTCCGTCCCCTTTGAGCAGGCGAAGGCGGAAGGAAAGATTGAACTGGTGGACCCGCGGGACGAATACCTGGATTCCATCCTGCGGCAGGTGGACACGGACGCCATCCGGAAACGGCGGCTCCGCATCGTGCTGGACCCGATGTTTGGCGTGAGCCTGACCGGGCTGCAGACCATCCTGTACACGGCAAGGTGCGACGTGGACGTGATCAACGACCGGCATGACGCCTTTTTCGGGCGGCACCTGCCGGCCCCGAACCCGGAAACGCTGGTGGACCTGCAGTACGCGGTGAAGGAGCACCGGGCGGACGTGGGCATCGCCACGGACGGCGACGCGGACCGGCTCGGCATCATCGACGAGAACGGCCGGTACGTGACCGCAAATGAAACACTGGCGCTCCTGTACTATTATCTGCTAGAATATAAGGGATGGCGCGGGGCGGCCGTCCGCAACATCGCCACCACCCACCTGCTGGACCGGATCGCGGAGGCCTACGGGCAGGTATGCGCGGAGGTGCCGGTGGGCTTCAAGTACATTTCGGCCGGCATGGACGAGCATGACGCCCTGATCGGCGGCGAGTCCTCCGGCGGCCTGACGGTCCGCGGGCATATCTCCGGCAAGGACGGCCTGTACGCGGCCAGCCTGCTGGTGGAAATGATCAGCGTGACCGGGAAGAAGCTGAGCGAGCTGGTAAGCGACCTGTTTGCCCGCTTCGGGGAGCTGCACACGGCAGAGTATGACTGGCCGCTGACGCAGGAAGTGAAGGACAGTATCTTCCGGATGATCATGGAGGAGAAACGGATTCCGGATCTCGGCCGGAAGGTGGAAAAGATCAGTTATATGGACGGATGCAAGGTTTACCTGGACGGCGGATGGGTCATCGTCCGCTTCTCCGGAACGGAACCGAGGGTCCGGATTTTCGCGGAGGCGGAAACGGAAAAGGCGGCGCGGAACCTGGTGGAGATCATGGCGCGCCATACCGAGCTGCCCTGGACGGAATAAATACCAAACCGGGAAGGATCGAAGAATACCATGGCAAAGGCAAAGGAAGGGAAGAAGGCATCCGGCGGGTTTTTCCGGCGGCTGAATTCCCTGCGGAACCAGGTGGGCGCCATCGTGGTGCTCAGCTACCTGATTCCGGCACTGCTGCTGGGAACATTCACCGGCACCATCCTGCTGCGCGGGCTGGAGGAGAAAACGCGTTCGGCGGTTTCCTCCAGCGCCGAGCATGCCTTTACCATGACCCAGGAGAATGTGAACCGGGCCGTGGAGCTGGCCCGGGGCGCCACCTATGACGGGGAGCTGACCGCGGCCTGGCAGAAATGGCAGGACGGCAGCGCGGCCCATACGGAATTCCTCCAGATGTGCCGCCGGTACCTCGAACGGAAATACAGCCGGGAGCCGCTGTTCAATTTTGCCGGGTTTTTCCCGGCGGGCCGGCCGGACCTGCTGAGCTATATCCGCAGCAGCGAGAACCATACCCAGGAATACCTGAACAACCTCCTGGCGGAAGTAATGCGGGCCGGGGAAACGCTGGATACCCGCAGCCGGTTTATCAGTTTCGGGAACCGGATGTTCCTGATCCGGAACCTGCTGGACCTGAAGATGGAACGCTACGGGATGCTGATCCTGGGCGTGAATCCGGACCGGATGTTTGAGCCCCTGAACGGCCTGCAGGAATCCTGGCAGGCGGAGGTGTCCGTGCGCCTGGATGATTACGTGCGCGGGGAACCGGACATGGACCGGGAGAACCTCCGGGAGGGGCTGACGGATGACGTGAAGGCGGGACGGCTGCTGTACACGCAGCTGTCCGGCGGGGAGGACAACATCGCGGACCTGATGCTCTCGGTGGACCGGCGGCAGCAGTTCAGCGACATGTACGCCTTCCGGCGCCTGACGATCGGCATGTTCCTGGCGCTGATCCCCTTCCTGGTCCTGATCGCGGTGTACCTGCACCGGCGGATCACCAAGCCGATCAAGATCCTGTCCGACGCCAGCCGGCGGATCGAGGAGGGCGAGCTGGGCGTGACGGTTCCCATGCACGGAAGCGACGAGCTGGGCCGGCTGGGCGAAACCTTCTCCCACATGTCCCTGCGGCTGAAGGAGCAGATCGACAAGACCTACAAGGAAGAAATCGAACTGAAGAACGCGCAGATCCTGGCTCTCCAGAGCCGGATCAACCCGCATTTCATGAACAACGCGCTGGAGGCGATCAACTGGGAGGCCCGCATGGAGGGATCGGACACGATCTCCTCCATGGTCGGATCCCTTTCCATCCTGATGAACGCCACCATGGGCCGGAAGGAACGGCGCCTGGTGACGCTGCGGGAAGAGATGGAGGTCGCCGACGCGTACATCTATTTTGTCCAGCAGCGCTTCGGGCCGGAGCTGACCATCCGGCAGGAGATTGACGAGCCGGCGTATGACGGCATCCTGCCGCTCCTGACGGTGCAGCCCCTGCTGGAGAACGCCGTGGAGCACGGAATCGCCCCGGCGGGCGGTGGCGAGATCCGCATCCGGTGCACCCGGGGCGGGGAGTGCCTGCACCTGGGCATCATCAATACCGGCAAGACCGCGGATCCGGCCGACCGGGCGCGGATCGAGGCCGCGCTGCAGGGAAAGGCGGAGGAACACCACCTGGGCCTGGCCAATATCGTGAACCGGCTCCACCTGATCTACGGGGAGCAGGTGCAGATCCGCGTGGATACGGACACGCCCGGGGAAACGGGCGTATACCTGGATATTCCGCAGGACGTGACCGTAAGGGAGGGAAGGGAATGAACCTGAAGAAATGCCTGGCCGCACTGCTTGCGGCGGTGCTGCTCCTTTCCGCGGCGGGCGCCGCGGCCCAGGGGATTACCCTGCGCACGATCAGCTGCTTTGCCGGCCCGGATGCCTCCGACGAGATCTATGTGGATATCCTCCGCCGGTATGAGGCGGAAACCGGAAACACGGTCCTGGACTCCTCGGCCGCCAGCGATGAGACATGGAAAACCTCCGTGCTGAACGAATTCGCGGCGGGCAATGAACCGGACGTACTCTTCTTCTTCGCCGCCGGGGCGGACTCCCGGCCGATCCTTTCCCGGGTGGTGCCGCTGGAGGAGATCAACCGGGAATACCCGGAGATCCGCCTGCCGGAAACGGAAGCCCTGCGGGAGGAGGACGGCTTGGTCTACGCGGTTCCGGTGCGTGGGTACTGGGAAGGGCTGTATGTGCATACGGACCTTTTTGAGCAGTACGGCGCGCCCCTGCCCCGGGACTGGGATTCCCTGCTGGAAGCCATCCGGATTTTCCGGGAAAATGGCATCATTCCGATCGCGGTCTCCCTGTCGGATATCCCGCACTATGTGGCGGAGCTCGCGATCCTCGCGTGCGCCGGACAGGAGGACCAGCAGGCCCGGCCGAAGACCCTGGCGGAGGTGCCGGAATCCTGGCTGGAAGCAATGCGGGTGATCCGGGAGCTTGCGGAGGCGGGCGCCTTCGCGGACAATGCCTGGGCCACCTATGACAGCGCGGCCATGGACGTGTTCCTGACCAAGAAGGCCGCCATGCGGCTGGACGGCAGCTGGTTTGCCACCTCCATCCCGCCGGCCTGGATGAATACGATGGAAGTGCTTCCCATGCCGCGCCGGAACGGGGACGGCGTATCCGACTGCTATATCGGCGGCGTTTCCATGGGATTCTACCTGACCCGCCGGGCGTGGAATTCCGCGCGGCGGGATGCTGCGGTGCAGCTGCTTTCCATGCTGACGGCGCCGGAAAACGTGGCAAGGCTGGGGGATACGACCCTGACCGGACACCTGCAGGCGTCCGCGGAGGATATGCAGGAGGGAAGGATGATGCTCAGCCCGCTGCAGGACTCCATGAGCAAGAATGCCCGGGAGGTCTGGCTGCTGGAATGCATTCCGGCGGTGGCGGACGGCAGCATGACGGCGGAGCAGTGCTGGGAGAAAGTGATGGCGCTGGCTCCCTTCGGAAAGTAAGGTGAAGGAATGTACCGCGTAGTTCTGGTGGATGACGAACGCCTGATTATCCGGGGCCTTTCCAGCGTGGTACCGTGGAAGGAGCTTGGGTGCGAGGTGTGCGGCACCGCCTATGACGGGAAAACCGGACTGGACCTGATCCGCAGCCTCCGGCCGGATATGGTGATCACCGATATCCGGATGCCGAACATGGACGGACTGACCATGCTCGCGGCGCTGCACAGCGAATATCCGGACATCCAGACCACGGTGCTGACCGCGTACCGGGACTTTGAGTATGCCCGGCAGGCGATCACCCTGGGCGTCTGCCGGTACCTGCTGAAGCCCAGCGACCTGGAGGAACTGAAGGAAACCATCCGCCTGATGGCGTCCCGGCTGGACGCGCTGCCGGTCCGGAAGGAAGAGGGACCGGAGGAGGAAACCGTCCAGGCGGCCGGGAACCACCTGGTCCGGGCGGCGCTGGCCTATATGAAGGAGCACTGCGCAGAGCAGCACCTGTCGCTGAATGAGGTGGCAGACCATGTGTACGTCAGCCAGTGGCACCTTTCCAAGCTACTGAACCGGGAAACGGGCCAGAGCTTTTTCGACCTGCTGGGCTCCCTGCGGATTGCCCGGGCCAAGGACCTGCTGGGGAATTCCCAGATGCGGGTCCATGAAATCGCGGAGGCCACGGGCTTTTCCGACGTCGCCCATTTCTCCCGCAGCTTCAAGCGGATCGCGGGCTGCACGCCCGGGGAATACCGCAATCAGCGGGACTGACCTGGTGCATGTGGCAAATGGTCAAATTTTTTTTCAAAAAGAACAAAATCCGGAAGGAATTGCCGCAAATCTATCGAAATATATAAACAGAAAGACAACGGAAGGATGTGGTGCCCATGGCACACACAGGATTACGGGCCGGCAGTCTGAAATGACAGCGCGGGCATCGTAATGGTTTGGCTACCCATCAATATTGAAAGGAGCCAGTTGGCAATATGAGACTGACGATTACAGCGCGCAACATGTCGGTAACCCCGGCGATCACCAAGAGGATTGAGAAGAAGACCGAAACGATGGGCCGTTACCTCTGGCCGGAAACGGAAATGCAGATCAAGATGCGGAAGGAGAAGAACGACCGCCGCATCGTGGAAATAACGGTTCCGATGGGAAAGAACGTGATCCTGCGCAGCGAGTCCTCCGCGGACGACAACCTGTTCCTGGCGATTGACAAAGCCCTGGCCAAGATGGAACGGCAGATCCGCAAGCACCGGACGAAGCTGGGCAAGAACCTGAGGGATGAAGCCTTCGCCGAGGTGCCCGAATACATTGAGGAAGATCTGGCGGAAGAAGAGGAGCGGAAGGTGGTCAGACGGAAGACCTTCCCGGTGCGCCCGATGAGCGTCGAGGACGCCGCGATCGAGATGGAACTGCTGGGACACAGCTTCTTCGCCTTTATCAATATTGACACGGACCGGACGAACGTCCTGTACCTCCGGAAGGACGGGAACCTGGGTCTGCTGGAGCCGGAAGCATAAGACGACATCAACGTTCGGAATGAATGATCAGGAAAAGCTGTCAGACCGCCTGGGCCAATGAAATGATTCAGCCAGCAGAGAAAACACCTTTTGTGTAACCGGACAGCTGAACCGAAATCCTGAAATCCGGACGGACAATACCCCCATCCCCGGGGCCGCAGGTGCGGCCCCATTTTTCATGTCTTGCCCGAAACGGAACGGGATGGTATAATTTTTCTGTTATGGATTTTCGGGGAGGTGCGGGAATGCGCTGCAGCTGCAAGGAATGCGGAACGTATATGATCCAGGCGGAAAGCGACCACCTGGGCTGTGTGTGCCCGGACTGCGGGTACCGGTGCAACGACTGCCTCGGGACCGATACGGTCGTGAGCCGGGACCAGCTGAAGAACCTGGCGTTCGATCCGCGGTTTTCCCCCGAAAGCCTGGCGGCCTCCTTTGAGAAGGAAGACGACGAAGAATGGTTTGACGACCGGCCGGACGGGCGGTAAGCCCGGCCCGCGGCCGGATCCGCGCGGACGGAGAATCCGCGCAGATGATTCCGGAGGAATATATGCTGAAACACTATGTGATCTCATTCCTGATTTCCATGGTTCCCCTGATTGAGCTCCGGGGAGCGCTGCCCTACGCGCTGGCCAACGGAATTCCCACCCTGCCGGCGTATATCGTGTGCATGGTGGCGAACATGCTGCCGGTGCCGATTATCTTCTTCTTCGCCCGCAAGGTGCTGGAATGGGGCAGGGACAAGAAATACATCGGCCGCTTCTTTACCTTCTGCCTGGAGAAAGGGCACAAGGCAGGAAAGAAGCTGCAGGAGAAAGCCGGAACGAAGGGGCTCTTCATCGCGCTGCTGCTGTTCGTCGGCATCCCGCTGCCCGGCACCGGCGCCTGGACGGGCACCCTGGCGGCCAGCATCCTGGATATGGATTTCAAGTCCAGCATCACCGCGGTCCTGCTGGGCGTCCTGCTGGCGGCCGTCATCATGGGCGTGGGCAGTCTGATTGTCATCAACGGCGTACAACTGTTCGCCTGAAGGGAAGGTTAATTCAATGCTGCAGTGGTTTCTGGATATCCTGCGCGGTGCAGTGATCGGCGTTTCCAACATTATTCCCGGCGTATCCGGCGGGACCATGGCGGTGTCCATGGGCATCTACGACCGCGTGATCTATGCGGTGAATAACCTTTTCAAACAGTTCAAAAAGAACATCAAAAACCTCCTGCCGATCATCATCGGCGTGCTGGTGGGCCTGTTCGCGTTTGCCGCGCTGATCGGCACCCTGCTGGGCACGAAGAGCGAGGAGATCCCGATCACCCGCCTTCCCACCAATTTCGCGTTCATCGGCCTGATCCTCGGCGGCCTTCCCGCCATCTACAAGCGGGTCAATATGAAGAGCGCCGGGATTCCCGGCATTCTCCTGTTCCTGGTCTTCCTGGCGCTGGTGGTGGTCCTGCCCCTGCTGAATCCCCCGGAAGCCCGGACAGTGGACCATTCCATCGGCACCATCCTCCTGATGATCCCGCTGGGCGCGATCGCCTCCTCCACCATGGTCATTCCCGGCGTATCGGGCTCCATGATCATGATGCTGCTGGGCTACTACAACTCCGTGATCAATGCCATGAATGACCTGCGGGGCGGGGACTGGTCCAGCCTGGCGATCCTGCTGCCCTACGTGATCGGCCTGCTGGTGGGCATCGTGTTCATCGCGAAGCTGATGAACTTCCTGCTGAAGAAGTTCGGCGCGCTGACCTTCAGCGCAATCTTTGGCCTGGTGATCGGTTCCCCGGTGGCCCTGCTGATGCAGAACCGGGAATGCTTTGAACTGGCGAATACCGGCAACTGGATTGCCAGCATCGTTTGCCTGGTGATCGGGTTCGCGATTGCCTGGTTTATGTCCACGCTGGACAAAAAGCAGGAGCCGGAAAAGCTGGCGTAAAACCGGGCGGTACACAGCGGTTTGGGGGGCCTTTCCGGGGGATGAATCCGCGGGAAATATAGACGGATTCCGCACTGTGATTTTTTCTTCCGGAATCGAAAAAAAGTGATTGACAAACCCTGAATTATTGTGTATATTATCAAAGTCGCCTGCGGGAACAACCGCGGGAAGGATGCACCGGGGTGTAGCGCAGTCTGGTAGCGCACGTGCTTTGGGAGCATGGGGCCGGGGGTTCGAATCCCTTCACCCCGACTCGTCAAATACCCTGTACGTGGCTCCGTGGTCAAGAGGCCTAAGACACCGCCCTTTCACGGCGGCTACCCGGGTTCGAATCCCGGCGGAGTCACTTTTCTTCCTTTCCGATATGGGCCTTTAGCTCAGTTGGTCAGAGCGGCCGGCTCATAACCGGTTGGTCCGGGGTTCAAGTCCCTGAAGGCCCACAGCCTTTCCTGGCCCGGTAGCTCAGTTGGTTAGAGCGCCAGCCTGTCACGCTGGAGGTCGAGGGTTCGAGCCCCTTCCGGGTCGCCACTTTTCGGGTGAATCCGCTGGACAATGTCGGGAAGAGCTTCGTGCTGGCGTAGCTCAATTGGCAGAGCAGCTGATTTGTAATCAGCAGGTTGCGGGTTCGAGTCCCATCGCCAGCTCCACCCTTTGGGTCAAG
>JAFRTK010000128.1 GCA_017427165.1 Clostridia bacterium
AACGAACGGATACCGGTACCGGCCGGTGCTGTTTTTTGTGCTGACGTACCTGTTTACCTGGATCTTCTGGATTCCCGCGGCCTTTGTGCCGGGAGACACCGGCGCGCTGCTGATGGCGGCCGGGCTGATCGCCCCGGCGGCGGTCTCCACGGCATTCGTGCTGCTGAGCGGTTCGGATGCGCTGAAGAAGGACCTGAAGGTGAAGCTGGTGGGGATGTACAAGGTGAAATGGGCGAACGTGCTCCTGGCGATCGGCGTTTTCGCGGTGATTGTGGCGGCTTCCATCCTGCTGAGCCTCGCGTTTGGCCAGAAGATGAGCCAGTTTGCCCTGGCGGAGGATTTCTCCTTTACCGGGGTGGGCATCGGCAGCGCACTGGTGACCATCCTGCTGGCCTCCATCATCGAGGAGGTCGGCTGGAAGGGTTACTGCGAGGATTCCATCGGGAATTATATGAACTGGTTTTGGGAATCCCTGGTGTTCGGGGTGATCTGGTCCCTGTGGCATTTTCCGCTGCTGTTTATCCCGGGGACGTACCAGGCGGGGCTGACGGTGAATGCCCTGTATGTGGTGAACTTCTTTGTGAGCGGGATCCCGCTGGGATACATCATCACATGGGTTTACCTGGCCAGCGACCGGTCCGTGCTGGCGTGCATGATCTTCCACCTGTTTGTGAACTTCATGCAGGAGAAGATCGCCATGACGCCGGAGACCAAGTGCGTGGAGACGATTGTGGTGTTCATCGCCGCGGCGGTGATCGTGATGAAAAACCGGGATATGTTCTTTGAAACCCGGCATGTGGGACGGCTGCTGGAGTATGTGGGCGGAACGGAGGAGGAAGCGGAATGAAACAGAATTCCAACTGGTCCCGGTTTATGCTGCTGTGGACCGGAAGCATGATCTCCTCGATCGGAAGCGGACTGACCAGCTTCGGCCTGGGCGTATATATCTTCAATCGCACGGGAAGCGCCGGTCAGATGGCGCTGGTGACCCTGCTGGGTTTCCTGCCGACGCTGCTGCTGTCCGTTCCGGCGGGTGTGCTGGCGGACAGGACGGACCGGCGGAAGCTGATGATGATCGGCGACGGCTGCTCCGCCCTCGGGATTATTTATATTCTCATCTGCATGAATACCGGCGGGGCGGAGCTGTGGCAGATCTGCGCCGGGGTGTTTGTGAGCGCCTTCTTCTCCGCCCTGCTGGAGCCGGCCTTCAAGGCGACGATCACCGACCTGCTGACGAAGGAGGAGTACACGAAGGCGAACGGGCTGACTTCCCTGAGCGGGAGCGCCCGGTACCTGGTATCCCCGCTGATTGCCGGGCTGCTGCTGGCACATTATGACATCCGCCTGCTGCTGGTGATTGATATCTGCACGTTCTTTGTGACAGTGGCGGCCACGGCGGTGGTAAGGAAGGGACTGGAAACGAAGAAGAACGAAAACCGGGAGAGTTTTGCCGGCAGCCTGCGGGAGGGCTGGCAGGCGATCCGTGCCCGGAAGGGAGTGCTCCGGCTGATCCTGGTTTCCTCGGTGATCAGCATGTTCATTGGCGTGATCCAGGTGCTGAGCGAGCCCCTGGTACTATCCTTCGCGGACTCCGGAACGCTGGGGATGACCGAAACGGTGTGCTCGCTGGGCATGCTGGCAACAGCGCTGGTGACCGGAATCACCGGGATCCGAAAGGGGCACGCGCGGATGCTGGGGATCTCCCTGGCGCTGGCAGGCCTGTTCATGGCGGGCTTTGCGCTGAAGGAAAACATTGTGATGATCTGCGTTTCCGGGTTCCTGTTTTTTTCAATGCTGCCCCTGGCCAATTCCAGCCTGGACTACCTGGCCCGGACAAACATCCCGGACGGGCTGCAGGGACGGGCATGGGGCTTTATCGGCCTGCTGTCCCAGATGGGATACATTCCGGCTTTTGCCCTGGCGGGCGTGCTGGCAGACCGGGCGGCCGGCGCGATGCAGGTATCCGTGGGGCGGGGAGCCGCGCTGGTGATCGGGATTTCCGGTACCCTGCTGATCGCAGTTTCGGTGCTGCTGATGTTTTCCCGGAGAATCCGGAACCTGGAGGGCGGCGCCGAGCTGGAAGCGGGCGCCTGACGCCGGGAACAGGGAATGTTTGTTTATGATATAACATGGAAAAGCGTCCCGGCCGGACAGGGCCGGGACGCTTTCCGGCTGCCGTGAACCGGGAAGCGCCGGGCGATGTGAATTTCTGCATATTTTTTGTTATATTTTCCCTTGCGGGAGAGGCGCCGGCGCGGTATGATGACCACAGAGACAGAATGACAATGCAGCCGCCCGTCCGGACCGGGACGGGAAGGATGGAGGAATTCCATGAACAACCCTGCCGGATGTCCCCGCTTTTCCTGCGGAAACGATATCCTGGAGCAGGCTTTTATCCTTGCGGCAGATACGCTTTCATCCAACACGAAGCAGATGCGGGCCGGACTGCTGCGGGAAAACCGTCCCTGCCTGATGGCCGGGGCGGACTATCCGACCCAGTGGACCCGGGATGCCGCGATCAACGTATGGTTCGCGGAGGCCCTGCTGGACCCGGAAACAGCGCGGAACACCCTGCTGGGCGTGCTGGAGGAACGGGAAGGCAGGCCGGCGGTCGGCGGGCAGTACTGGGACCGGATCATCTGGGCCATCGGGGCCGAGCGTCTTTGGGAAGTGACCGGGGACGCTGATTTCGCATGCCTGGCGTACGACGCGCTGCGGCGGACCGCGGCGGATTGCATCCGGGAGGAATTCGACCCGGAGGACGGCCTGTTCCGGGGACCGGCGGTGTACGGGGACGGCGTTTCCGCCTATCCGCCGAAGTACCGGAATCCATCCCTGTCATCCTCCATCCTGCGCTGGCCGGGGGAGCATCCCGGGGAACGGGTGAAAACCGGCGGGGGAATCCCCATGAAGGCGCTGTCCACCAACTGCGCCTATGAGCACGCGTTCCGGGTCATCGCGCGGCTGGCTGCGGCCCGGGGTGAGGACGGAAACGAATGGACATTCCGCGCAGACGCGCTGAAGGAAGCCATCCGCCGGGTTTTCCGGAACCCGGATACCGGACTGTTCGACTACCTGGCTTATGAAAGCGACGCCCAGGAGAGCCTGGGGCTCGCGTTCGCAATCCTGTCCGGAATCGCGGACGGGGAGGAAACCCGGTCCATCCTGGAGCACGCGTATGTGACCGGACAGGGGATCCCCTGTGTATGGCCGGCATTCCCGCCCTACCGTGAGATGGGATACGGGCGCCACTGCGGCACGGTGTGGCCGCACATCCAGGGCTTCTGGGCGCTGGCTGCGCTGAAAGGCGGACGGGGCGACCTGTTCGCGAATGAGCTGTACGCGCTGGCCCGGCACGCGGTGCGGGACGGGCAGTTCGCCGAGATCTACCATCCGGAGGACGGGCGGATCTACGGCGGGATCCAGGAGGGCGGCGGGAAATACCTGGAATGGCGCTCCTGCGAAAAGCAGACCTGGAGCGCGGCCGCGTTCCTGGCCATGGTCCTGTGGGGAATCTTCGGCATGGAGGCCGACGGAACCCCCGGGAAGCCCTTCCTGCCAGGGGGAATCACGCACGCAGGGCTGGACGGCCTGCGGATCAGGGGAAAAGAAATCCACATTGAGATATAAGGAACAACCGGAAGGAGAAAAACCATGAAGATTTTTGCATTCTCGGATGAAGCGGCTTCCGAACTCAGCGGCCAGATTGCCGCGATGAAGCGGAACGGCCTGGACGGCACAGAGATCCGCGGCGTGAACGGGCGGAGCATCGTGCAGCACACCGTGGAGGAGGCCAAAGAGATCCTGCGGCAGCTGAAGGACAACGGGCTGTCCGTATGGTCCGTCGGTTCCCCGATCGGGAAGATCCCGCTGGACGGCGGCGGATTCCCGGAACACCTGGACCTGCTGCGCCACACGCTGGAGCTGGCCGCAGCGCTGGAGTGCCGGAACCTGCGGATGTTCTCCTTCTACCTGCCGGAAGGCGCGGACCCAGCCAACTGCCGGAACGAGGTGATCGACCGGCTGGGACAGATGGCGGAGATCGCGGAAGGCTCCGGGGTCGCCCTGTGCCATGAGAACGAGAAGGGGATTTACGGCGATATCGCAGCGCGGTGCGAAGACATCCTGGACGCGGTGCCTTCCCTGAAATGCGTGTTCGACCCGGCCAACTTCATCCAGTGCGGGCAGGACATCCCGGAGGCATGGAAGCTGCTGGGGCAGCGGGTATTCTATATGCACATCAAGGACGCCCTGGCGAACGGCACGGTGGTGCCGGCCGGAAAGGGCATCGGGCACCTGCCGGAAATCCTGAAGGACTATACCGGGCGGGGCGGCGAAGTGATGACCGTGGAGCCGCACCTGCGCGTGTTTGACGGGCTGCAGGCCCTGGAGCAGGGCTCGAACAGTGCGAAGCGGACGATGCCGGAGGGCGTGTATCCCACGGCGGACGCGGCGTTTGACGCGGCATGCGGCGCGCTGAAGAACCTGATCTGAACGACGACGGAAAACAGGAGGACAATCCGATGAAACAGGTACGACTGGGCATTATCGGGGTAGGCAATATCGGAACGGGCCATGTGGAGAATTACCTGGCCGGGCTGTGCCCGGAGGTGGTGATCACCGCGGCGGCGGACCGCCGGGAATCCCGGAGGGCATGGATTAAAGAGCATCTTCCGGATGTGGAGATTTTCAATGAGGGCGAGGACCTGATCGCTTCGGGCAAATGTGAAGCGGTGATGGTGTGCGTGCCCCACTACCAGCATCCCGGGCTGGCGATTTCCGCCATGCGGCACGGGCTGCACGTCCTGGTGGAGAAGCCCGCCGGCGTGTATACCCTGCAGGTGCGGGAAATGAACGAGGAGGCGGACCGGCATCCGGAACTGGCCTTCGCGCTGATGTACAACCAGCGGACGAACTGCGTGTACCGGAAGCTGAAGGAAATGATCGACAGCGGCGAAATCGGCACGCTGAAGCGGGTTTCCTGGCTGATTACCGACTGGTACCGCACGCAGAACTACTATGACTCCGGCGCGTGGCGTGCAACCTGGGCCGGGGAAGGCGGCGGCGTGCTGCTGAACCAGTGCCCGCACCAGCTGGACCTGCTGCAGTGGCTGTGCGGGCTGCCGGTGCGCGTGCGCGCATTCTGCCATGAGGGAAAATGGCACGACATCGAGGTGGAGGACGACGTGACCGCGTACCTCGAGTTTGAAAACGGCGCGACGGGCGTATTCGTGACCACCACGGGCGACGCGCCCGGAACCAACCGCCTGGAGATTACCGGGACAAAGGGCAAGGTGGTATGCGAGTACAACAAGCTGACCTTCACCCGCCTGGAAACGGACGAGCGCGAATGGTGCGCCACCTGCCCGGAAGGCTTCAAAAAGCCGGCATCGGAGACCATTGAGGTGGAAACCGACGGAGAGAACCCGCAGCACCCGGGCGTGATCAACGCCTTTGCCGGACGGATCCTGCGCGGCGATCCGCTGATTGCCGACGGGCGGGAGGGCATCCGCGGGCTGACGCTTTCCAACGCGATGCACCTGTCCTCCTGGCTGGGCAAGCCGGTGGACATCCCGTTTGACGAACAGCTTTTCAAGGACCTGCTGATGGAACGGTGCCGGACTTCCCGCCACAAGGAAGAAACGGACGTCACGTTCGACACCAAGGGCAGCTACTGATCCGTTCTGCCGGAGGGAAAGGAGAAAAGAACCCGCATGATCAACGAAATCCGCGAACAGCTGGCGCACCTGATTGAGGCGCTGGAGGCGGACCTGTACCACCCGATCGGAGAGATTGAGCTGGAAGGCTTCCTGGCGCCCGGGGCGCTGACCCTGGCAGAGGCGGAAACCTATGCCCGGACGCCCTGGCCGGCCGGAAAGGTATGGGGCAAGGCCTGGGACTATGCCTGGATGTTCGGCAGCTTTACCGTGCCGGAGGAAGCCCGCGGCGAGCGGATTGTGATGGACCTGAACCCCGGCGGGGAATCCGTGCTGTTTGTGAACGGCAAAGTGTTCGGCGCGCGGCGGGCGGACCGGATGGACCATCCGCACCAGTACATCTCTGACCAGGTGGTGTGCCGGAAGGCGGAGGGCGGCGAGCAGTTCTCCATCGCGATGGAGGTGTACGGCGGCACGCCGCTGCCGGAGCATCCCAGCCGGCCGGTTTTCCCCGAAGAGGGAGTGAC
>JAFRTK010000129.1 GCA_017427165.1 Clostridia bacterium
TACCTGTATTTCGTTTTCGAGGATCCGATTCCCGGCTATACCACCACATACGGTTTTGAAGAGCACGGTGTTTTCGACCAGACGGACAGTATTGAAATCGTTAACACCACTGTACGCGGCGAACTGGATGTTACCAAGACATGGGCCGGGGACAACAGCGCCGACAGGATCTATTTCACCGTAAAGAGAAACGACACGGATATTACTGCCGATATCGTTCTCGCACCGGCTGATTACTCCCTGACAGAATCGGACGTCAACAAGAACGTGAACCACCTTTCCCTGGTGCTCCGAAAGAGCGGCAGCGGATGGGACACCCTGAAAATCAAAAACCTGATGCTGGCGGATTACAAACCGAATCCGGCAGACGATATCCCGTACAGGTATTCAATCCAGGAAATCGGCTATCACGACGCTGACGGAGACCACTGGAAAGAAGGCCAGGTCCTGCCGGTGCTGGCCGGCTACAGCATGAGTGAGCTGGGCGGGGCAGCAACAAAAACCGGGAATGCAGAAAGCGGAGCGGTCGGGCTGGGCACAACGGCCAGCACAATAACCATCCATAACGAAACGCCGACAGAACTGTCCTTCACCAAGATCTGGCGGAAGAACGGCTTCCCCCTGGCATGGCAGGAGCCGATTACGGTGACCATGAACGCGTACGCGGACAATCCCGCCGCAGATGTGCTGACTGACGCTGTATATACACTGAGCCCGGACAGCCATACAGGCTGGACGGCAGAAGCGAATGATGACGGATCGGTGACTTTCAAAATTGAAAACCTGAGGGCGTTTGACGACAACGGCAATGCGCTGACATACTACGTGAAGGAAACGGCCATCAACGGCTATACCACCACCTATGCCGCGGCAGACGGGCGGGTAATTGCAAACGGTGACCGGGCCCTGGACGGACAGCAGATCATCAACACGAAATATATCGATATTCAGGTGATCAAGCAGAAAGCGGGAACAACAGACCGGATGACCGGAGCTGAATTCCGCCTTGAGCGGAGGAACGGCGAAAACGGGTATGAGATCGTGCAGGATGCCGAACCGGTGGATGCCAGCGGTGAACTGCTGTTTGAAGGACTGCCGGATGGCGAATACCGGATTGTGGAAACGAAGGCACCGCCCGGATATATGCCGCTTGCGTCCGGTATCCCGTTTACGATTGCAGACGGAAAAGTCAGCGAAGGGTCGGTCGGCGGATCAAGCCTGGTCACCTATACATCCGCGACGGAGAGCACGCCTGCGGCATTCACCGTGGACAACAGGCCCGGCGTGAAGCTGCCGTCCACGGGCGGAGAAGGCACCGCGCCGTATATCCTGACCGGTATCGCACTGATGGCACTGGCAGGGATGATCCTGATGGACCGGAAAAGAAAAGCCCATAAATGACAGGTCCGGGAGCTGAGAAAACGGCTCCCGGATTTTTCATGTAAAAGTGCGCTGAAGCCTTGAAAAAAAAGGATTGCAAACCCATATGAAGTATGTTATACTGACGTGCGTGTGGTGATTCACACAGTATATATGGCATAACGCCTTGAAAGAAGGGTTTATCGTAAAGAGTGGAAAAGGCCTGAAGGTTCCCGGAGCACGGAAAGGAACGGCTTTTCCGGCTGGCATGGGGACTGAAGAAGGGTCTTGTTTCCGCTCTTTTTGATTGCCCGGAAAGACAAACAGAAACGGAGCACAAATGGCAAAAGCGGAAGTTGCGGCAATTGAAAAACGGTGCGAAAAAATCGCGGAGGACATGGGCTACGAGCTGGTGGACGTCGCGATTGAAAAAGAGCCGACGGGGAAGTACCTGCGGTTCTACATCGACCGGCCGGAAGGCATCTCCCTGGATGACTGCGAGGCATACCACAAGGCAGTCCGCCAGCTGGCAGACGCGCTGGATTATGACTTCATGGAAGTCTCCTCACCGGGGATTGACCGCCCGCTGAAGAAGGACCGCGATTTTGAGCGCGCGCTGGGAACAGAATTGGAAATCAAACTGTTCAGGGCGATTGACGGCGTGAAGGTGATTACCGGAACGCTGGCCGGAATCGAGGACGGCGACATTGTGCTGGATACGCCGGAAGGCGGGAAGCGGGTTGCCCGCAAGGCCGCGGCGCTGGTGAAGCCGATCGTCGACATGAGCGGTGTGGAGGATGTCGACCTCGGCGACGAAACAGAACAATAATTGCACTGACAACGGATACGAAAGAGAGGATGCACCAATGAAGTCGGAAGTTATTGAAGCCATCAGAATGCTGGCAAAGGAAAAGGAAATCAGCGAGGAATCGCTGTTCGGGACCATTGAGGAGGCGCTGAAGGCTGCTTACAAGAAGAACCTTCCGAAGGGCGAGAACGCTCCGAACAACCTGGATGTGACGGTGAACCGGGAAAACGGCGCCATTTCCGTGTATGCCCGGAAGCTGATCCTGGAAGACGAGGAAATCGAGGATCCCACGAACCAGATTTCCCTGAAGGACGCGCAGAAGATCAACCCCACCTACCAGATGGGCGATATCGCTGAAGTGAACGTGACGCCGAACGGCTTCCTGCGGGTGGCCGCGCAGACGGCGAAGCAGGTGATCATCCAGCACATCCGTGAAGCGGAGCGCGGCAAGATCTACGACGAGTATGTGGAGAAGGAGAGCGAAATCCTGACCGGTATCGTCGAGCGCATTGAGCCGAAGGTTGTGTATGTGGACCTGGGCCGGACCGAAGGCGTGCTGGAAAAGGACGAGATGATCCCCGGCGAAACCTTCCATGACGGCGACCACATCAAGGTTTACATCCTGGAGGTGCACCGCAGCAACCAGAATTCCGGATACACCCCGCAGGTGTATGTGAGCCGGATCCATCCGAACCTGGTGAAGCGCCTGTTCGAAATGGAAGTGCCGGAAATCGCCGGCGGCATCGTGACGATCAAGAACATCGCCCGCGAAGCCGGAAGCCGGACCAAGATCGCCGTGCACAGTGCAGACCTGATGATCGACCCCGTCGGCGCCTGCGTCGGACAGCGGGGCGGCCGTGTGGACCGGGTTGTGGCTGAACTGAAGGGCGAGAAGATCGACATCATCAAGTGGAGCAGCAATCCCGCGGAATTCGTGGCGAACGCCCTGAACCCGGCGCACGTGCTGAGCGTGTACCAGGCGCGGGATGAGAAGGCCTTCCGTGTGATCGTTCCGGACAACCAGCTGAGCCTGGCCATCGGCAAGGAAGGGCAGAACGCCCGCCTGGCCGCGAAGCTGACCGGATGGAAGATCGACATCAAGAGCCAGAGCCAGGCCGCTGAAATGGACGACATGGTGGACGAGAACGGCCAGGCGACCGAATACGTGCAGGTGGAGACGCCCACGTATGACAGCTTCACGATGGACTTCGACGCCAGCCTGCTGGGCGACGACGACACGATGTAAGGAGCCATAGATGAAGCCGAAGAAAATCCCCATGCGGATGTGCGTCGGATGCCGGGAAATGAAGGAAAAGAAGACGCTGATCCGCGTGGTGCGGAATCCCGAGGGAGAGGTTTCCATCGATCCCACGGGCAAGAAGAGCGGCCGCGGCGCGTATGTATGCCGGAATCCGGAATGCCTGAAGCGCGCGATCAAACAGAAGCAGCTGGAACGCCAGCTGGAAGCGGTGCTGGGACCGGAAACGGCCGAGGCGCTGCAGGCCGAACTGGCGGCGGCGCTCGCGGGAGACGCCCATGAATGAGCAGCGGCTGAAGGGCCTGATGGGCCTGTGTGTACGGGCCGGACAGGCGGTGTTCGGTGAAGACGCGTGCCGGAAGGCCATTACGGCCGGACAGTGCGGAATCCTGCTTGCGGACGGCGACATGAGCCGGAACACGCGGGAACGCTACGAGCGCGTGTGCGAAGCGACCGGAACGGAAATGGCAGTGCTTCCGGCAGGACTGCTGGAGGATGCCACGGGACGGCCCGGAGCGGCGATGGCCGTGAAGGCGGGCTCGTTTGCGGAACAGATATCCTGCTGTATGAAACAGGACAGCTGAGGAATACCAACTACGACTATTTTAGATGCCGGAAAACGGCGGGGGGACAAACGTCGAATGGCGAAGGTAAACTTGAAAGATGCCACCAAGGGACTTGTGGACGAGGCTTCCGAAATTCTGGAAAAGGCCGTAGGAATGCGCCGTGAGGCGGATTCCCTGATGGACGCGCTCCGCAGGATGGACGCGGAAATGAGCCGCCAGAAGGAAGAGGAGGAACTCCGCCGGAAGCAGCAGGAGCAGCTGAAGGCCCAGTCCGCCCACACAAAGGCGTTCACCATGCTGGACGAAGACGAAAAGCAGATGATGCAGGCTGCCATGCAGGAAGAGCAGGCGGCTGCCGCCGAAGCGCCCGCGGAGGAGAAGAAACCCGAACCGAAGCAGGAAGCGGAAGAACCGGTGAAGGCCGAGCCCAAGGCTGAGGAAAAGCCGGAAGCCCCTGCGGCGGAAGAAGAGAAGAAAGAGCCCGCGCCGGAACCCGCGAAGCCTGCCCGCCCGGCAGAGCCGAAGAAGCCGGCGATCGGCCAGATCGTGAGCCGGCCCGGAGACACTCCGCAGCGTCCGGCCCAGGGCGCGGCACGCCCGGCAGGCCCCTACGGCCGTCCGGCAGGACAACCCGGCCAGCCCGGACTGTACGGACGCCCGGCGGGACAGGGCCCGTACGGCCGTCCGGCAGGACAGCCCAGCCAGCCCGGCCAGCCCGGACAGTACGGACGCCCGGCGGGACAGGGCCCCTATGGCCGTCCGGCAGGACAGCCCGGCCAGCCCGGACAGTACGGACGCCCGGCGGGACAGGGTCCCTACGGCCGTCCGGCAGGACAGCCCGGCCAGCCCGGACAGTATGGACGTCCGGCGGGACAGCAGGGCCAGTATGGCCGTCCGGCAGGCGGCCCCCAGGGCGGTGCACGTCCGCAGCAGGGCGGCGGATTCGGCCAGAACCGCGGCGGCGCCGGTGCGGGCCGTGCACGGACACCCGAACTGACGGTACCGATGGAAAAGGAACGGGTATCCAACTATGACCCGAACAAGAAAAACTATATCCGCCAGCACGATCCGGAGCATGTGAGCCGGAACCGGAAGCAGGCGAGCAAGAACACCTTCAACGGCTATGACGATGAGGTGATCCGCGGCGGCAAGCGCGCCCGGGCCAAGAAGCCCAGCGCCCAGCAGATGATGGCGCCCATCAAGATTGAGACGGCGTACATGGCCGGCGACACCATCACCGTGCGCGACCTGACCGAAAAGATCGGCAAGCCCGCCGGCGAAATCATCAAGAAGCTGTTCATGCTGGGCAACATGGCCACCATCAACAGCGAAATCGACTTCGACACTGCCCAGCTGGTGTGCTCCGACTTCGAGATTACCCTCGAGCGGAAGCAGGAGCAGACAGCGGAAGCCGCGCTGGTTGCCGAAGACTTCGACGATACCGAGGAGAACCTCGAGACCCGTCCGCCGGTCGTGACCATTATGGGCCACGTTGACCACGGCAAGACGAGCCTGCTGGACTACATCCGGAAGAGCCGGGTGACGGCCGGGGAAGCCGGCGGCATCACCCAGCACATCGGTGCGTACACCGTGGATGTGGACGGACGGCAGATCACCTTCCTCGACACCCCCGGCCACGAGGCGTTTACCGCCATGCGTGCCCGCGGAACCCAGGCGACGGATATCGCCGTGCTGGTTGTGGCGGCGGATGACTCCGTAATGCCGCAGACTGTTGAATCCATCAACCACGCCAAGGCGGCGGAAGTGCCGATTATCGTGGCGATCAACAAGATGGACAAGCCGGCTGCGAACCCCGAAAAGGTGAAGCAGGACCTGACCCAGTACGGCCTGGTGTGCGAAGACTGGGGCGGCGAGACGATCTGCGTGCCCGTATCCGCGCATACCGGTGAAGGCGTGGACGAACTGCTGGAGATGATCCTGCTGCAGGCGGACGTGCTGCAGCTGACGGCCAACCCGAACCGGATGGGCCGCGGCGTAATCATCGAAGCGAAGCTGGACAAGGCCCGCGGACCCCTGGCGACCGTGCTGCTGCAGAACGGTACGCTGCATGTGGGCGACAGCATTATCGCGGGTATGGCTTCCGGCCGTGTCCGCGCGCTGATCAACGACAAGGGCGAGCGGGTGGAATCCGCCGGTCCGTCCATGCCGGTTGAGATCATGGGCTTTGACGATGTTCCGAGCGCCGGTGACGAGATGATCGCCGTGAGCGACGACCACCTGAGCCGCCAGGTTGCGGACGAGCGCCGTGAAAAGCTGAAGGCCAGCCGTGAGGCCACCATGGCCAAGATGAGCATGGAGAACCTGTTCTCCACCATCGAGGCGGGCAAGGTGACCACACTGAACCTGATTATCAAGGCAGACGTGCAGGGCTCCGTGGAAGCGGTGAAGCAGGCCATGGAGAAGCTGAGCAGCGACGAGGTGAAGATCCGCGTGCTGCACAGCGCCGCCGGTGCCATCACCAAGGACGACGTGAACCTGGCATCCGCGTTCAACGCCATTATCATCGGTTTCAACATCCGGCCGGATGCTTCCGCCCGGGAAGCCGCGGAAAAGGCGAAGGTGGACGTGCGGCTGTACACGGTTATCTACAAGGCCATCGAGGATATGGAACTGGCCATGAAGGGCATGCTGGAGCCGGAGTACCGCGAGGTGCTGCTGGGCCATGCTGAGGTCCGGAACGTATTCAAGATCACCGGTTCCGGCATCATCGCCGGCTGCTATGTGCAGGACGGCAAGGTGCAGCGGAACGCGAGTGTCCGCCTGCTGCGTGACAACGTGGTCGTATTCGAAGGCAAGCTGAGCAGCCTGCGCCACCTGAAGGACGACGTGAAGGAAATGGCGGCCGGCTATGAATGCGGTATGAGCCTGGAAGGCCACAACGATATCAAGGAAGGCGATATCGTCGAGTGCTACATCATGGAGGAAATTCCGCGCTGATTTATGTAAATCCGCGTAGATAGAAGGTAAAAGGGTTTCGCATCTGCGGATGCGACCAGGGCTTTCCGATCGCCCTGGACCTTCGGCTGGAATTGCCTTTTTCGATATTGAAATGCACCAAACAAAGAAACACCCTGCACCTTCACGACATTATTTGATTTAAGGAATTGGAATGAGCAGTTATCAGAGAATTGACCGGATATCGGAGGAAGTCCGCCGCGAGCTGGACGCGATTATCCGGGAAGAGCTGAACGACCCCCGGGTGGACGGAACCTTTTCCATCACCCGGGCGGAAGTGACCGGCGACCTGCGCTTCGCGAAGGTTTATGTGAGCGTGCTGGAGGATGACAAGCGGGACGGCCTGATGGACGCCCTGAAGAACGCCAAGGGCTTCATCCGCCGCTCCCTCGGAAAACGGATGATTATCCGCTACGCGCCGGAGCTGATTTTCGTCAGCGACAAGAACATTGAGTATGGCGTGCATATCGCCAAGGTACTCTCGGAGACCATCAAGACAAATGATCACGGGGGAGAACAGGATGAAACGGAATCCTGAAGCGGTTGCGGAAGCCATACGGGAAGCCCGGAGCATCGCGATTGTCAGCCATGTGAACCCGGACGGGGACACGATCGGCTGCGCGGCCGCGATGCGCCTCGGCCTGCTTTCCATCGGGAAAGAGGTTGCCTTGTTCTGCGAGGACCCAGTGCCGGACAACCTGGCGTTCCTGCCGGGCGTATGCATGTTCCGCACCCCCGGTGAGAATGAAGGACCGTTTGACCTGCTGCTGTCGGTGGACGTGAGCGATACCGGGCGGATGGGTACATGCGAAGCGCTGCGGAAGGTGAGCCGGAAAACAGCCCAGATTGACCATCACGGGACCAACCCGGAATTCATGGAAATCAACAGCGTGGACGGAAATGCGCCGGCGGCATGCCTGCTGGTGCGCGAACAGCTGAAGGTACTGGGCGTGGAGCTGACCGAGGATATCGCGAAATGCCTGTACACCGGCATCAGCACGGATACCGGGAACTTTGCCTTCTCCACGACAAGCTCGGAATGCTTTGAAGTGATGAGCGAGCTGATGCAGGCCGGGCTGCCGCTGGCAGAGCTGAACCGGATGCTGTTCCGCGTGAAGAGCCGGCCGCATATCAAGCTGCTGGGCCGGGCGCTGGAAAGCCTGACATTCCGCGGATACGGGCAGCAGATTGCCGTGATGAAGCTGACACAGAAGGATTTTGAGGACAGCGGAGCGACAGGACAGCACGCGGATACCATCGTCAACTACGGGCTGGATACCACCGGAACGACCATGGCACTGCTGGCCCGGGAAGCCCCCTGCGGGATGATCAAGATGAGCCTTCGCGCCAAGGAACCGGCCCGGGTGGATGACGTCGCCCAGATATTCAGCGGCGGCGGGCATGAACAGGCGGCCGGGATCACGATGCAGGGCACGCTGGAAGAAGCAACCGAGCGTGTACTGGCAGAAATGGAACGGAAGATTAAAGCGGAATGAATGGCTTTTTCAATATCATGAAGCCCGCCGGGATGAGCAGCGCTGCCGTGGTGGCAGTGATGCGGCGGCTGACGGGAGAAAAACATGTAGGCCATGCCGGGACGCTGGATCCGGAAGCCGCGGGTGTTCTGCCTGTGATGACAGGGAAGGCCGCGCGGCTTTTTGACTACCTCGTGGACAAGGAAAAGGAATACGAGGCGGTATGCGCCTTCGGCAGCCGGACGGATACGCAGGACGCGACCGGCACCGTGCTGGAAACGGGGGAAAACTACCCGGACCTGGACACGGTACGGGAAAAGGCCGCGGAACTGACCGGCGATATCATCCAGAAGCCGAGCATGTACAGTGCAATCAAGGTAGGCGGGAAACCGCTGTATGTCCGGGCACGGAAGGGCGAGACCGCCGAAGTGCCGGAACGCACGGTGCATATATACGCGATTGATGTGGCCGGCGAAGAGCCGGACCACGGCGTGCGCATCCGGGTAAAATGCGGCAGGGGCACCTATATCCGGACCCTGTGCGAGGACCTGGGAAAGAAATGCGGGTGCCCGGCCCATATGCGGAGCCTGGTGCGCACCCGGAGCGGCGTGTTCACCCTGGATACCGCCATCCCGCTGGATGAAGCGCGGGAACTGGCAGAACGGGGAGAGCTGATGAGCCGGATGATGGCGCCGGACGCGCCGATCGGCCATATTCCGCGGATTTACATCCGGCCGCGGTTCAGCAAGGCGGTGGCCGCCGGGGCAAAGCTTCCGGCTGAAGCCGTGATGAATGAACTGCCGGAAGACGGAACCATCGTCCGGGTTTACCTGGAGGATCAATTTTGGGGCATGGCGGAACGACAGGGCGATCTGATTGTCTGGCGGGCCGTAATTGCGCCGGAAAACTGAACTGTTTCAGGAGAAAGACAAGACATGAAACTGATTTGGCAGAGGGAGACTGCGGGAGCACGGATCGTGGCGCTGGGCACCTTTGACGGGGTGCACCGCGGACACCGTGAGCTGCTGGACGCGGCAATCCGGTATGCCCGGGAAAACAGGATCCCGATGCGTGTATGCACGTTTGACCGGCATCCGCTGGAGGTGATCCGGCCGGAATTCGCACCGAAGATCCTGACGACGATTCCGGAACGGGCGAACCTGCTGGCCCAGGCCGGGGCAGACGAGACAGCGCTGATCCGTTTCCGCCGGGAGATCGCGGACATGGAACCGGAGGATTTCCTGGCCATGCTGCGGGAAACCGTCCAGCTGCGCGCGGTTGCGGCCGGATGGAACTATACCTTCGGCCGGAAAGGGCGCGGAACCGCCGATATGCTGCGCGAGGACGGAAAGAAGCACGGATACGACGTGCTGATCCAGCCACCGGTGACCATGGAGGACGGAACGCCGGTTTCCTCCAGCGTGATCCGTGAAAAGATTGCCTCGGGAAAGATCCGGGAGGCGGAAGAACTGCTGGGACACGAATACGAGATCAGCGGACGGATTCCGGACGAAGCGGTGACGACGGAAGCGGAAGAATTCCCGATCCGGGTACCGGAACGGAAACAGCTGCCCGCAGGCGGCACCTACTCCTGCCTGGTGAAGACCCACGGCGGGCTGTACGCGGCAGCGGTAAACGTTTGCGGCGAAGACGGCACCGTGACGGCGCGGCTGCTGCCGGAAACGGCGGCGGATATTGCCGGAAAGGCGGTGCGGCTGGTGCTCATGGACCGGCTGCACATGGCATAGATGGTAGAAAAACGGACATTTCGTTGCCTTGTCATACAAGATATCGGAATGGTATAATATTACGGTATGTAGTTATCGGAACCCGGACGGATCCGGAGGAGGTTCAATATGCCAGCTACAAAGTTTGACAAGGAATCGATAAAAAATACGATTGTCGGAAAGGTGCAGCGGTACAACGGCCTGCCCATCGAGGAAGCCTCGAAGGCCCAGATTTACCGCGCGCTGGCTTCCACGGTGCGCGACCAGATTATGCAGAAGGTCGTGGAGTGCCGGGATATCCGCAAAAAGAATAAAGGCAAGCGCCTGTACTACCTGAGCGTTGAATTCCTGATGGGCCGGAGCATGTACTGCAACATGCTGAACCTGCTGTCCACGAAGGAATACACCGAAGCGCTGCAGGAGCTCGGGATCGACCTGCGGGAGATCCTGAAGGAAGAGCCGGAACCCGGCCTGGGCAACGGCGGTCTCGGCCGCCTGGCCGCCTGTTTCCTGGACAGCCTGAGCAGCCTGAACCTGCCGGCAATGGGCTGCACCATCCGCTATGAATACGGCCTGTTCCGCCAGAAGATTGTGGACGGACAGCAGGTGGAGCTGCCGGACAGCTGGCTGGACAACGGCAACGCATGGGAAACCGCCCAGATGGAGGACACCTGCGAGGTGCACTTCGGCGGCCATGTGGAAGAGGTTATGATCAACGGGCAGCAGAAGTTTGTGACCCGTGACTACTATACCGTGGAAGCGGTTCCGTACGACATGCCGGTGGTCGGCTATGACGCCGTGACCGTAAACCCGCTGCGGATGTGGTCCGCCCGGAGCCCCAAGAAGCTGGACCTGAAGAACTTCAGCGAAGGCCGGTATGTGCAGGCTTCCGAGGAAATCGAGCTGGCCGAGACGATCAGCAAGGTGCTGTATCCGGAAGACCGGCACTACGAAGGCAAGATGCTGCGGCTGAAGCAGCACTACTTCTTCACAAGCGCCTCGCTGCAGTACATCCTGAAGGAATACAAGCAGACCTTCGGCAACGACATGTCCAAGCTGCCGCAGAAGGTGGTCATCCACATCAACGACACGCATCCCGGCATGGCGATTCCGGAACTGATGCGCCTGCTGATTGATGAGGAAGGCCTGGGCTGGGACGAAGCGATGAACATCACGCGGCAGACCATTGCCTATACCAACCACACGATCATGGCGGAAGCGCTGGAGAAGTGGCCGGTGAACATGGTCCAGCAGCTGCTGCCGCGGTGCTACCAGATCATCTGCGAGATGAACCGCCGCCTGTGCGAACGGCTGTGGAACTTCTTCCCGGGTGACTGGGACCGGATTGCCCGGATGGCCATCGTGAGCTATGACAACGTGCATATGGCCAACATGCTGGTGGCCATGAGCTACTCCGTGAACGGCGTGAGCAAGCTGCACGGCGAGATCCTGAAGGAAGAAACCTTCCATGATTTCAACCTGGTGATGCCGGAGAAGTTCTGCGCGATTACCAACGGCATTACGCACCGCCGCTGGCTGATGAGCTGCAACCCCGAGCTGACCGAACTGATCAACCAGTCGATCGGCACGGACTGGATCCGCGAGCCCGGGAAGCTGAGCGAGCTGCGTCCCTTTGCGGATGACGCCGCGTTCCGTGAGGAGTTCGCGAAGATCAAGCAGCACAACAAGGAACGGCTGGCGAAGATGCTGAAGGACCGCCAGAACGTGGATGTGGATCCCGCATTCATGTTCGACGTCCAGGCCAAGCGCCTGCACGAGTACAAGCGGCAGATGCTGAACGCGCTGCACATCCTGGTGCTGTACAACCGGATTGTGAACGACGAGACCTTTACCATGCAGCCGCGCGTATTCATCTTCGGCGCGAAAGCCAGTCCCGGATATACCCGCGCAAAGCAGATCATCCGCATGATCTGCGCGCTGAGCCGGCTGATTGAGAAGCATCCGCGGGCCCGGAAGATGCTGCAGGTGGTGTTCCTGGAGAACTACGACGTGAGCAGTGCGGAAGTGCTGATTCCCGCGGCGGAAGTTTCCGAACAGCTGAGCACGGCCAGCAAGGAGGCCAGCGGCACCGGCAACATGAAGTTCATGATGAACGGCGCGGTGACCATCGGCACGCTGGACGGCGCGAACGTTGAGATCAGCGAGCAGGTGGGGATGGACAACATCTACATCTTCGGCATGCGGAGCAACACTGTTCGCGACATGTACCGCGAGAACACCTACAATCCCATGACGATTTACGAATCGAACCATGAGATCCGCGAAGCCATGACCCAGATGATCGACGGCACACTGATGCCGGAGAATCCCGCCGCATTGCAGGAACTGTACCACAGCCTGCTGCTGGGCAGTTGGGGAAGCATCGGCGACAGCTTTTTCGTACTGAAGGACTTCGGCAGCTACTCCATGGCGCAGAAGCGGCTGAATGCCGACTATGCCGACCAGGTGAAGTGGCAGAAGATGGCAGTGACCAACACGGCCATGTCCGGCATCTTCTCCTCTGACCGCACGATCCGCGAGTACAACGAGAAGATCTGGCACCTGGAGCCGCTGGCGAAACCGAAAAAGAAATAATGACACAAAAAACGGAACCGGATGAAATTCCGGTTCCGTTTTCTATGGGAAGGATTATTTGCCGAAGAGGCTCTTGATCTTGTCAAGCAGGCCTTTGCCTTCCTTCACGACATCGCCGACATTGCTGCCGAGCTTTTCGGTAACGCCCTTGACGACCGCGTCCAGCTGGTCCTTATCCAGGTCGATGCCGAGGAGTTCCTTGATGGCGCCGAGCGGATCCGCTGTGAACTTGCCGATCAGGTCCTTATTGCCGGTCAGCTTCGGTACGAGTTCGGAGATAATTTTCTGGATGTCCATGAAAAAGCCCCCTTTTAAATTTTGAACCGGATATCAGCCATCCGATTTGTACTGTATATATTATACAAAGATGAAAAGGGCATGGCAAGAGGAAATGAAAAAATAAATATGTGCCGGAATGGCCCCGGGGTTGAAACGGAAAGGGGAAATGGAGTACAATACAGGCATCAGAACCGTAAAAATGAAAAGGAGGCATCCGTATATGGCAACAAAGAAGGTTGGAGCGCTGATTAAGGAAGCGCGTACGGCCGCGAAACTGACCCAGGAAAAGCTGGCCAAGGCGGCCGGAGTGACGGCCAATGATATCGGGAAGTGCGAACGGGGAGAAATCGACCTGAGCGCTGCCCAGCTGAAGAAGATTGCGGTAGCCTGCGGCGTAACGCAGACATCCCTGGTGAACGCGCCGAAGAACCTCTCCGCCGCGGCTGCAAAGAAGGCGGCTGCCGCTGCCAAGACCACTGCCGCCAAGACAACGGCTGCCAAGACAACTACTGCGAAGAAGACGACCGCGGCCAAGACCACCACCGCCAAGACCGCCGCAGCGAAGAAGACGACTGCGGCCAAGACCACCGCGGCCAAGACTGCGGCAGCCAAGAAGACCACCACCGCCAAGAAGACGACGACAACGGCCAAGAAGCCCGCGGCCGCAAAGACCACGACGGCCAAGAAGACGGAAGCCAAGACGGCCGCAAAGAAGCCCGCTGTGCCGGCAAACGCAAACACCTCCATGAAGGTAACCGCGGCTGAGCAGAAGCTGGTGGAAGCCTACCGGGCGGCCACTTCCGACAACAAGAAGATCTCCCTGAAGGTACTGAAAGGGGAGTACGGCGAGACCGCACTGAACCTGCTGAACATGGTGGGCGGCGCCGGAAGCGCCGGATCCAACGCGGCGGATAACATCGGCGACAAGATTGGGTCATTGCTGGGCAACCTGATCGGCGGCGGGAAGTAAAAAGCAATCGGGATAAAACAAAAACTGCGGTATGGCAGATGCCATACCGCAGTTTGCTTGTTGGATTACTTTTCCCGGGATTCCCGGACCAGGGAAATACCCAGGGAAACCAGAAGGGTCGGGATACCAATGACGCCGGCCAGGACGTACCAGCTGGCGCAGAATTCCTTGAACTGCTCCAGCGCGAAATCGTAGCGGTATTTAGCGCTGAACGCATCGGGATTATTTGTGACGGTCAGGCCGATCACAAATACAGCCGTCAGCAGGACGCCGATGAAAATCGCAACCGCGTTGGATTTCGAACGCTGCTTCATATTACTTCAGGAACTCCTTCTTCATGTAGTATTCCTTGCCGTCGATCTTGACCTTGACCCAGGCCTTGTCCTTGGGATAGGTGCCCACGACCTGCACGGTGGTGCCGGGATCGAGGCGCATGACCGCAGAGGACTTATAGGGCTTGGAGCGGACGTTCACCTTTTCGCCTTCAGGGCAGGTGACGGTCGCGGTGTAGGGCTGGAAGGGAGTTGCCGTGGGCTTGGGATTGGTATCCGCGCCCGGGGCGGGAGTGGCATAACCGCTCGGCAGGGACAGGGTGATGAACTTGTTCTGCATGTAGCCGGTTTTGCCATTCTGCTCGATCTTGTCCCACTTGCTGTTATGCTCGAGGACCTTGATCTCGGAACCGTAGGGAGCCTTGAAGATGACGGAGTGGCCGGTGCCGGGGCCCTTGCGGACGTTGACAGACTTGCCGTTGTCGCTGGTGACGTAGGCCGTGTATGCGCCGGGCTTGGGAGTGGGGGTGACAGGCGCATCCGTCGGGGCGGGCTTGGCAGTGGTGAGGAACCGGGTCATCATATAGCCCTTGTTGCTGCCGACCTGGATGTAATCCCAGTCAGCACCGTGGGAAATGACGTTGACTTCCGTTCCGGTGGGGTAGTACATGATGATCGCGGACTTGGTGCTCGGCTCCGCACGCATGTTGACGACGCGGCTGCCGTTGGTGACATAGGCCGTGTAGTTGGCGTTGGGCTTGAAGGCGGGGACGGACGCGTTGCCGGAAGCCTTGACCTTCTTCTTGCTCAGCCAGCCGTTCATCACATAGCCATAGCCGATGGAGCTCTTGACGTAGTCGTACTTTTTACCGTGGGTCAGCACGGTGACTTTCGCGCCGCGGGCGAGACGGCCCACTTCGGTGGAATTGTACGCAACGCCCTCCCGGATGGGAGTATCGTCATTCGTGACCCAGGCAGAGTAGCTCTTGATTTTGGAGATGTACTTGGTCTGGACGTAGCCTTCCTTGCCGCCGATGAATTCCACATAAGACCACTTGCTGTCGATCTTTTTGGTATACTTCAGCGCGGAGTCGAGGGAGTAGCTGGCCAGCTTGGTGGCGTCATCCTCGGGCAGCATACGCACGACCAGGGAAGAGGTGTTGACACGGTAGTAGGTGACAGCGGAAGCAATCGCCGGTACCAGCATCAGCAGGACAAGAACCAGGGCCACAACACGTTTTTTCATAGTGATTCCTCCTGTTTTATCCACTCCCGGCCAACCCGGGAGATTCAAATCCAACTTATATTATATCTAAAAAAACATAAAATGCAAACCTGTTCAAAAGGTACAAACGGCGTCATACCGCCGTTTTGAAGGGGTGAAACCCACCCAAACCACAAGATGTGCCGCCCGGTATTCCGGGCAGGCACAAAAAGCGGAAAAACGCGGGAAATTATTAAATTTTTCAAGGGGACAAAAAACAGGCCGGCAGCACGTGCCGGCCCGGGGAAAAACGATTACAGCATCAGGCGGTAGATATTCGCGCAGTCTTCTTCATTGAGGGTGACAAAGCCCGAAATGGAGCCCTGGCGGCCGTCGCCCCAGCAGAGGGCTTTGACCAGCGCGGGGATATCCTCTTCCTTCGCGCCGAGATCGGCGAAGTTCCGCGGCATGCCGATGGAGGTGAAGAAGGCGCGCAGCTTTTCAATGCCTTCGCGGGCGGTGACTTCCGGATGGGCGAAGTCCATCTGGCAGCCCCAGACGCGGACCGCAGCCTGCGCAAAGCGCATCACATCGTGATTCATGACATAGGTGAACACCGCGGGCAGGGTGACGGCGAGGCCGGCGCCGTGCGCGCAGTCATACAGGGCGGAAAGCTCATGCTCGATATTGTGGCTGTTCCAGTCCTGGCTGCGGCCGACACCGCAGGAGTTGTTGTGGGCCATCATGCCGGCCCACATGATATTTGCGCGGGCATCATAGTTATCCGGATCGGCGATGACACGGGGGCCTTCATGGATCATGGTGAGGAGCAGGGATTCGATGAGCCGGTCGGTCACTTCCACCTCTTTGGTGTTGGTGAGGTACCGCTCATAGAGGTGCGCCATGATGTCCGTAATTCCGGCGGCCGTCTGGTAGGGCGGGAGGGTCTGCGTGAGGGCGGGATTGAGGATGGAGAAGCGGGGACGGATGGCGTCGCCGCTGGCGCCGCGCTTGAACATGCCGTCCTCCCGGGTGATGACGCTGTCCGGGCTGCCTTCACTGCCGGCGGCGGCGATGGTGAGCACCGTGCCGACCGGCAGGGCCTTTTCGATCCGCCTGCCGCTGTAGAAATCCCAGAAATCCCCGTCATACACCGCGCCGGCGGCAATCGCCTTGGAGGAGTCGATGGAGCTTCCGCCGCCGACGGCGAGGATGAAGTCGATATTTTCCTTCCGGCACAGCTCGATGCCCTCATAGACCAGGCCGCTGCGGGGATTCGGACGGACGCCGCCCAGCAGGAAGTACGGGATGCCTTCCGCCTGGAGGGAAGCCTCCACCCGGTCGATGAGGCCGGAACGGACCGCACTGCCGCCGCCGTAATGAATCAGCACACGGGAACCGCCGAAGCGCTTAACCAGCGCACCAGCCTGGGATTCCGTATCCTTGCCGAAAACGAAGCAGGTGGGCGAGTAGAAGATAAAATTATTCATACAATCCATCCTTTCCGGAAAGAGCTTCAATATGGGTAAGAACATCATAAGAGATAGAGTTCACTCTAAGTCAATAACAGGCAGAAATTCTTTTGAAAAATCCCTTGACTTTATCACGGTAAAGCAGTAATATGATGAAGTATTTTGGCGAGGGGGTTTCCCCGGACACCAAAAGAATGTATATTAGGATGAAACCGAACGGATGAGGTGAACCGGAATGATGATCGAGGATCAGGTAATGGACGCGCAGGAGCGGATCGGCTTCCGCCTCCGGGGACTGTATAACGGCTACGGATACAGCCGGTACCGGATGGGCAAGTTTGAGGAGTACGACCTGTACAGCCGGAACAAGGACTTCCTGTTTTCCGACAGCGTAATTACCTTTACGGATACGAACGGGCGCCTGATGGCGCTGAAGCCGGACGTGACGCTGTCCATTGTGAAGAACGGGCGGGACAATCCCGGGCAGATCCGCAAGGTGTACTACCATGAGAACGTATACCGCGTGACCAGCGCCGAGGACGGCTTCCGCGAGCAGACCCAGGTCGGCGTGGAATGCATGGGCGATGTGGACGGCGCCTGCGTGGCTGAGGTGCTGAAGCTGGCGGCGGAAAGCCTGAAGCTGTGCGCGGATGAGTTCGTGCTGGAAGTGAGCCACCTGGACATCCTGAGCTCCTTTGTGGACGGGATTGCGCCGGACGCGGCCACGCGGGAGGCCATCCTGCACTGCGCCGGGGAGAAGAACCTGCACGGGATCCGCCGCATCTGCCGGGAAAACGGTATCGCGGAAGGCGCCGAGGAACCGCTGATCCAGCTGCTGAGCCTGTACGGCGCGCCAAAGGCCGTGATGCCCAAAATCCGGGCGCTGGCCGATGAAAACGGCGTCGGTGAAGCCGCGGCGGAGCTGGGACGCGCGGTGGCCGGATTTGCCGGCACCCCGATGGAAAACAAAATCCGCGTGGATTTCTCCGCAACGGGCGACACGAAGTACTACAACGGGATCGCCTTCAAGGGATTCATCAGCGGTGTTCCCGGCAGCGTTCTGTCGGGCGGGCAGTATGACCACCTGATGCGCCGGATGGGCCGGCGCGACAAGGCCGTGGGATTCGCGGTATTCCTGAATATGCTGGAACGGCTGAACGAGGAGGCAGGGACCAATGCTTAACATCGCACTTCCCAAGGGCAGGTTGGGTGAAAAGGTTTACGCCATGTTTGCCGGGGCGGGTTTTGAGTGCCCCGCACTGCTGGAGAACAGCCGGAAGCTGATTTTTGACAACGAGGAAGCGGGAGTCCGCTATTTCTGGGTGAAGCCGTCAGACGTGGCGATTTACGTGGAACGCGGCGCCGCGGACATCGGCGTGGCCGGCAAGGACATCCTGCTGGAGTATCGGCCGGACGTGTACGAGCTGCTGGACCTGAACGTGGGCAAATGCCGGATGGCCGTGGCCGCGCCGGAAGGATTCAAAGACAACCAGGACCGGACACTGCGGGTGGCGACGAAGTTCAGCCGCATTGCCCGGGATTACTACACCTCCCTCGGGCGGGACATCGACATCATCCACCTGAACGGATCGATTGAGATTGCCCCGATCCTGGGACTGAGCGACGTGATCGTCGATATCGTGGAGACGGGAACGACCCTGCGGGAAAACCACCTGGAGGTCATTGAAACCATCGTGCCGATCTCCGCCCGGCTGATCGCGAACAAGGCGGGATTCAAATTCAAGACGGAACCGATTGAGCGGCTTGTGAATGAGCTCAGGAAGGAAGTGTCCCAGGAATGATCCGGATTATGAAATACGGCGAGACGCCGAACACAGAGATATTCGCCCGCAGCATGCCGACCGTGAACGTGACCGATACGGTGGCGGAGATTATCCGCAACGTACGCGAGAAGGGCGACAAGGCGCTGCGGGAATATACAAAGAAGTTTGACAAGGCTGCGGTACGGAGCCTGACCGTGACGAAAAAAGAAATGGAGGAAGGACTCCGGCAGGTGGAGCCGGAATTCATCGCCGTGCTGGAAAAGGCCGCGGCGAACATCCGGAAATTCCACAGCCGCCAGGTGCGGAACTCGTTCATCATCAATGACGAGGACGGCATCGTGATGGGCCAGAAAGTGATCCCCGTGGACCGTGCGGGCCTGTATGTGCCCGGCGGCACCGCGGCATATCCCTCCACCGTGCTGATGGACGTGATCCCCGCGAAGATCGCCGGGGTGAAGGAAGTCATCGTGACCACCCCTCCGGGACCGGACGGGAAGATCAATCCCGTGATTCTGGCGGCGGCGAAGATCGCCGGGGCAGACCGAATTGTGAAGGCGGGCGGCGCACAGGCTATCGCGGCGCTGGCATACGGAACGGAATCCGTGCCGAAGGTGGACAAGATTGTCGGACCCGGGAACGCGTTTGTGGCGGAAGCAAAGCGCCAGGTATACGGCGTGGTTTCCATTGACATGATCGCCGGGCCGAGCGAAATCCTGGTGGTAGCGGACGGAAAGAGCAACCCGGCTTACCTGGCGGCGGACCTGCTGAGCCAGGCGGAGCACGACAAGGTGGCCAGCGCGGTGCTGGTGACCGACTCCATGAAGCTGGCCAAAGCGGTGAGCAAGGAGCTGGAAAAGCAGCTGCCGGAACTGGAGCGTTACGAGATTGCCCGGGCGTCCATTGACAACAACGGCAAGATCATCGTGGCGGACGACCTGAAGAAGGCGATTGACATCGCGAACGAGATCGCGCCGGAACACCTGGAACTGTGCGTGGACAATCCGTTTGACTACCTGGACAGCATCCGGCATGCCGGGTCCGTATTCATGGGCCGCAACTGCCCGGAAGCGCTGGGCGACTACCTGGCGGGACCGAACCACACGCTGCCCACGCAGGGAACGGCGAAGTTCTCCAGCCCACTGTCGGTGGATGACTTTGTGAAGAAAACGCAGTATACTTACTTCACGCGGGACGCGCTGGCACGGGTTGCGGAGGACGTGGACCTGTTCGCGCGGAAGGAAGGGCTGACCGCCCACGCGCGCAGCGCCACCATCCGTACCCGGGAAGAATAAGAAGAATAATCAGGGAGACAGTGTGATATGAGCCGGTATTTTTCGGATAAGTACGCAACCCTGAAGGCATATGTTCCGGGCGAACAGCCGCGGAACCAGAAGTACATCAAGCTGAACACCAACGAGAATCCATATCCGCCGCACCCCGCAGTGGCGAAAGCGGCGGAGGAGGCTGCGAAGAGCCTGCAGCTCTATTCGGATACGGAAAGCACCAGCCTGCGGGCAGCCCTGACCAAACGACTGAATGTATCGATGGATGAGCTGATCATCACGAACGGATCGGACGAGGTGCTGAATTTCGCGTTTATGGCGTTCTGCGACAAGCATACGCCGGCAGTATTCGCGGATATCACCTACGGATTCTATCCGGTGTTCGCGCAGATTGACCAGGTGCCGTACCGGGAAATCCCGCTGCAGGACGACCTGACCATCCGGATTCAGGATTATTTCCAGGCAGCCGGGACGATCTTCATCGCCAACCCGAACGCGCCGACAGCCATCGCCCTGAAACGGGAAGAGATTGTACAGATCCTGGAGCAGAATCCCTACAACGTGGTGGTTGTGGACGAGGCCTATGTGGACTTCGGCGCAGAAAGCTGCGTGCCGCTGATCCGGGAATATGACAACCTGCTGGTGACCCAGACGTTCTCCAAGAGCCGCAGCATGGCAGGCGCGCGGCTGGGAATCGGCATCGCGAACCCGGAGCTGATCCGGGACCTGAAGACGGTGCAGTTTTCCACCAACCCCTACAACATCGACAGCGTGACCATGGCCGCCGGGACGGCGTGTGTGGAAAACGACGAGTACAACATGGAGAACTGCCGCAGGATCATTGAAACCCGGGAATGGGCGCGGCAGAAATTTGAGGAGCTGGGATTTGAGGTAACGCCTTCCCGGACCAACTTCCTGTTCGCAAGGCATCCGGAAATCTCCGGCGAAGACCTGTACCTGAAGCTGAAGGAACAGGGAATCCTGATCCGCCACTTCAGCGTAGAGCGGATCAGGGATTACAACCGGATTACGATCGGAACCAGGGAAGACATGGAAACGGTGATTGAAAAGATCAGCCGGATCCTGAAAGCATAAAGGAGGACTGCGGTATGCGGCAGAGCGAGATCAGCCGGAAGACGGGCGAAACGGACGTCCTGGTTGCACTGGACCTGGACGGAACCGGCGAATACGCGATTGACACGGGAGTCGGATTCCTGAACCACATGCTGGAGCTGTTTGCCCGGCACGGCCGGTTTAACCTGCGGGTGACCTGCAAGGGAGACACCTGGGTGGACGACCATCACTCCACGGAGGATATCGGCATCGCCCTGGGCCAGGCCTTTGACAAGGCGCTGGGCGACCGGAAGGGGATTACCCGGTACGGGAGCATGCTGCTGCCGATGGACGAGAGCCTGATTGAAAGCGCCGTGGATATTTCCGGACGGGGCATGCTGGCCTACGGGCTGGATATTCCGACGGAGAAGGTTGGGACTTTTGACACCGAGCTGGTGGAGGATTTCTTCCAGGCATTTGCCCAGAACGCGCGCTGCACGCTGCACATCCGCCAGCTGGCGGGGCGGAACAGCCACCACATCATTGAGGGCGCGTTCAAGAGCGTGGCCCGGAGCCTGCGGGCGGCCGTGAAGATTGATCCGGATACCGCGGGCGAGATTCCCTCCACGAAAGGAGTACTGTGATGACAGCCATCATTGACTATGGCGTCGGGAATTTGTTTTCCCTTCGCTCCTCCTTCGCGGCGATCGGCGAGGATGCCGAGGTGACCGCCGATCCGGAGCGGATCCGGTCGGCAGACCGGGTGATCCTTCCCGGCGTCGGCGCTTTTGAAGACGCCGCGCGCAAGCTGCGGGAAAGCGGACTGGATGAAGTGGTCCGGGAGGAGGCGGCGAAGGGAAAGCCGCTCCTGGGCATCTGCCTGGGAATGCAGATGCTGTTTGAGCGCAGCTATGAATACGGCGAGCATCCGGGACTGGGACTGCTGAAGGGCGTGATCCGCCCAATGGCCGGACGGATTCCGGAGAACCTTAAGATTCCCCAGATGGGATGGAATGACCTGAAGATCAAAAAGGAATCCCCGCTGCTGAAGTATACCCGTGAGGGAGACTATGTGTACTTTGTGCACTCCTTCAGCGCGGTGGAATGCGAAGAATCCCTGCTGGCTACGGTGGAGTACGGTGAAGAGATTACCGCGTGCGTCGGCAAGGACAACGTGTTCGGCTGCCAGTTCCACCCGGAAAAGAGCAGCAATACGGGACTGCAGATCCTGCGGGCCTTCTGTGAAACGGAGGGAATCGCATGATCCTGTTTCCCGCGATTGATTTGTTTGAAGGCAAGGCGGTCCGCCTGTTCAAGGGCGACTACGCCCAGATGACCGTTTACAGCGAACATCCCGAAGAGATCGGGAAGGACTTTGCCGCCTGCGGCGCAACCCATGCCCACCTGGTGGACCTGGAAGGCGCAAAGAGCGGCGAGACGCCGAACCTGGAGACGGTGATCCGGATCCGGGAAAGCAGCGGCCTGTTCTGTGAGATCGGCGGCGGCATCCGGAGCATGGAGGTTGTGAAGCGCTACCTGGACGCCGGGCTGGACCGGGTGATCCTCGGAACGGCGGCAGTGGAGGACGAGAAGTTCCTGACCGCGGCGGTGGAAAAATACGGGGAGAGGATCGCCGTGGGCGCGGACGTCCGGGACGGTTTTATCGCCGTGAAGGGATGGACGGAGAAGTCCGCCATCGGCCTGATGGATTTCTGCCGGAAGATGGAGAAGATCGGCGTGAAAACCCTGATCTGCACGGATATCTCCCGGGACGGCGCAATGCGCGGAACCAACCGCGAAATGTACAGGGAACTGTCCGAAGAACTGGGACTGCAGATTACGGCTTCCGGCGGGGTGTCCAGCCTGGAGGACGTGGAAAGCCTGCGGAAGATGAACCTGTACGGCGCGATTATCGGCAAGGCCTACTACACAGGCGATATTGACCTGAAGAAAGCATTAGAGGTGGCCCGGTGATTACCAAGAGAATTATTCCCTGCCTGGACGTGAAGGACGGACGGGTGGTCAAGGGCGTGAATTTCCAGAACCTGGGGGATGTGGATTCCCCGGTGAAGCTGGCCAAGTATTACAGCGACTGCGGCGCGGATGAGCTGGTGTTCTACGACATCACCGCCAGCGCGGAAGGACGGGCGCTGTTTACGGATATCCTGACGGAAACCGCGCGGACGGTGTTCATTCCGCTGACGGTTGGCGGAGGCATCAACACGACGGATGACTTTGACCGCGTGCTGAAGTGCGGCGCAGACAAGGTGTCGGTCAACTCCGGCGCAATCCGGGATCCCTCACTGGTGGGCAAGGCGGCCCGGCTGTACGGCGACCAGTGCGTGGTGCTGAGCGTGGACGTGAAGCGGGTGGACGGCGTGTTCCGGATCTTCGCCAAGGGCGGCCGGGAAAACACCGGGCTGGAAGCCATCGAGTGGGTCCGCCGCTGTGTCGGCGAAGGCGCTGGCGAGGTCGTGGTGAACTCCATGGACACGGACGGCGTGAAGCAGGGATTTGACCTGGAACTGCTGGAGAAGGTGTGCAGCGCGGTGAAGGTGCCGGTGATCGCTTCCGGCGGCGCTGGGAAGATCGAGGACTTCATTACGCTGTTCAAAACGCTGCCCGGTGTCGACGCGGGGCTGGCGGCTTCCATCTTCCACTTCGGGGAAGTCCGGATTGCCGACCTGAAGCAGGAAATGCGGAGGAACGGAATCAGCGCGAGGATCTGAATCGGATCCCGATGAATATGAACAATAATAAAGGAGTAGAAAACCATGCTGAATATCGATGAACTGAAGTTTGACGAAAAGGGACTGATTCCCGCGATTGTGACGGACGCGATCAGCGGCAAGGTGCTGACGCTGGCGTACATGAATAAGGAAAGCCTGAAGATCTCCATGGAGAAGGGGCTGACCTGTTTCTGGAGTCGGAGCCGGCAGGAACTGTGGCTGAAGGGCGAGACTAGCGGCAACTACCAGCATATCGTTTCCATCACGGCGGACTGCGACCGGGATGCCCTGCTGGTGAAGGTGGAGAAGGACGGTCCGGCCTGCCATACCGGCGCGGAATCCTGCTTCAACGACGAAGTGTGGGAGAGCGACGAGCTGCATGAGTTCACCTATGAAGGACTGATGAACCTGCTGATCGGCCGGAAGATCGAGAAGAAGGAAGGATCCTACACCACCTACCTGTTTGAAAAGGGACTGGACAAGATCCTGAAGAAGGTGGGCGAGGAGACCACGGAAGTGATCATCGCCGCGAAGGACAAGGACAAGAAGAACACCGTGTATGAAATCGCGGACCTGGCGTACCACGTCATGGTGCTGATGATTGAAGCGGGGATCTCCCTGGAGGATATCCACCGGGAGCTGGCATCCCGCCATGTGATTGACAAGAAAGTGAAGCAGGAGAAAATGGTCTGATGTTCGATCTTCACATGCATACCGTCTGGTCCGACGGGACGAATACGGCGGAGGAGATGGTACAGGAAGCAATCCGGAAGGGACTGGAAACCGTCGGGATTTCCGACCACAGCTCCGGGGACCCCTGCGGAATGACGCTGGAGCAGAGCGCGGACTACCGTGCGGAGATCGCCCGGCTGAAGGAAAAGTATGCCGGACAGATCCGCGTGCTGTGCGGGCTGGAACGAGACTACTTTACCGATGACTTTGCTGATTACGATTACACGATCGGCTCGGTTCACTGGCTGGCCATGCCGGACGGGCACCGTGTGCCCGTTGACTATATGGCGGAGAAGCTGCGGGAAGGTGCGGACAGGTATTTCGGCGGCGACTTCTATGCCCTGGCGGAAGCCTACTACGCGATGATGGCCAAGGTAGTGGAAGTGACGAAATGCGACATCATCGGGCATTTTGACCTGATTACGAAATTCATTGAGCAGGATCCCGCGTTTGATACAAACCATCCGCGGTATGTCAAAGCCTGGCAGAAGGCAGCAGATGAGCTGCTAAAGACCGGGAAGCCCTTTGAGGTGAACACCGGCGCGATCTCCCGGGGATACCGGACAGCGCCGTATCCGGCGAAGGAGATCCGGGATTACATCCGGGCGCATGGCGGAAAGCTGATCATGTCCAGTGATGCGCACGCAAAGGAGAATATCGCATTCAGGTTTGATGAATGGGAAGGGAAATAAGCAGGGGAGGAACCCTGCTTTTTCTTTTTTATTTGGAGTCGCTTCAGATTGGGTGACTGTGTTCCGGGATACGAATTGCAATTGCGTTCTATAACGTTGCAGATACTGCCCGGCACGCTTCAGCCCAAGGAATTCCGTTCTTCGACACGGCTCGCGCCTGTATTCCGCACGCAGCAGATTCTAAGCTCTGTCTTCGGCTACGCCTCGCCAATCGCTAAGAACTGGCGTGCTTCATAACGTCTCTGAACGGAACACCTTGGGCTTACGCTTGTCCCAATTTCCTGCGTAACATATTTCCATATATGAAAAATCGAACGAAAGGAACCTATCCGGGGCTGCCTCCCGTTCTCCGCTGGAAACTATCCAACGGATAGTTTTTCGGGCGTTCCGAACCTCTCCGTTCGATTTTCGTTTTTACAAAACACTCTTAAAAAAGATGAAATCGCGGGAACTTTTTCGGATTCTGTGCGTCTGACAGGATGAGACCGGGAAAACCGGACACTGAAAGGAGAACACGGAGATGAAAAAGTTTTTTGCGGCATTGCTGGCGGCGGTCCTGGCACTGACCGGGATGGCGGCGGCCTTCGCGGAAGGAAATGAGATCCTGCGGAAGGGCGACAGCGGAGAGAAAGTGACATGGATCCAGACGAGGCTGATTGAGCTGGAGTACCTGGAGGGGAATGCTTCGGGAACATTTGATGACGCGACAGAGAAAGCACTGCAGTGGTTCCAGAAGGACAACTGGCTGCTGGCGACGGGAATGGCGGACGAGACCACGATGAACGTGCTGGCGGAATGCACGAAGAAAGCGTACAAGCCGACAGATACGGGTCTCGGATGGCTGTTTGGGGATGGTGTGGTATATGAGGCCTGCACGGAAGCTGACGCAAGTGTGAATTACGCGCCCATGCCGATGGCTACCGCGTCCATGAAGATGCTTGGTACGGGTTACTGGAATACGGAGGAGTACACCACATTCCGGGGGAACCGTTTCCTGAGCACGAAGGTATCCCCGCTGAGCACCTTTGCGGCGGACGTGGATACCTCCAGCTACGCGCTGCTGCGGCGGAAGATCCTGAGCGGGGAACGGGTACCGGCGGACAGTGTGCGGATTGAGGAAATGCTGAACTATTTCCGGTATGACTACAAACAGCCGGAAGGGAATGAACCGTTCGGAGTGACGATTACCTGCGCGCCGTGCCCCTGGAACGAAAAGACGCAGCTGCTGCAGATCGGCCTGCAGGCGAAGGTGGTTGAGGAAGAGAACCGGCCGGGGCATAACCTGGTGTTCCTGATTGACACATCGGGCAGCATGCAGGGGGAAGACCGGCTGGGCCTGGTGAAGCGCGCGTTCCTGATGCTGCTGGATGACCTGAAGCCGGAAGACACGGTGTCCATCGTGACCTATGCCAGCCGGGACCGGGTGGTGATTGAGGGCGTGCCGGCCCGGGAAAAGACCCGGATTATGGAAGCCATCAACGAGCTGGAAGCCCACGGATCGACCAACGGCAGCGCCGGCATCATGCGGGCATATGAAATCGCGGAGAAGTATTACCTGAAGGACGGCGTGAACCGCATCCTGCTGGCGACGGACGGCGACCTGAACGTCGGCGTGACCAGCGAGGGCGACCTGGCCCGGCTGGCGGAAGAAAAGCGCGAAGGCGGCGTGAGCCTGACCTGCATGGGATTCGGCATGGGAAATTACAAGGACAACAAGATGGAAGCGCTGGCGGATTACGGCAACGGGAACTGCTGGTACATCGACACGATCCATGAGGCGCGGAAGGCGCTGGTGACCGAAGGCGGCGGAACCTTCATCACCGTGGCGAAGGACGTGAAGATCCAGGTGGACTTCAACCCGGCGTTTGTGAGCGGATACCGGCTGATCGGCTATGAAGACCGGCTGCTGGAGGCAGAGGATTTCGCGAATGACGCGGTGGACGGCGGCGAGATCGGCAGCGGTCACCGAATGACGGCCCTGTACGAGATCGTTCCGGCAGATTCCGATTTCGACTTCGGTGACGCGGAAAGCCGGTACTCCATGCCGGTACAGAAAGTAGGCAGCCAGGAAATGCTGACCGTGAGCATCCGCGCCAAGGAGCCGGACGGCGACACGAGCAAGCTGTATGAGTACCCCGTGGGAGCGGGAATCGTAAGTGCGGAGATGGATGACAACATGAAGTTCGCTGCGGCGGTGATTGAGACCGGCATGATCCTGCGGGACAGCGAGTGGAAGGGAACTGCCACCTATGCCAGCGCGCTGGAGCTGCTGCGGAGCTGCGGCAGTGTGGCCGGGGACAGCTGCAAGGAAGAGTTTGTGTACCTGGTAAACCTGCTGGAGCGGGGAAACTGACAGGCAGGAAATGAAAAAGGCGGGATTTCCGGAAGGATATCCCGCCTTCGTGCGTTATATGCGTGTCCGGTTGATTTTCGCAGGGTACTCTGATATCCTTTTCGGGAAACCTCCGGGGAAAAGGAGTGATCGGGCATATGAAAGAATGGCGGAGATGGCTGCCGGCGGTGTGCTTTATCGCAGCGCTGGGCCTGTGCATATACGGCGCGGCGACCGGACAGGCGGAAGACGTGCTGCGGAAGGCGATCCGGATCTGCATGGAGTGTATCGGCCTTGGGTAAGTTTTTCAGAAAGATCATTTCAGCCATCGGAAGGCACCGGAGAAAGATGGTTCAGCTGGGATGGGGCCTGCTGTCCAACGCGTATGTCCAGGGATTCCTTCCGGGAGGGCCGAACCTGTATGAAGGCGGGCTGAAGCGCGTATGTGTACCCGGACTGAACTGCTATTCCTGCCCCGGAGCGCTCGGCTCCTGCCCGGTCGGAGCGCTGCAGAACGCGCTGAGTGCGCGGCGGCTGAAATTCCCGTTTTATGTGCTTGGATACCTTCTTGCGATCGGAATGCTGGCGGGCCGGCTGATCTGCGGATGGCTGTGTATCTTCGGCCTGATCCAGGAGCTGCTGTACAAAATCCCGACACCGAAGCTGAAAATACCCGAAAAGATCGACCGGCCGCTGCGGTGGCTGAAGTATATCGTGCTGGCAGTGCTGGTGATCGGGCTTCCGCTGTTCTGGAGGGATGAGTTCGGATCCGGTGCGCCGTTCTTCTGCGAATACCTGTGCCCGGTCGGGACCCTGCAGGGCGGAATCCCGCAGGTGCTGCTGAACGATGTGCTCCGCCCGGCGCTGGGCTGGCTGTTCCGGTGGAAAATGGCGATCCTGGTGCTGTGCGTGCTGAGCTCCATATTCATCTACCGGCCGTTCTGCAAGTACATGTGCCCCCTGGGCGCGTTCTACTCCCTGTTCCAGCGGGCAAGCATCGTCCGGATGAAGGTGGACGCCACGGCCTGCACAGACTGCGGAAAATGCGCCAAAGCCTGCGGGATGAACGTGGATCCGCACCGGACACCCAACAGCGCGGAATGCATCCGCTGCGGGGAATGCATGAAGGCATGCCCTGTACACGCGCTGAAATACACCGTTGCGGGAAAGGAATTCCGCAAACGCGAAGAAAAGAAGGAAAAACAATATGAAAGAACGTAATTTGATTCAAACCACAATGACCCTGATCCTGGCACTGGCCATATGCATCATTCCGATCTGCGCACCGGCAGAAACCGCCTCGGAGCCGGAGAAGATCCCTTTCAGCGCCACAGGCGTGGAGATGGAATTACCCGCTGTTTTCACAGAAACAGAAGGCGTTGTTACTCCCGCGTATGATATGGAACTGGATACCGGTATTTATATTGCCGGGTTGAAATACTTCGCATTTCCGGAAGAAAAGTACACTGAACTGAATGAAAAGCAGGAACTGACCAATGAGGAAATTGAATTCCTGACTAAACGCATAGCGGATATCCTGTGGGTGATCTGCATTGATAACGGCAAGACAGCGGACGACATCCGGACAGTGCTGGGAAACCTGGACGCTCCGGTGAGCGATCTCCGGGAGATCGGAGCAGCCGGGGATTACCGCTTCTTTATCTCCGCCGGTCCGCAGGCATATGCCGCGCTCCGGTTTGAAGCGAAATACCGGAAGGAATACAACACGCTGGTGAAGGCGTGCGAAGATACGAACTGGATTCGGTTTTTTGAGCCGGAAAGACCGCGGACAACGGCGGAAGACGGTTCGATCGTAACCTTCGAGACCGTGGACCTGGACGGGAACCCGGTGAACTCCGCGGAACTTTTCAGCCAGTATGAACTGACGATGGTGAATCTGTGGGGCACTTTCTGCGGACCGTGCAAGCAGGAAATGCCGGGCCTGGAGGAACTGAACCGGAAGATGAAGGAACGGAATATCGCCGTCATCGGAGTGGTTGTTGATATTGCCGGCCCGAATGACAGGGAACTGATTGAGGAAGCGGAAGAGATTGCCGCCCGGACCGGCGTGACCTACCCAAACCTTCTGCCCTGGGACGGAATTGACACAGCCATGCCTTCCATGTATATTCCGACCACATACTTTGTTGATCCGGAAGGCCATATTGTCGGGGAAGCGGCGGTCGGCGCCCGGGGGCCCGAAGCCTATGAAACCCTGATTGAAGAAGCACTGGAAAAGATCGGAAAGTAAAAAGAGACAGATGAAGCGGAACACCGGCGGGTGTTCCGCTTTTTTTGTCAACAACAGGCATAGTTTCTGTCTTGCGAAGCGGGTTTGTTTCGTGTAATATAAGACGGTTGCTGAGGGAAGGAGATCGGAAAGCAATGCCGTTTTTGTATGAAACCCATATGCACACCTGCCTGGCGAGCGCCTGCGGAACCAGCACAGGGAAGGAACACGCAAGATATTACAAGGATATCGGGTATACCGGAATTATCATGACCGACCATTTCTTCCGGGGGAACACGGCGGTGCCGCGGAACCTGCCCTGGGAGGAGCGGGTGGACCTGTACTGGCGCGGATATGAGGACGCCAAGGAAGAAGGCGACCGGATCGGGCTGGATGTTTTCTTCGGAATCGAAGAGAATCACACCGGGGATGAGTACCTGATCTACGGCCTGACGAAGGAATACATGAAAGCTCACCCGGAAATGGAACACTGGACCCGGCGGCAGCAGCTGGACGAAGTGCACAAGGCCGGCGGCTGCGTGATCCAGGCCCATCCCTTCCGGATGCGGAACTATATGGACCGGATCCGCCTGGGGCTGCACTTCTGCGACGGGATTGAGGCGGCCAACTTCGGAAACGACCCGCTGGATGACGCGCGGGCGATCCGGTACGGACGGGAATTCGGCCTGGTGATGACTGCCGGATCGGACAACCACAAATCCCCGGCAAAGGAAACCTACGGGGTGGAACTGCCGAGGAGGCTGACCTGCATTCAGGACTATGTGCAGATGATCCTGAACCATGAAGAGATCAAACTGCATGTACCGGAAGAACGGTTTGCGATGGAACCCGGGATTATTCCGGATGAACGCCACAAAGCGTATATGCTGAATGAACGCGAGGAGGATGTCCCCGCGGGCAAGGAATGGCTGGACTGAATAGCCGGAATCAAAAAAAGCCGGCCGCTTCACTCGAAGCGGCTGGCTTTTTCCATGATGCGGAGTCCCCATCGGGACGGCTCTTTACGGTCCGGGGTATCCGGAAGATCGAACACAAAGGATGTGGACGCGTTGATGACCGGGATTCCGTGGTATTCCCGCTGGCGCTGGAAAAACGCGGAATAGGCCTGGTGCACATGCCCGTGGATCATGACGGCGGGACGGTATTTATCCAGCAGCGGCCCGAAACACTCAAATCCGCGGTGGGAGATATGATCCTGGTCGCCTACGCCGCGGATCGGGGAATGGGTGAGGAGAATATCGAAGCCGCCGGTGGAACGGAGGCTCCGGCGGAGCGACCGGATCCGGTCTTCCATCTCCTGCTCGGAATACATATTGACCGCATCCGGCCGGTAGCGGAGGCAGCCGCCGAGGCCGAGAATACGGACCCCTTTGAGCTGCACGACCTTTCCGTCCGCACAGAGGCAGCCTTCCGGGGGCTTCTGCGCATACTTATCATCGTGGTTGCCGTGGACGTATACCACGGGCGCGGTGGTGAAGCATGTGAGGAAGGACAGGTAACTGGAAGGAAGGTCGCCGGCGGAAAGAATCAGGTCAATTCCGCTGAGCGCTTCCCTGCAATGATCACCCCACAGCCTGTTGGAAGGTTCATCCGCGAGAGCCAGAATCCGCATAATCAATTGCTCACTTTCTGTTCCAGCTGAAGGAGGAGAGCTCCGGACGAAGTTCGCCCCGGATGCCCTGGAGACGGACGAGCGGACGCGCGGTTTCGATCAGTTCCTCCTCCGCGGGGAAGGAACCGACAATATTATCGACCAGGTAATCCATACACAGGATTTCGGCGGGAGTCATGCGGCGGTCGGCTTCACAGCGCAGCGTGCCGGCCTGGTCCCGGATTTCTCCCTCAAAGGGGGAGAAGTTGCCTTCCTTCAGCTCATCGCGGAAATGACGGATGATCCGGGCCGCATAGGGATCGAAGCGGGAAGAGAAGGCCACATCGATGATCCGGGAGCCGAGACCCCACCAGTAGTTGGTGACGGACTGCTTGTCACCGGCGGCATCGAAGGTGCCGTCCAGCATCATCTCGATCATTGTGCGGTAGAGGACGCCCCAGCGCGGGACCAGGGTGGCCATGTTGACAATATCCTTGCCTTCGCGCACATACAGGCCGTAATCGCGGGCGGTGTGCGTCGGGGCGGTGATATCCCGGTTGCAGATGACGCGGATATCCGGATCCTCGAACGGGTTTTTGGAATCAAACCAGGAGGCCGAGGACCAGTTGAGGTATACCTTCGCCTTCGGGTTGACCATCCGGGCGCCGAGCGCGAAAGCGTTGGCGGCGGAAGGAGAACCGTGGATCGGGAAATCGGCGATGTAGCCAATCTTGCCGCTTTCCGACAGGATGCCCGCGGCCAGGCCGAGCAGGAACTTCGGCTCATAGAACCGGATATAGTAGGTGCGGATATTCTTGTAGTTCGACAGCAGCGAGCAGCAGAGGAAGCGGACTTCCGGATGCTCGAGCGCCGGCTGGATCGCGCTGTTGAGCATGACGGGGGATGTGGCGAAGATCGCGGTATACCCCTCTTTGATCAGTGAGTCAATCTCCCCGGAGAAATCCGACCGGGAAGGAATGATCCGAACCGTTGTTTCCACCTTGCCGCCAAGCTTTTCCTCCGCTTCGATGCGGCCGAGGTTGTGCCAGTAGTTCCAGGCGGAAAGCTCCACCGGACGGTTGAACAGGAACGCGGCGCGGACCTTTGAGGGCGCGAACAGCTGGCCGAGGATCGGGATGGGGGCCGGCTTGCTCCGGTCCATCACGAGGCGGACCTGCCCGTCGTGGGATTCGAACTCCCGGGCCATCAGGCGGACACGCTCCTTCGTTTTGGCCATATCCTCATCCCGGACTTCCCGGTAGCCAAAGGCAATGAGGTAGGCAAGGAAAGCATCCCCCGCGGGGATGGAAGGCGTACCGCGCATGACGGTGCTGTAGGACGAGTGGAAATAGTGGTACAGTTTCCGGAGGGACAGGATCTCGTCCTCCGTCCACTTGTCCCCGGCGCGGATGCCGGGGAAGGAAACCAGCTTCTGGTAGGAGCCGGGGCGGGTGAACAGGATACTGTACAGCCCGGTTTCCTTGGTGAAGTCGCAGTATTCATAGTAGGCGATGACATCCGGCTCGTCCGTACGCTCGGGCATAACACGGGTGACATCGGCTTCGATATCCTCGGCTTCCATGGCCTTCATGACGGAAACGCGCTTGTTTCCTTCAATAATATAATAGTAGCCCATGTACTCGAGCGCGGTGACGGGCATGTTGACTCCTTCCGCTTCCACACTCTCATAAAGGCGGTCCCATTTGGCGGCAAATTCGCTGCCGCCGTCGAGGATCGGCAGGAAGTTCTCTGTAAACGCGAAGGCGCGGCCCTGGGAAACAGAACCGACCACGCGGTCCAGCGGGATGGTCATGACCCCCAGGGAAAGGCGGCTCAGCTGGGCAAGATTCGGAACCTTACTCTCCAGCACGGGCAGGTAGGGATCTGTATTGGCCTGGATTGCGGCGTTGTAGATCCGCAGGCCATCGCGCCGGGCTTTGCCATAATGATCGCTCATAATCTCCCTCCCATCATACAAGCAAACAAAAAAGCGCGGGTTAACCCACGCCGATCATACGATGAAGCACTTCCTGGTATGCTTCCGCGACATTGTCCATATCTCTCCTGAAACGGTCCTTGTCGAGCGGCTCGTGGGTACTGCTGTCCCAGAAACGCGAAGTGTCCGGGGTAATTTCATCGGCCACGATGATTTTTCCGTGGAAACGGCCGAACTGCAGTTTAAAATCGATCAGCTCAATATTGATGCTCCCGAGGTATTCCTTCAGGATGGCGTTTACCCGCAGGGCGGTTTCGTCAATCTGCTTCATATCCTCCGGGGTGGCGGCCTTCATGGCGTAAATATGGGTGTGGTTGATCACAGGATCCAGGTCCATATCGGTATCCCGCATGATATACTCCACCACCGGCTGCTCCAGCTTCATACCGATGGGAAGACCGGTACGCAGGGACAGCTGGCCCGCGACCACGTTGCGGATCTTGACGGAGAAGGGGAACATCTCACAGCGCTTGATGAGGCTGTGGCGCGCGTCGATCCGGCGGATGAAATGGCTTTCGATGCCATGTTCCGCCAGGAGGTTGAACAGGGTTTCACAGACCTGGTTATTCACTTCGCCCTTGCCGAGAATACGGCCGCGCTTGAGCCCGTGGAAGGACATTGCTTCATCTTTAAAGAAAACAATCGCCTCGTCCGGGTTGTCCGTTGCGTAGATTTTTTTTCCTTTTCCTTCCCGCAAAACTGCCCCGATCTCCGGCATCGCAACAAATCCTCCACCCATTAAAATTGATATGGTATTTTATCATTTTTTGCTGAATATCTCAAGACGTACAAATTGTCTCACCTTCTACCCAAATCAGACAAATTGCGGACGATTCCGGATGACAGACGGGGAATGTTCGGGAAAACAGCCCGGAACAGGGGTAAAAAAAGAACGCTGAAAGTCTTATAAGGAAAGGGATTGCAATGGAAAGAAACTTATGGTAGAATCGCATGCGGCGTATTGTGGATGCGCCGGTGTATTCAGTGTGAGACAACACAGGAGGAAAGATATTCATGAGCCACACCTATGAGAAGGTATCCGGAAACAAAGCGAAGCTGACCTTTACCGTTCCCGCCGAACAGTTCGACGAGGCGATGCAGAAGGCGTATCTGAAGATGCGCGGACGTATCAACGTTCCCGGATTCCGGAAGGGCAAGGCTCCCAGAAGCCTGATTGAAAGAATGTACGGCGAAGGCGTGTTCTATGAAGACGCTTTTGACCTGATCTTCCCGGAAATCTACCAGGAAGCCGTGAAGGCGGAAGACATCCATCCCGTCGACCAGCCGAACATCGACATCGATGAGATCGGCGCGGGCAAGGAACTGAAGTTCCACCTGGAAGTGTTCGTGCGGCCCGACGTGGAGCTGGGCGAATACAAGGCGCTGAGCGTTGAAGCGGAACAGCAGAAGGTGACCGACGCCATGATCGACGCCCGGATCGCCCAGGACCAGGATAAGGCCAGCCGCACCATCGACGTGGAAGACCGTCCCGTGCAGGAAGGCGACACCGTGAACCTGGACTATGCCGGAACCGTGGACGGCGTTGCGTTCGCCGGCGGCACCGCTGAGAAGCAGACCCTGAAGATCGGAAGCCATCAGTTCATCGAAGGCTTCGAGGAGCAGATGATCGGCATGAACATCGGCGAGGAGAAGGACCTGCAGGTCAAGTTCCCCGATGAGTACCACGCCGAAGAGCTGAAGGGCAAGGACGCTGTGTTCCATGTGAAGGTGAACGGCATCCAGGTGACTGAGAAGCCCGAGCTGGACGACGACTTCGCCGCCGATATCAGCGAGTTTGACACCTTTGCCGCCTACAAGGACAGCATCGTGAAGGAGCTGACCGAGCAGGTTGAACGCAGCAACAACGCCGCGCTGGAAAACGCGCTGGTGGACAAGGCCGCGGAGAACGCCACGGTGGACATTCCCCAGGCGATGATCGACGACCAGGCGGAATACATGCTGCGCGACATGGCCATGCGGATGAGCTACCAGGGACTGCGCCTGGAAGACTACATGAAGTATACCGGCCAGACCCGTGAAGACATGGTGAACATGCACAAGCCCGAGGCCGCGAAGCGCGTGAAGGCCGAGCTGGTGATCGAAGCGATCCGCAAGGCGGAGAAGATCGAGCCCACCGAGGAAGACGTTGAAAAGGCGATTGCCGACCAGGCGAAGAGCATGGGCCGGGATGTGGAAGAATTCCGCAAGGGCCTGACCGATGAGCAGAAGAACTACCTGAAGGAAAACGCCGCCATCCAGCTAGTGCTTGACCTGCTGAAGAAGGACGCGAAGATCGTCGAGAAGAAGGAAGAAAAGGCGGAGAAGCCCGCGAAGAAGACCACCGCCAAGAAGGCTGCCGCCAAGGCGGATGACGCGGAGGAGAAGCCCGCGAAGAAGCCCGCCGCGAAGAAGGCTGCCAAGGCCGACGACGCGGAGGAAAAGCCCGCTAAGAAGCCCGCCGCGAAGAAAGCCGCTGCCAAGGCGGATGACGCGGAGGAAAAGCCTGCGAAGAAGCCGGCTGCCAAGAAGACAGCGAAGGCTGCTGACGCGGAATAACAACATATGAACGGCGGCCCGGCCGGGCCGCCATTCCTGTCAAAGGGAGGGAAACACAATGCCGCTCGTACCGATGGTTATTGAACAAACGAACAGGGGAGAACGTTCCTATGACATTTACTCCCGGCTGCTGAAGGACCGGATTGTGTTCCTCGGCGGCGAAATCAACGACGACACCGCCAACCTGGTGGTGGCGCAGCTGCTGTTTCTGGAAATGGAAGACCCGGACAGCGACATCAGCCTGTATATCAACAGCCCCGGCGGTTCCGTGACAGCCGGCATGGCGATCTATGACACGATGCAATACATCAAGCCGCAGGTGCGGACGGTGTGCGTCGGCATGGCGGCCAGCATGGGCGCGTTCCTGCTGATGGCCGGCGAGAAGGGAAAGCGCCTGGCGCTGCCCAACGCCGAGGTCATGATCCACCAGCCGCTGGGCGGCGCCCAGGGCCAGGCGACGGACGTCGCGATCCGCGCGGAATGGCTGATGAAGACCAAGAAAAAGATGATCAACATGATGGCCGAGATGACCGGCCAGCCGCTGAAGAAGATCCAGGCGGATGTGGAACGCGACTATTTCATGAGCGCTGAGGAAGCGCTTCAGTACCACATCATTGACGAAATCTACCAGCCGCGCGAAAAGAAATAAGGATTCCGTGCCTGCGGGCACGGCCAGGGCTTTCCAATCGTCCTGGACCTTCGGTGAGTCGCTTAAGGAAGCTGCAGTATCTGCAGATTCTGATGAGATCACCAATGCGCGAAAACAGTAAGGATCGGCTGTATCAGCCGAGAGGTTTAATACATGGCGAATAACAGCTATACCAACCGGCAGGGGCCGAGGTGCTCTTTCTGCGGAAAGACGCAGAACATGGTGGACCGCCTGGTGGCCGGCCCGAACGTATACATCTGCAACGAGTGCATTGCCCTGTGCAATGAAATCCTGAGCGAAGAAGAAGAATACGCGGAAGGACATTCCGGACTCCAGAATGCCGGACCGAAAAAGCTGCCGCTTCCCTCGGAAATGAAAAAGACCCTGGACGAGTATGTGATCGGCCAGGAACGGGCGAAGAAGGCACTGAGCGTTGCCGTTTACAACCACTACAAGCGCATCAACCGGAAACAGCGGAAGGAAGACGTTGAGCTGCAGAAGAGCAACATCCTGCTGCTGGGACCGACCGGAAGCGGCAAGACCTACCTGGCCCAGACACTGGCCAAGATCCTGGAAGTGCCGTTTGCTATCGCGGATGCCACGAGCGTGACGGAAGCCGGCTACGTGGGCGATGACGTGGAAACCATCCTGCTGCGGCTGATCCAGGCCGCAGACTGGGATATCGAAAAAGCCCAGCAGGGCATTGTGTACATCGACGAGATCGACAAAATCGCGCGCAAGGGCGAGAACATGTCCATTACGCGCGACGTCAGCGGCGAAGGCGTACAGCAGGCGCTGCTGAAGATCCTGGAGGGCACGGAAGCCGCCGTTCCGCCGCAGGGCGGACGGAAGCATCCCCACCAGGAGATGATCCGGATCGATACGACGAATATCCTGTTTATCTGCGGCGGCGCGTTTGACGGCCTGGTGCCGATCATCGAGAGCCGGATCGGCAAGAAGACACTGGGCTTCGGCGCCGAGCTGCAGAGCCAGCGGGATCCTTCCCGGACGGATGCCCTGAAGGACGTGCGGCCGGAGGACCTGACCAAGTACGGCCTGATTCCTGAATTTGTGGGACGGCTGCCGATCGTGGTGACGCTGGACGGACTGGATGAGGACGCGCTGGTGCGCATCCTGACTGAGCCGAAGAACGCCCTGTGCAAGCAGTATGAAGCGCTGCTGGACATGGACGGCGTGAAGCTGACATTTGAAGAGGACGCCGTACGGGAAATCGCGAAACAGGCGATTGCCCGCAAGTGCGGCGCGCGCGGCCTGCGGGCGATCATCGAGGACGCGATGCTTGATACGATGTTCGACCTGCCGGGTATGGCAGAAATCAACGAGTGCGTGATTACTCCCGAATCGGTGCAGGGCGGGAAACCCAAGCTGATTGCGGGCGTACGCAGGAGAACAGCCAAGAGAACCGAACAACGGACTGATTCAACCGACGCCTCCTGACCGGAGGCGTTCGGATTATCGGAGGAATGAATGAAGAAGATCCAGACCATCGAACTGCCGGTACTCCCGCTGCGGGGCCTGATGATTTTCCCGAATATGGTGCTGCACTTCGACGTCGGCCGGAAAAAATCCGTGGCCGCGCTGGAAGAGGGAATGACCGGGACACAGAAGGTGTTCCTGGTGAGCCAGAAGCAGGACGATACAGAAGAACCCGGATTCGGCGACCTGTGCCGGGTCGGCACCATCGCGGAGATTCGCCAGGTGATGAACCTGCCCGGGGAAAACATCCGCGTGCTGGTGGAAGGCGAGAACCGGGGTATTATTGAAGAAACACTGGGCGACGAGCCGTGCATGAAAGCGCGGATCCGCGTGTGCCCGGACCGCGCGGCGCGCTCCGCGGAAGCGAAGGCGCTGCTGCGCACCTGCCAGGACCTGTTTGATGATTACGCCCGGAACAGCCAGCGGGTGGGCCAGGACACTGTGGACGCCATCCGCGGCATGGAAAAGCCCGGCGAGGCGGCGGACCTGCTGGCCGCAAATGTGCTGACCCGGCGCGAGGACCGGCAGCAGATCCTGGACGAACTGGACCCGGTGAAGCGCCTGGAAAAGGTGTGCGCCATCCTGATCCGCGAGAGCGATATGGCGGATACGGAAAAACAGATCCAGGCCCGGATCCGGAAGCAGGTGGAGAAAAACCAGAAGGACTACTACCTGCGCGAGCAGATCAAGGCGATCCAGACCGAACTGGGCGAACGCGATGATTCCGACGTGGCCGAGCTGCGGAAGCGGATGGAGGAAACCCCGCTGAACGAGGAAGCGCGGTCCAAGTGCGAAAAGGAACTGGACCGGCTGACCCGGATGGGCCCGGGAACGCCTGAGAGCTCCATCAGCCAGACGTATATCGAGTGGATCCTGGACCTGCCGTGGGGCAAGGAGACCGAGGACAACCTGGACCTGGCCCGTGCGCGGGAGATCCTGAACCGGGACCACTACGGCATGGAAGACGTCAAGGAACGGATTGTCGAATACCTTGCGGTGCTGCAGATGAAGAAGGACATGAAGGGCCCGATTCTCTGCTTTGTCGGACCTCCCGGTGTCGGCAAGACGAGCATCGTGAAAGCCATCGCCGAGGCAGTCGGCCGGAAATTCGTGCAGATGAGCCTGGGCGGCGTGCGGGATGAAGCGGAAATCCGCGGCCACCGCAGGACGTATATCGGCTCCATTCCCGGACGGATCATCTCCGGCATGAAACAGGCCGGGACGATGAATCCGGTGTTCCTGTTTGACGAAATCGACAAGATGAGCGGGGATTTCCGCGGCGATCCGGCATCCGCGATGCTGGAGGTGCTCGATTCCGAGCAGAACAACGCCTTCCGGGACCACTACATGGAGCTTCCGTTTGACCTGAGCAAGGTGATGTTTATCACCACAGCCAACAGCATGGACACAATTCCGGAGCCGCTGCTGGACCGGATGGAGCTGATTGAGGTTCCCAGCTATACCGAAGAGGAAAAGCTGCAGATTCTGAAGCGGCACCTGATGCCCAAACAGATCCGGGAGCACGGAATGCGCGAGGCTGCCCTGAAGGTGACCGAGGGCGCCATGAAGGCGATGATCGAGGGATACACCCGCGAAGCCGGCGTGCGCACCCTGGAGCGGGTGGCTGCCCGGGTATGCCGGAAGAGCGCGGTGGAAATGCTCGAAAAGAAAAAGAAGACGCTGTCCATTTCCGAAAAGAAGCTGCATGAGCTGCTGGGCGCGCCGCGGTTTATCCGCGAGGAGCCCGAAAAGGAGCCCCGGATCGGCATTGTGAACGGACTGGCGTATACTTCCGTCGGCGGCGAGATGCTGGAGGTGGAATGCATGCTGATGCCCGGAAAGGGCGGCATGCGGATGACCGGCCAGCTGGGCGACGTGATGAAGGAATCCGCGGAGGCGGCTTTCAGCTGGGTGCGCTCCCACAGCGCGGAGCTGGGACTGGATCCCGATTTCTACCAGTCGATTGACGTGCATATCCATGTGCCGGAAGGCGCCGTGCCGAAGGACGGCCCGTCCGCCGGCGTTACGATGACGACGGCACTGGTGAGCGCACTGACCCGGAAGCCCGTACGCCAGAACGTGGCGATGACCGGCGAGATCACGCTGCGCGGGCGCGTACTGCCCATCGGCGGACTGAAGGAAAAGACCCTGGCGGCATACCGCGCGGGGATCAACACCCTGATCATCCCCGAGGAAAACAAAAAGGACCTGGAGAAGATCCCGGATTACGTGCTGGAGAAGTTCAAGATCATTCCGGTGAAGGAAATCCAGCAGGTGCTGAGCGCGGCAATCATGGAGGGCTGAACGGTGCTGGAAATCAAAACGGCGGAATTCATCACTTCCATGGCGGATTACGGGAAGTTCCCCGGAAAGGGACTTCCCCAGATCGCCGTGGCCGGAAAGAGCAATGTCGGGAAGAGCACGCTGATCAACACGCTGTGCCGGCGGAACAAGCTGGCGCGCACCAGCGCCACGCCCGGCAAGACCCGGCTGCTGAACGTATTCCTGCTGAACAACTCATTCCACCTGATTGACCTTCCGGGATACGGATTCGCGAAGGTGGACAAGAAGGAAAAAGCCCGCTGGGGCCAGATGATGCAGGACTACTTTGAAAAAGCAGACGAGCTGCGCCATGTGCTGTGCCTGGTGGATATCCGGCATGAGCCGACGGAGGATGACCGGATGATGAACCGTTTCCTGCGGGATTCGGGCATTCCGTTCACCGTGGTCGCGACCAAGGCGGACAAGATCAGCCGCGGCGCGCGCATGAAGTACCTCGCGCCGATCTGCCGGGCCCTGAGCGTCCAGCCGTGGGAAATCCTGTGCGTGAGCGGCGAGGACGGCACCGGCCGGGATGAGCTGCTGAAGCGGATTGAAGAAATCCTTTCCGCCCCGGAAGGCGCGGAATAATAAAAAAACGGGAAAAACAAATTCCCTATTGCATCCGGCAGGGGATGAGTGTATAATCCCGTCGTGGTTCAGGAGGACATAGGGAGGAAGCCGGGTGGGCCGGGCATACACGAAAGTGGAATGGCGCACCTGTTTTTTCCTGCGAGACGGGATTTTCCGCCCGAAAACAGATGAAATCCGGAACCGCGGGCCACAAAGTGGCAGAATAATCCTGATGGGTACATCGAGGAGGACGAGGAACAAATGCAGCTGATCAAATGCCCCCGTTGCGATCTGAACTACATCCGCGAGGATGAAAAGTACTGCAAGGTCTGCCTGCGGGAGCTGAAGGGCGAGAAGAACACCGAAGAAGTGGAACTGTGCAGCATCTGCAATGAAGAACCTGCCCTGCCGGGCCGCGATGTGTGCATCTTCTGCCTGAAGGAAATGAACAAGAGCAACAGCCTGCCCGAGGAGCAGGAAGAAGAGAACGCCGAACCGGTGGATACCAGCAGCATCGGCGATATGGATTCCGTGAGCGGTATGGATGAGATTATCCCCGAGGTGGAGGATGATTCCGATATCCCGAGCCAGGAATTCGGTGAGATTGAAAACGAGCTGAGCCTGGAAGATGTCCGCGAGGATGAGGAACGCAAAGCGGACGAAGACGATTCGGAGGAAGAAGAATAAGAACATGCGCCTGTTTGCAATTGGAGACCTGCATATGCCCGGGGGCGACGACAAACCCATGGACGTATTCGGGCCCCAGTGGGACAGGCATTTTTTACGCATCAGCGAAAACTGGCGGAATACGGTCGGGGAGGATGACATCGTCCTGGTTCCCGGCGATATCAGCTGGGCAATGCAGCTGAAGGACGCCATACCGGACCTGGAGGAGATCAGCCGGCTTCCCGGAAGGAAGATCCTGTGCAAGGGCAACCATGAATACTGGTGGAGCGGCATCGGAAGGGTGCGCGCGGCACTGCCGGAAGGCATGGCGGCCCTGCAGCATGATGCCATGGACATCGGTCCGTGCGTGGTATGCGGAACCCGGGGATGGACATTTCCGACAGAGCGGATGCCGCTGGAAGCGGAAGACCGGAAGATCCTTGCCAGGGAACTGCAGCGCCTGGAAATGGCGCTGGATGACGCGGAGCAGACGGCCCCGGACAAGCCCATCCTTGTGATGATGCATTTTCCGCCGCTGCTCCAGACGGACCGGGACACGGTTTTTACCGAAGCGCTGGAAGCCAGGAAGAACGTGGCGGCGGTTGTTTCCGGCCACCTGCACGGCGCAGCCTGCGCGAACGGATTTGCGGGCGAACAGCGGGGAATCCGGTACTATCCGGTGTCATGCGACGCCATCGGATTCTGCCCGCAGGAGATCCCATGGCCGACTAAATCTTAATTTTTTGTAACAAAATATTTGTTCCCCTTGACAAAAGCCGGACCTTTGAACGGGTCCGGCTTTTTCTACCCACAAAATATGGTAAAGGGGAACAAAACAGGGACACAAATTCCTTTGAAATATTACAAATATATTACAAAAAAATTACCAACAAATTAAATCGTCTCATCAGGGAGACGCTTTTTTTTTTGAATTTTTTCTTGCACTGGGACCAATTGTATGTTAAATTTGTGGGGAAAAAGGGAAGAGAAACCCAAAAATGAGCATAAAAGTGGTAGAAAGGGGTGCGAAAGCGTGGACGAGAACCATGAAACCAACAACCGCCAGTCCACCGAAACCCCTGCAAACACAAGGAAATACCGCTTTATCGGATCATTCAGCCACGGCCTGGATGCCAAAGGCCGGCTGGTAATCCCGCAGCCGTTCCGCGAAAAGCTGGGCGAGGAGTTTTACATCGCCCCGTCTTTCGATTTCAAATCCATCGCGATCTACCCGACGGAAAAGTGGGAAGAACGCAGCGCCCAGTTTGAAGGCCGGAACCAGCTGAGTCCCGAGCTGAACGCCGTGAAGAATTTCTTCTACGCCCTGAGCTATGACGGACAGACCTGTGACGGGCAGGGACGCGTACTTCTGCCGGCCAACATCCGCCAGAAGATCCTGGGAGAAGAACGGGACGTTGAAATTACAGGCGCGAATGACCATATCCTGATCAACGCCGCCGCTGCCAGCGCCGACAACTGGGCGCAGTTCCTGAACAACCTGCCCTCCATGCTGGAAACAATTGCAGGCCTCAGGAATCCTGAAGAAAAGGAATAAACCCCGGAAAGGGGCTATCATATCAAATCGTAACGGAGTGAGGAAAGGATGACGGTATTCTCCACCACAGCCGGAAAACTTCAGACAACCGCAGCGGACTGGATGGAAAACAGGCGGCGGAAGAGCGAATTCCGCGTACAGGATGTCGACATCTACCGGCAGCGTATGCGCTGCTCGGATTCGGTCCGCTTCGATACCAGCCCCCAGAACTGGACCGGCAGCATGCAGATGAGCCCGAGCGGCCGCTTCCAGGTGATTGAGGAAGCGAAGCCGAGACGGCGTTTTGTGAGCGCGGAAGGCATCCGCTGGGATGTGGCTGTGATCGGAATTGTCGCGGTGGTGATCCTCTGCACGGCTGTACTGCTGAGCGACCTGGCCTGCATCGGGGCCGGCACACGGACCATCTCCCGGCTGGAAAACCAGGTAGCCGGAAGCACGGAGTACAACGCTGAGCTGCAGCGGGAAATGATCATGGCCGCCAATGACGTCGGGGTATGCACGGAGGCAGTGAAACTGAACCTGATCTCCAGCAACGCTGTGCCGACCATCCGCCTGACGGTGGCGGCGGACACGAACATGACCGTGACGACGGCACGTACCGGTGAATAAAAACAACGTGGGAGACTGACAATGTCGGTCTCCCGCTTGGTGTATAACTACAGGCAATAAAGAAAAGGATGAGCGCGTATGAAACTGTGGGAACTGCTGACAGAACTGCCCTACGTGGTGGATACCCGGGGAGACATGAACACGGAAATCCGGGAGATTACATCAACGAGCCGGGACAAAACAGACCGCGGACTCTTTTTCTGCATTGTCGGCGCAAGGTTTGACGCGCATGACTATGCCTGGGAAGCGGTTGAGAACGGCTGCGTGGCACTGGTCGTGGAGCATTATGTGGAAATGGAAGTGCCCCAGATCCGCGTCAACAACGGCCGCGGCGCCATGGCGCGGATTGCGGACGCATTCTACGGCCATCCCTCCAGGCAGATGCGGATGATCGGCATTACCGGTACAAAAGGCAAGACAACAACCACCTACCTGCTCAAGAGCATCTGCGAGAGCGCCGGACTGAAGTGCGGAATTATCGGTTCCACGGGCACCCTGGTGGAAAACCAGCACCTGGACAGCAAACTGACCACCCCGGATCCCATCGACCTGCAGAAAACCCTGCGGATGATGGCGGACGAGGGAGTACAGGTGTGCTGCATGGAGGTTTCCGCCCACGCAATCGATATGTGCCGGCTGGACGGCATGAGCTTTGAGGTGGGGTGCTACACCAACCTCAGCCAGGACCACCTGGACTATTTCTACACGATGGAGCGCTATTTTGAGACGAAAAAGCGTTTCTTCACGGAAGGAATGGCACGGAACGCCGCGGTGAACGCGGATGATGAAACGGCCGCGAAGCTGATTCCCGACCTGGTGCAGCCCCATATCACCTATGGCATCTGCGTGGACGCGGATGTGTTTGCCCGTGATATCGAGATTACTGAGGAAGGCGTCCGCTTTACCGTTCAGCTGCACGGCATGAACGAAATCCTGATCCACATGCATATGACCGGTATGTTCAACGTTTACAACGCCCTGGCCGCCACCAGCTGCGCACTGATCATGGGCATCGCGCCGGAAAAGATCCGCGACGGCCTGGAAGCGGTAACCCGGGTGCCCGGCCGGATTGAAGTGTTGCAGACCGGAACGCCATACAAGGTCATCCTGGACTACAGCCATTCCCCGGACGCACTGGAAAATATCCTGAAGACGGTACGCCAGTTTACCCGCAACCGGGTGATCGCGCTGTTCGGCTGCGGCGGCGACCGCGACAAGGGAAAGCGCCCGATGATGGGCGAAATCGGCGGCCGGCTGGCAGACTACTGCATCCTGACTTCCGACAACCCGCGGACGGAAAACCCGCAGGTGATCCTGGCCGCGATCGAAAAGGGAATCAAACCCACCGGCGGCAAATACGAAGTGATTGAAAACCGCCGCGCCGCGATTGACCGCGCGCTGCGCATGGCTGAGGACGGCGATGTGATCGTGCTGGCCGGCAAGGGCCATGAGACTTACCAGGAAATTATGGGAATCAAGCGCCCGTTTGATGAGAAGGTCATCGTGAGCGAACTGCTGCTCGAGATCCGGAAAGAGCAGGAAAACGGCATCTGAAAAGCGAATTTTTAAAGGATCTTTCTCCACGGAAAGGACGATGACACGGGAATGATTTTCAGAATGACAGGCGCGCTGCTGGCAAGTATGGCCATTGCCCTGCTGATCGGGCCGAAGCTGATCAGCGAGCTGAAAAAACTCCATTTCGGGCAGACGATATACGAACTGGGGCCCAGCCATCAGAGCAAGCAGGGGACACCGGTCATGGGCGGACTGATGATGGCCGCCGGTATCCTGGTTTCATCCCTTGCATTTCATCCGGCAGAGTGGAACGGAGGCCTGGATGTGGTCATTCCGCTGCTGCTGGTGGCTTTCCTGAGCATGGCCGTTGGCTTTGCGGACGATTATATCAAGGCAGTTAAAAAACGCCATGACGGGCTGAATCCGTGGCAGAAGATCGCCGGACAGGTGATCGTGGCCGTCGGATTCAGCATTTACTGTTATTTCCACCCCGCAATCGGAAGCAGGATCCGCGTGCCGTTTACCGGAATTGACTGGGATCTGGGGCTGTTCTACATCCCCGTGATGACCCTGGTGATCATCTTTATTGTGAACAGCAGCAACCTGCAGGACGGCCTGGACGGCCTGCTGGGAACGGTGACGGCTGTGAGCTCATCGGCATGGGCCGTGATCTGCGTGATGATTGCCGCGGTTCCGGCCATGCAGTCCATCGCGGACAAAGGTACCGCGCTGACAGCCGGGGTATTTGCCCTGGCGATGGCCGGCGCATGCGTGGGCTTCCTGCGGTACAACCGGTATCCCGCAAAGACATTCATGGGCGATACGGGCAGCATGCTGCTGGGCGGCGGAACCGTGGCGATCGCGATGATCCTGCGGCTGCCCCTGCTGCTGGTGCTGATCTTCTTTACCCCCATTATGAGCAGCGTGAGCGTGATCATGCAGCGGTATTACTACAAGCTGACCCACGGGAAGCGGATTTTCCTGATGAGTCCGATTCACCATCATTTTGAGAAGAAAGGATATTCCGAAACCCAGATCGTGAGCATGTACGCCGGAATTACGCTGGTGCTGAGCCTGATCGCGATCCTGAGTGTAAGCGGGCTGTAAGCCGGAAAGAAGGCGGAACGCATGAATTACGAAAACAAGAAGGTCCTGGTGGTCGGCATGGCCCGGAGCGGCGTTGCCGCGGCACAGCTGCTGCGCGCCTACGGCGCCGAAGTGACCGTGAACGACAGCAAGAGCGAGGAGGAACTGGGATCCCAGCTGCGTCCCCTGGAAGGACTGCAGCTGACCCGGCGTTTTGGCTGCCCGGCGATGGACCTGCTGGAGGGAATGGATGTCCTGGTGATTTCTCCCGGTATTCCGGACACCGCACCGTTTGTGGTACGGGCAAAGGAAGCGGGAATCTATGTCATTGGCGAGCTGGAGCTGGCCGCACAGCTGTCCAAGGGAACCCTGACCGCGGTGAGCGGAACGAACGGAAAAACCACCACCGTATCCCTGCTGGGCGAAATCTTCGCCAACAGCGGCAAGGTGACCCACGTGGTGGGCAATATCGGCTATCCTTTCTCCCTGGCCGCGCTGGTCAGCAAGGAGGATGACGTGGTCGTGTGTGAGGTGAGCTCCTTCCAGATGGAAACGGCCGACACCTTCCACCCGCATGTCGCGCTGCTGACCAATATTACCGAAGACCACCTGAACCGCCACGGAACAATGGAAGTATATACCGCAATGAAAATGCGGATGTTTGCCAACCAGACCGCGAATGACTACGCGGTGTTCAACGCGGACGACCCGGGCCTGGAAGGGCTTGCAGCCCAGGTGCGCAGTCATGTGCTCCAGTTCAGCCGGAAAACCGAGGTGAAGGAAGGCGCGTTTGTCCGGGACGGACAGATCATCATCCGCATGAACGGAACCGAGCGGAAGGTCTGCGGAACCGAGGAAATCTATATTCCCGGACCGCATAACCTGGAGAACGCGCTGGGCGCCGTATGCGTGGCGGCCGCGATGAAGGTTCCGGTTCCGGTAATCCGTCACAGCCTGCGGACATTCCGGGGCGTTGAGCACCGGATTGAACGGGTGAGGGAGCTGGAAGGCATCACCTATATCAACGACAGCAAAGGAACGAATACCGATTCCACCATCAAGGCTGTACAGACAATGACGGCCCCGACGGTGATTATCCTCGGCGGATATGACAAGCATACATCCTTTGAGCCGCTGAGCCGTGAAATGCGGCAGAGCCCGATGATCCGGAAGGCCATCCTGATCGGTGAGACAGCGGACCTGATCCGGACCAGCCTGGAGCGGAACGGGTTCACGAACATCGAATATGCCGGCAGCCTCGGTGAGGCAGTGCAGAAGGCAAGAGCATCCGCCGAAGGGGGATGGAATGTCCTGCTGAGCCCGGCGTGCGCCAGCTTTGACATGTTCAAGGACTACGAGGAACGTGGTCGGGTGTTTAAGGAAATCGTGAACGGACTGAAGTAAACAGACCAAAGTCTGGAAAGGGGAGTGGATGCGTGGAAGGACCCGGAAACAACCGGCCTGTAAAGCGGGCCGGCGATTCATACACCCCGCATGGCACTCCCGAGGTACGGGACTGGCAGAAAAATACCTGGACCGGACCGATGCCGATGAATGTCAGCCCGTTTGAGGAACCGGAAGACGCGCCGGAGCTGCTGAAAGAAAGGTCCGAAAACCTGAGCGACCGGGAAGGCGCCTTCTGGCAGCAGGCCACCAACGGATACCAGCGGACTGCCGGCGGGGATACCCAGCGTACAGCCGCGGCGAACAAAGGCAAATCCCAGCCAAAACCGAAAAAGAAAAAGACCGACGGAAGCAGTGCGGGCATGCGGGCCGCGCTGGCGCTTGTGGCGCTGGCGGGTATTACGGTGTGCGTGCTGTATTTTATTGTATTCCGGGTACGGGAAATCCGCGTGGAGGGAAACAACCTGATTTCCCGGGCGGATGTGATCCGGCTGAGCGGAATCCAGTACGGATCCAGCATCCTGACGCTGAGCGAGGAAGACACCAAGCGGGAACTGGAGGCACGGGCGGTCAGCGAAGCAAAACGCACCGACAATTCCAACTATTACAGCCTGCAGTTCCGCTACCTGGACAAGATAATGCCCGGAACCGTGGTGATCTCCGTCAAGGAGCGGGAACCATGCTGCTGGATGACACTTCGGGGAATTACATTCGTGATGGACAAGAACCGCATGGTGATGTATGAGACCGAAGATCCAAACGTCCGGCCGGCCAAACTGGTGGAGGTCAAAGGCCTGAACATCCGGGGCGGGGACCATGCCGGACAGACCCTGACACTGAATTCAGCCGTCCAGCAGAGCATATTTGAAAACCTGTTCCTGGAACTGAAGGTACTGAGCTGCATAGAGATTGTCCAGGAGGTGGACCTGAGCAACACCTCCTCCATATTCCTGATCACGCGCGACGGCTATACCGTAAGCCTCGGCGACCGGGAGAGGATCCATGCCAAGCTGCGCAGCATGCTGTATGTGAGGAATAAACTGCTGGAGCTTGAAAGGTACGGCGGATCCATCAACGTATCGGTTCCGGAAAAGCCGACCTATTCCCCGCACGGGAACTGAAAACAGACCGATGTCTAAAATTGTTACAAAATGCCGGAAAATTGTAATAAAATGGGCATAAACACTTGCAATCATTCAATAAAAGTCATATAATAACACATGATATGCCATTATATGGTCGGATTCTGCCCGGAAGCGGACGGGGTCCTGAGTTCACCAGGGGGGAACGAAACCTATGAAAACAACGGTTGCGGCCATTGATTTCGGGACAAGCAAGATCGTTACGCTTGTTGCCGAGAACAGCGGCAGCCAGCGGTGCGACATTGTCGCTGCCGGCGTGGCTAAGTATGACGGCTATCTGACAGAAGGATGGAACAATCCCGGCCAGCTGGACGAGGCAATCCGCCGGTCCATCAACGATGCCGAGGAGCAGTCCGGCAGCAAAATCCGGGAGATCACAGTCGGTGTTCCCGGAGCGTTCACCCGCGTTTATGCCACCCAGGTGACCATCACCCTGAAGGGGACGGATCCCCGCGTCACATCGGGTGATGTCAAGGCGGCCTTTGACAAGGCTTCCCAGAACCTGGCCAATATGCCCGGCGTTGTGATTCATTCCAGCCCGGCATGGTTTATGGTGGACAGCGGAAAGAAAACCCTGGAGCCTGTCGGAATGAAGGGACGCGAAATGACCGCGTTCATCAGTTTCGTGGTCGGCAACCGGTTCTTCGTCGATGACGTGACCAACCGGATGGCTGACCTGGGAATTGTAGTCACCAGCTTCTATTCCACTTCCGCCGGTGAAGCGATGCTGTACCTGAACGAGCAGGAACGCGACCACACGTCCGTCCTGATCGATATGGGGTACCTGAATACCGAAATCATCGGTGTGGAAGGCGACGCGATCATCTACCACAAGGTGCTGGATGTCGGCGGCGGCGATATTGCCGTAGCCCTGGCTGAAGAGCTGGACATCTCCCTGAGCGCGGCGGAAGACATCAAGCGCAAATATGTGTACGGCATTGAAACCAGCGGGGAAACCTATGAGGTACCCGGCGCGGACGGGCAGAAGGGCACCACCTTCACCCGCGAGCAGGTGAAGCCGATTATCAACAAGGCGGTTGACGAAATCTGCGAACAGATCAAGACTGCGATTGACGAAGACTTCGGAAGCCTCGGCAGCTGGAGCAGCGTATTCATGACCGGCGGCGGAATGAGCTTCAACCGCGGCGGCAAGGAATACATGGCCGGAAAGCTCGGACGGCCCGTACAGGAGACACCCCGCCGGACCACCAAGCTGAACAGCCACAGCTTCTCCAGCGCGCTGGGCCTTATGGACCTGATTATCGATACGATTGAACAGCAGCGCCAGCCGGCAGCCGGTGTGGGCGGCAGGATCAAGGACTTCTTCCGGAGTCTGTTGGGAGGTTAAGAACATGATTGAATTCCAGAACGAAGAGCAGAGCAACTTTGCTTCCATCAAAGTCGTCGGATGCGGCGGCGGCGGAAACAACGCTGTAAACCGGATGATGGATGCCGGACTGCGCGGCGTTGATTTTATCGCGGTGAATACCGACCGGCAGGCGCTGGGCCAGTCCAATGTCCAGGTGAAAATCCAGATCGGCGAAAAGCTGACGAAGGGCCTCGGCGCCGGCGCGCATCCGGATGTGGGCCGCCGCGCGGCGGAAGAAAGCCGCGAGGAGATCGCCTCCGCGCTGAAAGGCGCTGACCTTGTGTTTATTACCGCCGGTATGGGCGGCGGCACCGGAACCGGCGCAGCTCCCATTGTGGCGGAAGTGGCCCGGGATCTCGGCATGCTGACGATCGCCGTGGTGACCAAGCCCTTCAATTTCGAAGGCAAGCAGCGGATGAAGAACGCTGAAGCCGGGATTGAAGAACTGAAGCAGAACGTGGACACCCTGGTGGTGATCCCGAATGACCGCCTGCTGCAGGTGGTGAGCAAACAGACCAGCATGATCGAGGCGTTCCGCGTTGCGGATGACGTGCTGCGGCAGGGCATCCAGGGCATCAGCGACCTGATCGCGGTGCCGGCGATGATCAACCTCGACTTTGCGGATGTCAAGACCGTGATGGAATCCGGCGGAATGGCCCACATGGGCATCGGTATCGGCAGCGGCGAGAACAAGCTGGTCGATGCCGCGAAGAACGCGATTGCGTCCCCGCTGCTGGAGACCAACATCGACGGCGCACGCGCTGTGCTGATCAACATCACCGGCGGCGCCGACATCTCCATCGTGGACATCAACGAAGCGGCCAACCTGGTGATGGAAGCAGCCGACCCGGACGCGAACATCATCTTCGGCGCCGGCATCGACGAGACCATGGGCGACGATGTGCGGATTACCGTGATCGCGACCGGCTTCGAAAAGACGCCTTTCCCGACCCGGGAACCCGCGAAGAAGCCGCGTGAGATTGAACATGAACGCCTGTTCGGTTCCTTCGGAACCAACTTCAGCCGTGATACCGCCGCGTCGGTGGCGGACCGGGATAACGGAAGCTCCTTCCTGAACCGGAGCACCGGCGAAGTACCGACCTTCATGAGCACCAGCCGTCCCAGCATGGGCGTGCCCGGTATGGTGAACACCGGATCCTTCCAGACCGGGTTCAGCTACCAGCAGACCGCCCCGCAGGACCTGCAGGCAACGCGGCCTTACCAGCCCATGGGGAACAACCCCACCGGCGGCAACGTACCGGTGAATCCGAATCCGTTCCAGATGAACCAGCCGCAGAATTACCAGCCGCTGTTCAACAGCAACGGCCAGGTGACCGGCCAGACGGGCAGCTTCCAGCCGGTTCCGCAGAGCCAGGCAATGACGACGGATGACCACGGCGTACCGGGATTCCTGAAGCGGAAAAAGTAAACCTTGAAAATTAAAGAAACGCGGAGCGCAAGCTCCGCGTTTTATGTTAAAAGGGAGGAACCTGAGAAAACCGGGAAGAATCGTTCCACGGAACAAAAAAACGCGAAAGAGGGGGAATACATATGAAAACAGCAGTGGATGTTACGGGATGTATTATCCTGCTGGCATGGCCGTTCCTGGCCGGCATGGCGGCCAGGAAATCCAAGGCAGCTGCTTCCGTTATCTTCGTAGCCGGGATTGTTTATTCAGCAGCCATGACCCTTTATTACACACACTGGCAGGCATACAGGTATGCCGTATCCCACCTGGATGGGCAGGAGATTCTTCCGATCGCGCTGGGAGTCATCTGCCTGATCCTGATTATTCCGACGCTGGTGAAGGTGATCAGGAACCGGGAACGGAAGAAACACGCTGTGATACTGGCCGGGCTGCTGGTTATACTGGCCATGTGCGCTTATTCCGCAATCTGTACGCACGGACTGGAATGCCCGGCGTGCAGCAGCAGCAACAGAGATGATAATGACGTGCTCTATCACTTTTTCTATCAGCTGTTTACCGGTAAGGAATGGCACCCGGCCGAATGAATCATGCCGGGAAAACGAAACCCGGAAGGCATATGCCTTCCGGGTTTTCCATACAGGACCCGGACGTTTTCAGCGCTTCTTTACACCGACATATATTTTTTCCGGCTGCGCGGGATATGTGCAGCGGTCCAGGTCTTTCCGCTCAACCAGGCGGCCGTTATGATATTCCTCCCGGTAGGTCATGTATTCATATCCCATCTTCGGATCGGAAACGGAAACCTGTTCATCGGTATAGGTGGCATACTTTCCATCAGTATCCTTAATGTATTTCGGGCCGCCGCTGGCCACCAGCTCCCCGGTCTTCTCTGATTTGATGTCATAGGACGTACCGCCCAGGTCCATGCCGTAGATGATCACATGGGTCTGCAGGGAGTTTTTTCCGTTTTTGCCGGGTTCAACCCTGGCGGCGATATAAACGGGGGAATCCGTATTGTTGACAAACTTCAGGTCCACCTTCCGGTTGCTGCCCCAGGAAACAGTGGCATCCAGACCGTAGTCCGTATAATTGACCTTGTCGGAATGATAGGAACGGTCCGTGACTTCCAGGCCGGCTTTTACGGCTGCCTGGTATACTGTGGTGCTGGCCTGGCACACGCCGCCGCCGATGCCCATGACATGCTCGCCCTGGTCATACTCTTCCGCTGGTTTGAATTTGTTTTTCTCTGACCGTTCCCCGACAATCCCGTTGAAGCTGAATACGGCGCCCGGATCGAGGCGGTATCCGTTGAACCGCGAAAAGGCAAGGCGGATATTGTCATTCCGGTTTGCATCGGAAGAGGTTGAAATCTGCGTGACCGCTTCGCCGCGTTTCGTGTACAGGAGGCTGAGGCTGTTCCGGGTCTGCTGCGGGGGAACCTGTTCCGGTTCAATTTCCAGGGCGCCGCTTTCCAGGCGTGAAGCCAGGTCTGTGATGCGGTCAATAAGCGCCTGCGCATCCAGGTTCAGGCCGGGAATTTCATCCACATAGTCAAACGGGTTTTCCCGGTCCGGATAAAAGCCGGTCATCTGCGCATCCTGCGGGGGACGGTCCAGGCTCTTCTTGATGGTATACACAATATCGACAATACGGGACAGGTCCCCGGCGGTATACTTTGAAGTGAAATACCGGGGCTCTTCCGCCACGCGGGCGATCTCATCATACAGCTCGCGGTCGCTCCGTTTTCCGTTGAAATTATGACCGACTTCCCAGGCGGCGTCCAGGGCGGAAGAAAAATCCGGTTCAATGCCGAGGTCATCCGCGGTAATGGTATTCGTGAATCCGTTGTAGGTAAGATTCACGTGCCAGGCATTCAGCTTCTGCAGGCTCCGGTTCCGCACGGCGGTCCATCCTTCCTCCGCAGTGAGGCCGCCGAGGGAAAGACCGTCGACATAAACACCGGGACAGAAGATGCTGTAATGGAGTTCCACCGTGGCGCGAACCGCGTCGCGGACCGGCGCCTGATCCGGCCGGGAACCGAAAGCGAAAACCGCAATCAGGACGACAGCCAGGACAGCGGCCGCAATGAATATAATTTTGCGGTATGCGGCGATGCCGGACGGCCTGCGCGATACGTTTCCGTTTGGAACACGAGCGCGGGGACCGGACGGCGCGGAAGGAACCGGAGTATTGCTCCCCGGATATACCGCGTATGGCGCCATCGGCTGACGGGGAATGGCAGTGCCGGAAGGGGGCGTATAACCGCGCCGGATGCCGGACTGCTGAGGCTCCTGCGGGGGAAAGGGGACCTGCCCCTGCGGACGGACACCATATTGCGGGTACTGGCTGCTGCGATAATCTGACATCGTAATTCCACCTCTCTACACGCATATAACGGCCCTGCCACGGAAATTGTTCCGCAAATGCAAAAAAGTCAAGGAATTTTTGCATTCACGGACATAACGGGGAGGCGGGAGATGCCTTCTCCCGCCGGCCAGTTCAGGGTGGAAAAAACGACGGAGATGGAGTATAATATTATTTTGGAATGGAATGGAAACAGGGAGGAAGCAACATGCGGAAACTGCTCGCAATCATCCTGGCACTGGCGCTGACAGCCGGCGGCGCGCTGGCGGAAGGCCCCAAGGCGCCTGATTATATCCTGGAAGGGTTTGACGGCGAAAATTCAGGAGTGATCTGGGAAACAAACCTGTTCTTTACCAGGATGCAGGAAAAGACCGGAATCAGCTTCCAGTTCCGCCAGGAAGCCACCGCGGAACGCTGGGCGAACCGGAAGATGGAAATTGCCCGGGGCGAGGACCTGCCGGATGTGCTCTTCAAGGCGGAACTGACAACAGAAGAGACGGCGCAGATGGCAAAGGACGGGATCCTGATTGACCTGAAGCCGTACCTGGAACAGTATGCGCCGGACCTGTGGGCGCTCCTGCAGGCGAATCCGGAATATATGGCGGCCATTTCGCTTCCGGACGGAAAGATTCCCGCGCTGCCCGCGTTCAACCGCCTGCAGAACAATGACCTGATGTGGATCAACCGGACATGGCTGGGACGGCTCGGGATGAAGGTGCCGACCACCGCCGATGAACTGACCGAGGTGCTGCGCGCCTTCAAAACCCGGGACCCGAACGGCCGGGACGGAGCGGATGAGATCCCGCTGGCGTTTATCGGAATGTGGGAGCTGCGCTTCCTGGGCCATGCTTTCGGGATCATTGACAATGACTACTATATGGCCGTGGAGGACGGGAAGGTGGTTTCCCACCTGGATTCAGAACAGAACCGCGCGTTCCTCAGCTGGCTGCATACCCTGTGGGAAGAAGGACTGCTGGACCAGAACGGATTCAGCATTGCAGACGCCCTGCGGCAGATTACCGATGACAAAAAGGCCATTCCGTA
>JAFRTK010000130.1 GCA_017427165.1 Clostridia bacterium
GAGGGTGCCGCCGGTCATGGTGAAGGCGGAGGTGCCGCTGTCCGCGTCGCCGCTCATGGACTGGTAGATCATGATTGAATCCAGGAAGGTGGCGTTGCCGTTGCACATGGTGTTGGAGGCGGTGAGGTCGCAGTTTTCCAGAGTGATGGAGTTTTTGCCCTCAATGCACACGCCTTCGGACAGGCCGGAAACCAGGGAGGCGTTCTTCACGGTGATGTCCGCGGTGGAGTAGATGACGGGGGAGCCCAGGCCGCTGGTGGTATAGGTGCCGCCGTCCACGGAGACGGTTCCGCCGCCGCGGTCGGTGCGGATGGCTGCGGAGGAACGGCCGGAGGTGGTGACATCCAGGCTCTCCGCGATGGTGGTGCCGCCGCCGGTGGTCATGATTCCGCCGGAGCCGTCGCCGGTGGTGGTGATGGTGGTGCCGGAGATGACAACGGTGGTGCCGTCGCCTTCCGCACCGTTGCGGCCGCCGTTTCCGCCGTAGGAGAAGACGCCGTTGGCGCCGTTGGCAGAAGATTTCACTGTGCCGCCGGTGATCGTGGTGGTGGACCCGCCCATGGCGAGGACCGCCGCGTTCAGGCCGTAGAAGCTGCAGTTGTCACCGCCGTCGGAGTCCCCGGACTTGGTGACGGTGATGTCGGTGAGGGATACGGCGTCCTTCGTGTTGACGATGAGGGCGCTTTCATCTGCGGTTTCCGATGAATAGGACTGGCCGGCAGTTTCCGCGGCGGAGGTGATTTCCGCGGCCGCGGAATACTCAAAGGAGGAAGCGCGGCCTCCGGGAGGATTGCCGGGCTGGCCGCCGCCGAAGCCTCCGGGAGGGGTCCCGGGCTGGCCGCTGCCGGAGCCTTCCGGCCGCTCAGGGGGAGTGGAGCCGTTGAAGCCCTCCGGGGGTTCGGGCGGGGTGGAGCCATCGAAACCTTCCGGCGGTTCGGGCGGCATTGAGCCATTGAAGCCTTCCGGGGGTTCAGGCGGCATGGATCCGTTGAAACCTTCCGGCGGTTCAGGCGGGGTTTCCTGTGCAGTAACGTCTTCCGCAAAAGCGCTGAAGGCAAAGAGCAGCATGGACAGCGCCAGCAGGACGGATATCAGCTTTTTCATTCAGGGTCATCTCCTTTTCTGAGGGTTCTGGATTTTCAGCCGGAATTCCTTCTGGCAGGGATCATTATCCACGTGAACCTTAAACGAACTTTAAACGGAAAACCGGAATTTATTCCGTTCGGGCGGGGCAGTCCCGGAGGGATTTCAGCCGGATTGTCCGGATCGGAATCCCGTTTCGGTATTGCATGCGGGCGTGGAAAGGATTAAACTGCACCTGTGCTTTTTGACGGGGACGGGCGCGCGGGCGCCGAAGGAGTTTTTGACCGATGATTGACATTCTTTCCCGGGCCGGGTGCTTTGTGGCCATTATCTTCCTGGGCATGATTCTGCGCAGGATCGGCTTTTTCAAACGGGAGGATTTTAACCTGCTGAGCAAGATCGTGATCCGGATTACGCTGCCGGCGGCGATTGTCACCAACCTTTCCGGCCGTGAATTTGAGTATTCGCTGTTTGTGCTGATCGCGATCGGGTTTGCTTTCGGGGTTGTCCTCATGACTGCGGGTTATTTCCTCAACCACCGCCGCGGGAACGAGGACCGGGCGTTCGGGGTGCTCAACATGTCCGGCGTCAACGTCAGCAACTTTGTGCTTCCCTTCGCGCAGGGCTTCCTGGGACCGGAGGGCGTGCTGGCCGTGAGCCTGTTTGACGTGGGCAACGGCGTGATCTGCCTGGGCGGCGCGTACTGCGTTGCCGACATGGTGAAGGAAAAGCAGAAACGGTTTTCCATGATGCCGGTTCTCCGGGCCCTGGGGAAATCCGTTCCGCTGGTAACCTATGTGATTATGTTTACGCTGTGCATGCTGCATATCCGCCTGCCGGAGCCGGTGGCGGACCTGGCGGGAATCATCGGAAGCGCGAACCCCTTCCTGGCGATGCTGATGCTGGGCGTGGGCTTCCAGATTGACAAGAGCCGTGTACCGGAGGTGCTGCGCATCCTGGTGCCCCGGTACCTGACCGGCCTGGCATTCGCGGCGCTGTGCTGGTTCCTGCTGCCGGTTCCGGCGGTATACCGGCAGACGCTGGTGATTCCGTTCCTCGGGCCGGTGAGCAGTGCCGTGCCTGCCTTTACCGCCCAGCTGAAGGGCGACTATGAGCTTTCCAGCGCCATCAATTCCTTCTCGATCCTGATCAGCGTGGTGCTGATTATCATCGCGCTGCTGATTATCCTGTGAGGGACAAACAAAAAACGTCACCGGAGTGGTTTCCGGTGACGTTTTAATATGGTTCGGGATCAGGACTCGTTGACGAGTTTTCCGGTCATATGGTCGATTGCCAGCTCCAGGCACTGAACCCGGGGAAGGGCATTGGTGAGCTCCCGTTGGATATACGCCTCGTCATCCGTAAACTTCCGGCACAGCTGTTCGCAGATCCGGGCGGCTTTTGTTTCGTCGGTGACGAGGCTGATCCGCCCGAAGACGACCACGCTGGTGATGTTCAGCGCCCATTCGCCTTCCCGGCGGAATCCGGCATTATATACGCAGTAACTGACTCGGTTGTCTTTGGCCAGCGCGTCGATCTTGTGGCCGGCTTTCGCACCGTGGAAATAGACTTTCCCGTCTTCCTCACAGTACCAGTGGTCCATGGGGACTCCATAGGGATAGCCGTCCTCCCCGTGCAGGGAAAGAACGCCCCGCTTTTCCTCCTTCAGGATCCGAATGCATTCTTCTTCGCTGACCTGCTGTTTAAATCTCCTCATCGGCCGGAACATGTTTCCTCTTCCTTTCCTTCATCGCCGTCATGCTGTAGCTCATGGCCAGCAGGGCGGTAATGTCTTCCTTTGGTGCGGATCCGTCCAGCAGGATCGAGATCCACTTATCCTTGTTCATGTGGTACGCCGGGAGGAACCCGGGCTTACCCCGCAGGGGACCCGCCACGAACGGATCGCACTTGACGTTGAGGACATCCACGTTTCCGTTCCGGGGAATCCCCAGCGTCCGGTACGGGATGTTCATGGTGATGGCAAACCACTTGCGGTTGTCCGCGTGACGGAACACGCAGCTTACATCATCCCGGGGGAAGGGATGCTCCGGCTCCACGCTGTATTCATCAAAAATCCAGGCTTCCAGCTCTTCCTGTGTCATAACGGCCTCACAAATCCGCGTTTTCTGAACTGTTCCCGATGACCGTATACACCATTCCGTCCTTTCCGCGGTCGGACCGGTAGAGGCATACGTCATCCACAATCATGGAAACCCGGGGGACCTGGATTTCCGACAGGATCACCTTCTCCGGCACGAAGGGCTTCCGGGCCAGGGTGATGTGCGGGTTGAAGCCCTTCCGATCGAAGGGGATGCCCGCGTCCGCCAGGCGGTGCCGCACCTGTTTTGCCAGCAGGTCCAGCTCCTCACAGGGGTCCACACCGGCCCACAGCACATTCGCTTCCGGGAAGATTCCCAGGTGCGACAGCGTGACGGAAAAGGGCTTCCGCACTACCGGCAGGAGTTCTGTGATATCCTCCGGCCATTCGCCGATGAACGCCAGCGTCAGGTGGAGGCCGTCCGCTTCCCGGTATTTGCCCGTGACCCCGGTCTCCCGCAGCCGCTGCTGCAGGTCCTCCAGGGCGGCCCGGAACCCGGGCGACGGCTGAATTGCGGTAAAAAGTCTCATGTTTGTTCCTCCAAATCGAACGGAGGGACGGTTCCTTTCGTTCGATTTTCTGACAAGTTCTTCTCTGCCGGTTACCAGACTTCCGCGCTGTTCATCCAAAAATCCGAATTGCTTTCCTCACAAAGATTCAATTCTTCTTTTTCCGGCACGGGTTCAGGTTCGATGTCTTTGATCCAAATATGCACCGTCGATTTTGACAATCCTGTCAAACAGGCAATTTGTCCCATCGACAATTTATTCAGATACATATCCCTGACATATGCTTTTCTGAGCGGTTTATCAAGAAGTTTAAAAGCCGAGACTGTCTCACATTGTGTGATTCGCCGCATGATTTCCTCAGCCTGATCATCCCGAAGACGCCAATCATATTGTTCTTCATCCATTACATTATCATCGTTGGTTTGCTGAATGAAATCAATCAGTGCTTCCCGGCTTCCAAAGAGATCCTCTGCGAACTGTGTATCTGTGACTGAACCTTTCCCCTTTTCATAAGCAAAGTAACTGCTCCAGCGATAGTTTCCGGGCCTGCTCTCCATTCCGGCCTTCATCGGGTTTTGCAGGATGTATCTCAGCACCGTCATATAGTATTGATCTGTCTCAACATTTTCACTTCTGAAACGGTCCTGAAACAGATGCCCGGCACGTTGATATTTTCGGTTGTACCAAACCGCATAGCGACTTCCTATTCTTTTGAATATGATTTCAAGGGGTTCTTCTGCGGGCTCAATCAGGAGATGAATATGATTTGACATCAGACAAAAGGCATGCAGTTTAAATCCGGAGACTTCCTTGCATTCCTGAAGAACTTTCATAAAGTGATGTTTATCCGCATCACAATTGAATACAACCTGCCGGTTGATCCCGCGAAGCATGGCATGATAGATATTTGAGATGCTTTTCTTTCTTGCTTGTCTTGGCATTTATATCACCCATAAAAATATAACATCTTATCCGCACATCAGTAAATGTTTTTATAAAAATCGAACGAAAGGAACCGTCCCCGCGTTCGATTTTGGAAAATCGAACGAAAGGAACCGTCCCCGCGTTCGATTTTGGAAAATCGAACGAAAGGAACCGTCCCTGCGTTCGATTTGCTTGCCCGGGGTTTCGTTATGTGGTATGCTGATGCGGAAGACCGGTGAAAACAACATATTGAAATGGAAATGAGGGAAAGAATCGATGATCCGGTTCAGTGAGATGCCCTATGAGCGTCCGGATATTGAAGGACTGAAGGCGGCGGTGGAGGAAGCCACCCGGAAGGTGCGCGAAGCGAAGAGCGCCACGGAGGTCCGGGACGCCTATTTCGCGCTGCAGGAAAAGGA
>JAFRTK010000131.1 GCA_017427165.1 Clostridia bacterium
CGGTATACAGCTGCTCCAGCACGGAACGGGAGGCCTGGGATTCCTTATGCCAGTGACCGCTCCAGTGCATGGAGGAATGCCAGAAGATGGTTCCCCCGATGGGCAGGGTGTCGCTGCTGACCGGGCCGTTTTCCCGGATATAGCGGACGGCCTGTTCCTCCAGCTCCGGAATGCCGGGGAAACGGCGGCCGTGTTCCATACTGCGCTCCCGGTAGCCGGAGAAGTACGGCCAGTCTTCCGACGGCCAGATGGACAGTTCCTTGTCGGAATAATCCACGAGGAGGCGGTCCCTGTACAGCAGGTCGTCCAGCATCTGCATGCGGCAGCCTTTGACGCGGGACTGCAGCGTCAGCTGGGCATTCCGGCCGCAGACATCCACCGGGTCGAACTGGATGCAGCCGGCCTGGCGGACATACTGATACGCACCGTCTTTGCCGGTAAAGCGGTGCTTTCCAAGGAGCCCCTGCCAGCGCAGGATGAACTGCCGGGCCTGGTCAATCGTAATCGTAATCATATGATCTTACCGGCCTCGGTCAGCCGCAGTACGCGACGGCATCGGCCTGGAACTGGAGGCCGTCTTTGCCGCCGACGTGGGCAAACTCCGTCTGAATGGATTTGCGGGCCGGGTATTTCCCGTGGAACCGTTCCTTAATGACCTTCTCCATCACCGGGATATTCCACACATCGCGGAACAGGCAGTCCATATGGACCACGTTTTCCAGCGTAAGCCCGAACAGGGCCAGCTTTTGTTCCATATCGTCGAAAGCGCCGTTGACCTGCTCCTCCACCGTGCCGCCGATGTTGCCGACACAGTAGGACAGGAAGCAGTAGTCCCCGGCCTTTACAATGCCGGAATGCGCCCATTCCTCGTGGATTTCTTTACGGATAATCTCTCCCATGGCTGTATATCCTTTCCTGAAACAAATACGGTTTTTCACCTGCCATTATTTTACTATGGGAGAGGGGAGAAGAAAAGGCGAACAAAAAGATTTTTCCCTGATACGGCGGATGATTGACATGCTTTATCCCGGCAGAATAAAATAGACATAGAAAAAAACGGGCATACGGGCCGCGGAAGGAGAACGAGGTACCGTGTCCCGGAAAAAACGGGGGAGGACATAACTTATGACACACACCGGATGGTTCCGTATGATCATTACCCTTGCGGCTGCCATGACGCTGTTTGCCTGCGCCCTGGCGGAAAACGGCAGTGAACCGAAGGCAGAAAATGACGGCTGGCAGTATGCAGGCTATATCTATGGCGGCATTACTTTTGCAATTCCCGGGGATTATATGGATTTCGGCGTCAGCGAAGCAGACGCGGCACGGGGCTGTATCATGATCGGGGGAAATGAATTGTTCACCCTGCAGTTACGCTGCTTTGACCCTGCAGCAATCGATTACGCGTATTTCAAAGCAATCATTCAGCAGGAACCCAGTTCGGACTGGTCCGTGCGCATGGACGGCGACCTGGAAATCCTGACATACCGGAATACGGCTCCCGGGCCTTCCAGCGAACTGTACGGAATCGCAATGACCGGGCTGGACGGGAAACTGTACAAGATCAGCATCTTTACCGGCGCGGACGAAGCGTTCGGCAAAGATGCCCCGGTATGGGAGATCGCGGAGAGAATTGCGGAATCCGCACGGCACCAGGATTTCTCGGAGTGGGGACTGGAATCTCCCAACACATCGGAGGAGCAGTAATTCCCGCTTTTTCCCGCGGAACCGGCAAAAACACTCAAACGCGGGTTGAGAAAAAATCCAAACAGCGTCGATTGCCCAAAGGCCTGTACGGGGATATGATGTGCATGTCAGAAATCTCCTTGCAAGGGTTGTGACAAAGCCAGAAATGAAAAGGAGAAAGCGCATGAACACGATCGGCGAAACGATTAAGAAGCTGCGGAAAGCCAAAGGCATGACCCAGGAAGAACTGGCGGAAGTGATCCATGTTTCGTACCAGGCGGTCAGCAAATGGGAGAACGGAGGATCCCCTGACCTGGAAATGCTGCCGGTACTGGCCAACACATTCGGCGTGACAATCGACGAACTGATGGGATTCAAGCTGGCCGCCTATACCAACAAGGAGAAGTTTATCCGCCTGATGGCGGACGCGGGCGTCCTGAAGCTCGGCAAATTCAATATCAAAGGGAAGGAATCCGGTTTCTACCTGGATACGGAGCGCCTCAGCACCAACCTCCACCTCGCGAAGCTGGGGGAATCCTTTGCGGACCTGATTATGGACGCGCAGATCGACTTCGACAGCATTATGGGGATTGCCTACCACGGGATCAGCTTCGCGGCGGCCACGGCGGTCGCCCTGGCCTCGAAGTACGGAAGGACAGTCAACTTCTTCTCGGATCGGCGGGTCCCGGACAGCCGCGGCCGGATTGTCTGCGGGCATACTCCGGAGGACGGGGAGTGCGTGCTGATTGTGGACGACCTGATCAACAGCGGGAAAACCGTTTCAAACGCGATTGAGCGCATCCGGACCATTGCGGATATCCGGGTGGCCGGCCTGGCCGCCATCGCGGACCGCTATGAAGAGGGAATGGAGAAGAGCGGCGCCAGGGAACTGGAAGAAACGTACGGCGCCAGGGTCCTGACGATTGTGAAGGGCGAGGATATCATCCGGGCGATTGAAAAAGGAATCGTGTAAACATCATACAGGGTACAAAACAGGCAGCTCCCCGGCAGGGGAGCTGCTTTTATCATGGAGAGACACCTGCGGTTTACTCCGGCCATTCAATCAGGCGGGATACACTCATTTCCTCCACATCGTTTTTATGAACATAACCGAATGTTCCGTCCGGATCCATGACCCAGTCCATTTTCCCGGAGGGGATATCCACATACAGCCAGTCTCCGCTTTCAAAAACCACATGCATCCGGGTCCCGGCCGGGAAGGTTCCGACAGAACCGTCCAGCCATCCGGTTCCGCGCTTCAGCGCGATTTCCTTTTTCGCTTCGGCGAAAGTTGGCAGGGAACTCATATCGGACATCCGGCCGCCGATGCTGGTATAGCCTTTCACAACATATCCTTCCAGCGTTCCCAGCCGCGTATGAATCCATTCATCCGGATCGCCCGGAAGGATATTGAGGACAGGAATGATCGCACCATGATTCAGCTCCCCGTAACTGCGGGAGTGACTGGTTGCGGCGGTACGGAACTGCGGACCGAAAACCAGCGCGTACTGATCCGGAACCCCCGGATAATGACCCTGATCGGCTTCCTCCTCTGTAACCGGAAACTGTTCGACCGGTACCAGGCCCAGATGATACGGGAACAGGGCTTTCGCGGTAGATTCCCGGGAACCGAGCTCCTGCTTCCAGGTTGGTTCTGCCCCGGAGAAAACCCGGATCCATACGGCTTTCCCGGTTGCAGAATCCAGGTGCTCATATGCGGAAATAATACATTCCGCAGACTGGTCGATCCATATGACGGGATCCAGGTAGAAGGATGCCTGTTCGTTTTCCCCGAGCCTGTATTCGATGGCCAATGATTTACGGATGTTATCGTAGGTGATACGATAATCCCCGTTCCGGTATAATGCGTTTTCACCGAGGGGTGTCAGCTGCCATCCATCACTGTTCCGGATCAGCATTACCAGCTGGCGGCGCCCGCCTTTCTCAAAGGCGGCCAGGCCGGAATCAGAATAATATGGATCGCTGTCATCAAAGGGGCTTTCGCCTGTAAGCATGGCACCGCCTGTGCAATCCCATCCGGCCAGATGCGGATCGGAAAATGCGGCAGCCAGTTCTTCCGGGATTTCCCCGTCAAACAATGTCAGATCCTTCCGGCGGCTATACTGCCATACGGTTCCCCGACGGATTCCTTTCCGGTGAAAGGGAACGGGTTCCCGGGACAGGTGATACTCGTCCATTACAGCCTGAAACAGTTCATGAAGCGGTTTCGTCCATCCGAATTCCGGACCATAGCAGCTTTCAAAAAGACCGTAAACGGCGCCTGCTGCATCTTCGGCAAAAACCAGACTCGTGCTGCCCATGATCTCCGCATCATACATCATCTGCAGCAGGTCCTGATGGGCTTTTTCATCCCAACCGGAGAACAAGCCTTTTTCCCGGACGGAACGAAGGAGGGCCCGGAAGGCTTTCTCACCGGGAGACTGCAGGTATCCGGTATCAAAGGGGGAAACTCCGGTGACCTGGCTGGTTTCCCTGTCTATATATACGGAATAAACCCATTCCGGATGATCCGGATGCCGGCAGATAACGGAACCGTCTTCCTGCACCTCCGGGATGAACCGGGACGCTTCCTCTTCGGTGAATCCGATCACCTGCGTCAGGTAGGCCCCGGCGTATGGAACCAGGTCAATTTTGACTGCGTGCGCGAATCCCGGCACGGCCAGCATAATGGCCAGCAGGAAAGAAAGTATATATTTATACCGGCGTTTCATATGATTCCTCCGTAATCAGTCCTGAATCATGGCACGGGCTTTTTCCAGCCGCCTGTGGACAGAGGATTGACTGGTCTGAAGCGTTTCCGCCGCTTCCCGGATCGTCATTCCATACCAGCAGACCATCAGGATCACACTCCGATACTTTTCCGGGAGGTTCATCACATCCAGGATCAGTTCCCTGTCTTCCCGGGTGGATTTTCCCAGGGCCGCCAGGTCTTCATCCGCCACGGACAGTTCCCCGTGCACGCGCCAGCTTTTCCGGAGAAGGTCCATGCAGGTATTGCGGGCGACCTTCATGACCCAGGACCTGGCCGTGCAGTGATTCCGGCCTTCATAACAGTCCAGCTTGCGCCAGATTTTGAGGAAGGTTTCCTGCAGCGCGTCTTCCGCATCCGAACGATTCCGCATATACATATAGCAGAGGCGGAGGACATCGGTGCCATACTGGTCATACCAGGCGGAGACGACAGCGGAAGCGGAACAGGTGACAGCTTCGCCTGAGCGGACCGCGCTGCTCCCAAGTGTCAGTTCCATCTTTATATCCTCCCGTTCAGCCGTTACCGGATACCTGCAGGTTCAGAAGATCAAAGCTGTGATCCGCGTTCATACGGACAAATATACTGACTCCGGCATCATAGGCGCTGTCCTTCGGCCAGGCGTGCAAAAGCATATACTTGGCGTCGCCCACGTCGCGGACATAAACCAGTTCCGGCTCCTGTACCAGCTCAGCCAGGCCGGGCACCAGGGTGTTCATCATACCGGTGATCCAGGCTTCGGTATCGGCCAGGTCCCCGGCATCCATAAAGGTGCTTTCCACATATTCGCCATCGGTTAACCAGCGTTCATCCTCCGGATTCCGGGCAACATCATCGATAATACCGGTTTCCGTGAAACAGACGGAAAAGAGATCTGTGTCACCGACAGACAGCATTACGGACCATGATCCGTCTTCCTCACGGAAAGCTGAATAATCCCCGTCCGTTTCCCCGGCACGGATGATTTTCCGGATGGACTGCGCGTATTCGATTGCTTTGTCCTGATCCCGGATGTCCATTGTGCCTGTAAGGGCAGAGTTCAGGTAATTCCCGTTGTCCTCCCAGCCTTCGACAATCTCCAGCGGGTTATCTGATTCCGAGGTGGCAAAGGCGCAGACCAGGCAGAGGGAAGCCAGAACCGCGAAGGACGCTGCCAGCCAGCGGACAGGCGGGCGCTTCTGCATCACCGTGGCAACCCGGGTTTTGAGCCGCTTTCCGGTCATGGTCATGCCGGTAGCCAGGACACCGACTCCCGGAGCGTTGCGGCGGGCGGCCGCAAGCACCAGCACGCTGGCATAGGACTGCCTTTCCTCGTGGGTCATCGGCTGGGTGACCCGGTCATCGCAACGAAGCTCGCTGTCAGTCCGGCTCATGCCGGTGGCAAGCCATACCAGCGGATTGAACCAGTGAATGGCACAGCACAGGAGACGCAGGACACCCCAGAGATGGTCCCTGTTTTTCACATGGCATATTTCATGGGTCAGCACGTGAATCGCATCCTGTGGGGAAGCGCTCAGCGGCAGCGCGATATAGGGACGGAAGACGCCGACCAGGCAGGCGCTCGGCAGGGGATCCGTAAAATAAACCGGAATGGGCCTGATTCCGCGCAGGTGGCAGAGCGTTTCAAACTGCTCCAGCAGCTTTCCAGAGATCGGTTCGATCCGGTCGGCGCGAAGGCGCAGGCGGAAGCGGATGTTGCTGAAAAGGAACCACGCA
>JAFRTK010000132.1 GCA_017427165.1 Clostridia bacterium
CTCGGTGATCTGTCCGCGGACGCTGGCCATATGCACGGCCAGCGCGTAGGAAGCCACCAGCTGGGCGCTGTAGGCCTTGGTGGTCGCCACGGCGATTTCCGGTCCGGCCATGGTATACAGCACATGGTCCGCTTCCCGGGCGATGGTGGAGCCGATCACATTCACGATGGCCAGGGTCTTCGCGCCGCGCTCTTTCGCCACGCGCAGCGCGGCCAGGCTGTCCGCCGTTTCGCCGGACTGGGAAATGACGATAACGAGGGTGTTTTCCACCATTGGGGCATTTCTGTATCTGAATTCAGATGCCAGTTCCACACGAACCTGTATTTTGGCGATATCTTCGATGACATATTGGGCAGCCATCCCCACATGCCAGGCGGATCCGCATGCGACGATGTCCACCTGCGGGATCGCCTTGATCTCCTCGTCCGTCAGTCCCGCCGCGCTCAGGTCGATCCGCCCGTCGTGGATCAGGGAGCTGAGGGTATCGCGGACGGCTTCCGGCTGCTCATGGATTTCCTTGAGCATGAAGTGCTCGTATCCGCCCTTTTCCGCCGCGGCCGCGTCCCAGGTGATTTCGGTCAGCGGCAGCTCCACCTCGTCGCCGTTCAGGTCGTAGAAGCGGATCTGCCCGGGGGAGATGCGCGCGGCCTGCAGGTTGTCGATGTAGTATACGCTGCGGGTGAACTTCAGGATGGCCGGGACGTCCGAGGCAAGATACGCCTCATCGTCCGATGCGCCGATGATCAGGGGAGAATCCTTGCGCGCCGCAAAGATTTCGTCCGGGTAGTCCTTGAACATCAGCGCCAGGGCATAGCTTCCGCGCACCCGGACCATGGTCCGGGTGATTGCGTCGATCGGCCCGATTTTATATTTTTTATAGTAGTAGTCCACCAGCTTCACCACCACCTCGGTGTCGGTGTCGCTGTAGAAGGTGTATCCGTGCCGGAGGAGCTTTTCCTTCAGCTCGATATAGTTCTCAATAATCCCGTTGTGGACGCCGGCCACGTCAGATTCCACGGCGCCGCAGGCCGATCCCGTGCAGTTGCCGCTCACATGTGGGTGCGCATTGGTCATGCTTGGGTCCCCATGGGTCGCCCAGCGGGTATGGCCGATGCCGCAGCAGCCGGGCAGGGCGCGTCCCTGGTCCGTCTTGTCTGCCAGGTGGTACAGCTTGCCTGTGGCCTTCACGATTTCCGCCAGGTCCGAACCGTTCCGGACCGCCAGCCCCGCGGAATCATACCCGCGGTATTCCAGCTTTTCCAGTCCTTCCAGGAGAATCGGGGCGGCCTGCCGCCTTCCGGTATATCCTACGATTCCGCACATATTCCCAGCTCCTTTGCCCGCCGCGCGGTCTTCTTCTTTTATACAATATACTATTATGCTCGCTTTAAATATTCAAGATATTCGTCGGAAATAACCATCCGGAAATCCTTCACGCGCTCCGTGAAGTGTTCCAGGATCGCTTCGGCCTTCCGGGATCCGGTCGCCTGCACATGCATCTGCAGCAGGCGCCGCAGTTCGCCTTCCCGCTCCGCGGAGACAGGATACACATGCGCGTGGCTGTTGTTCATGCGCTTTTCCAGCGTGCCGTCCTCATCCAGTACCCAGGCGATGCCGCCGCTCATGCCTGCGGCGAAGTTGTCGCCCACCGTGCCGAGCACGACCACCCGGCCGCCGGTCATGTATTCGCATCCGTGGTCGCCCACGCCCTCAACAACCGCCCAGGCGCCGCTGTTGCGCACCGCGAAGCGCTCACCGGCCCGGCCGGCGATGAAGGTATATCCGCTGGTCGCGCCGTACAGCGCCACGTTGCCGATCAGGATATCTTCCTGCTTCCATACGCTGTCCGCCGGCGGGCACACCGCCAGCGTTCCGCCGGACAGGCCCTTGCCGAGGTAGTCATTGGAGGTTCCGTACAGGGTGATCTTCTGTCCCTCCGGCAGGAACGCGCCGAAGGACTGGCCGCCGCAGCCCTGCGCCTGGATCGTCCGGTCGCCCTTCAGCATCGTGCCGAAAGCCCGGTCGGTCGTGGACAGGTGGACGTGGTCCTGGTAAAGCCGCGCGTCCGCGCGCTCGGCCAGGTGGAAATCATGTTTCGCTTCCGGCCGCATATGCGTGTTCCGGGCAAACCCGGTCAGGGAGGACAGGTCTGCCGGCGTTCCGGGCTTTTGGGCCAGCAGGTCGCTCCGGCCCACCAGCTCGTCCACAGTCCGCGCGCCGAGCTTCGCCATGATCTTCCGCATATCCTCCGCGATATACAGCATGAACCGTTCCACGTATTCCGGCTTGCCGATAAAGCGTTTCCGCAGCTCCGGGTTCTGCGTCGCGATGCCGAACGGGCAGGTGCCCAGCTGGCATACGCGCATCATCCGGCAGCCCATGGTGACCAGCGGCGCCGTCGCGAAGCCGAACTGCTCCGCGCCCAGCAGCAGCGCGACCATCACGTCATGGCCGGTCATCAGCTTGCCGTCGGTTTCCAGGGTCACCTTCTGGCGCAGCCGGTTCCGGCACAGCACCTGGTGGGCCTCCGCCAGGCCGATCTCCCAGGGCAGGCCCGCATGGTGCACGCTGCTCAGCGGCGCCGCGCCCGTGCCGCCCTCGCCGCCGGAAATCAGGATGCCGCCGGCGCCGGCCTTGGCCACGCCGCTGGCAATCGTGCCCACCCCGGTGGTGGAGACGAGCTTCACGGTCACCTTCGCCTGCTCGTTGGCACACTGCAGGTCATAAATCAGCTCCGCGAGGTCCTCAATCGAATAGATGTCATGGTGCGGCGGCGGGGAGATCAGGGAGATCCCCGGAGTCGAGCAGCGGGTCTTCGCCACGCTCTCGGTCACCTTCGCACCGGGCAGGTGTCCGCCCTCGCCGGGCTTCGCGCCCTGCGCCATCTTGATCTGGATTTCCTTCGCGCTCAGCAGGTATTCCCGCGTCACGCCGAACCGGCCGCTGGCCACCTGCTTGATCGCGGAGTTCAGCTCCGTTCCGAAGCGCTCGGGCAGCTCGCCGCCCTCGCCGCTGTTGGACCGCCCGCCCAGGCGGTTCATCGCGCGGGCCAGGCATTCATGCGCTTCCTGCGAGATGGAGCCGTAGCTCATCGCGCCGGTGCGGAAGCGCTTCACGATCTCGCCTGCGCTTTCCA
>JAFRTK010000022.1 GCA_017427165.1 Clostridia bacterium
CCTGGTGATGGCGGACGCCTGGCGCAGGAAGCTGGATATGGAATAACCGGGCGGAGCCGCCCGGTTATCTGCTTTGGTCAGTCTTTCTTTTGAAACGGGGATACGGAAGGATCCAGGTGTCCGTCCCGGAACATGGAGAACTGATCCATCGGGTAATTCTTCAGGTTTTCCAGGATCTGCCGTCCGTCCGCCCGGCTCAGCAGCTCCTTCCGGTCGCGCAGGACCTGCGCTTCCGCCTGGTGCTTGGAGGGACCGCCGATACAGCCGCCGGGGCACATCATACCTTCCACAAAATCCTCCTGCAGTTTTCCGGCCTTGAGCAGCATCATGGCCTTTTTGCATTCATCCCCGCCGGAGCACTGCAGCAGCTTGATATCGGAAGGATCTTCGCCCAGCTCTTTCATCACCTGCAGGACCGCCGCGGCCACGCCGCCGCTGCCAGCAAACTGCTTGCCGAAAAGGGAGGCCTCCTGGTAGGATTCCTCCACCGGTTCGGGGGTGATTTCCCGGGAATCCAGCATGGCGACGATCTCACCGTAGGTCAGCGCGTAATCCGGCCGGTCCGCGATGAACTCGTTCAGGGTTTCTCCCTTCTTGGCGATGCACGGCCCGATAAACACGGTGACGCAGTCCGGGTCCCGGTGCTTCAGGTACCGGGACACCGCGACCATCGGGCTGACCGTGTTGGACTTGTATTTCTGGTATTCTTCCGGGAAATGGTGGCGCAGCATGGAGATAAACGCGGGGCAGCAGGATGTGGTCATCTTGCGGCCTTCTTTCCTGGCTTCGATCCACTCCAGCGCCTCATACGCGGCCGTCATATCACCGCCGAGGCCGACTTCCACCATGTCCGCGAAGCCCAGCTTTTTCAGCGCCGCGCGGATGGAAGCCATGGATACGTCCTTGCCGAACTGGCCTTCCGTGGCAGGCGCGCACATGGCATAGACCTTTTTCCCGCTTTTGATTTCCCGGATGATATCCACCGCGTAGATCCGGGAACCGATCGCGCCGAAGGGACAGCTGTGGATGCAGTGGCCGCAGTGGACGCATTTCTCATCGTCAATCATGCACAGCCCGTTCTCGGTGTATGTGATGGCACCGACCGGGCACGCTTTTTTGCAGGGCCTTTCCGTATGGACAATCGCGCCGTAGGGGCAGGACTTTGCGCACATGCCGCAGGATTTGCACTTCGCCGGGTCAATATGCATGCGGGTATCGCCGGGGGAGATGGCGCCGAAACGGCAGGCGTTCAGGCAGGCCTTTCCCAGGCAGAAACGGCAGATATCCGTGATCATGTAATCCTGGATCGGGCAGTCGTCGCAGGCGGCGGGGATAACGGCAACCACATTGCGGGATTCGCTGTTCACATCCGGATTCTGTCCCATGGCCAGGCGGACCCGCCCGCGGACGATCTCGCGTTCCTTGTAGATACAGCACCGGTACTGGGGCTGCGGTCCGGGAATGATTTCCAGTACCAGCCGTTCACAGTTATCCGTTGTCAGTTTGTCATCCCATGCCAGGCGGCATACCTCCCGCAGGATATGGTGCTTTAATTCCACAATGCCCTTATCGTTTGTAATCATCCTTCAGACTCCTTCCGGGCTATTCGGTTTTTGCAGTAAAGACGGTGTCGGGCAGGCGCCCTTTCTGCTTTTATTATACCCGGAAAAACACGGAACGGCAATCCCGGCCTGTGAAAGGAATCCTCCGCCCGAATGACGAAATACTTACCAGGGAGGAAGCGGAGGAACATATGGATAAGCAATATGATCCTTTGTCGGAACCGAAGAAGGAGGAAACCCCGCAGGACCGGGAGGAAGAGCCGGTCCTGATCAGTACTGATGACTTTTATGACCTGCTGATGGAGCAGCAGGAGCAGATGTAGTATTGTGAAACGGAGAAGAATGAGATGAGCGACTGCATTTTCTGCCGGATCGCGTCCGGCGAAATAACCGGCCTGAGGGTATACGAGGATGAAGCCACCCTGGCATTCATGGATGTCGCGAAGGATGTGGACGGGCATATCCTGGTGATCCCGAAGGCGCACTGCAAAAACATCCTGGACTGTGATTCCGAAACCCTGTCCGCTGTTTTCCGGACGGTGCAGAAGGTTTCGCAGCACCTGGTATCCGACTGCGGGTATGAGGGGGTTAACCTGCTCAATGCCAGCGATGAAAGCGCCGGGCAGTCGGTTCCGCATTTCCATATCCATATCATTCCCCGGAAACACGGGGACGGGATTGACGCCTGGCCGGAATTTACCGGCGCGAAGGAAGACCTCCAGGCGGTATATGACCGGGTGAAAATGTAAAAACTCAGGGAAGCGGAAAAAGGACGGCCCCCGGATATGCGGGGACCGTCCTTTGGGGTTGCTTATGCGATTTCTCCCCGGGCAAAGAGGTTATCCTTGCCCATTCCGCAGACGTACGGATTTCGATCATACCGGTAGCAGAAGTCCAGGAAATCCTTTTTCTGCGCCGGGTCGTTCATGATTTTCACCAGGATCTCGTTGGGGATGGTCCGGGCAAACGCCCCGGGACCGGCCAGGGAGATGTCCCGGACTCCGTTGGCGGCCAGGATCCGCTCCAGCTCGTCCGGCATGAAGTGATAGGTAATGCTCCAGGGCGCCTCTCCCCGGTCATAGGCAGCCCGGGCTTCCTCCATATCCCCCATGAGTCCGGTTTTCAGCGTTTCCATCAGGGGCTCCTTCCGGAAGGCAAAATCCCGGATCATCTGCTCCCGGCTGTCCAGGCACCACTGAACCCACCCGTCCGGACTGTTCCGGTCCAGGATGAACTGGTTTTTCTGGATGGGATTGGCCAGGTAGGGGAGCGCTCCCAGGCGGCTGGAAACGCTGAGCATGATGCGCTTTTTCGCGATCCGAACCAGCTCCCGGATGGTTTTCTCCTGCTGCGGATATGTATAGGAAACCGGCGCGTCGAACGAAATGACCAGGTCAAAACTCCGGTCCGCGTATGCGGACAGGTCTTCCAGGGCGCCCTGCACAAAGGTGATCCGGTCCAGGACACCGGCGGCTTCGGCCAGTTCCTGGGCTTTGTTAATCATGGGCCGGGAAATGTCGAAATGGGTGACCTGCAGTCCCTGGCGGGCCAGCAGGATGGAGAAGCGGCCGCATCCGGCGCCGCCGTCAAATACCGTGTGAACCCCGTCCAGGTGTTCCAGGAGCTCCCGCTCGATATGGTTTTTCTGCACGATGTCGTCAATAAAGGTCTGCTCCCGCTTCGATTCCAGTTCTCCCTTGTCCGGAAGATTCCACATTCTTTCGGAAATCCGGGTGCTGTAATCCATTGTTCTTCCTCCTTCCGGTGTGCCATAAACGAAAACGCCCCAAATAATACCCCTCCGGGCACTATCTGCGGCGTCGCTCAAAACGTACATCACACACAAACTGTACTCAATATATCATAAATGCGGGGCTTGTCAAGCAGACGGGCGGACCCGGTGAAAAAAAACTTCTGTTCCCCTTTCTTCCGCGCGGCGCTCATGGTAAGATGAAGCAGGTAAAACCAGGCCGATCCGGCAGGAGGGAAAATGCATGAAGATCTATGATATTTCCCAGGAGGTTTTCGGCTGCGCGGTGTACCCCGGGGATCCGCACCCGGAAAGGGAGATTAAGCTGAAAATCAGCGAAGGCGCCATGTGCAACCTGAGCGCTTTCAGCATGTGCGCGCACAACGGCACCCATGTGGATGCGCCGCTGCATTTTATCGACGGAACGGAAAGCGTTGACCGGGTGGATCTGGACAAGTTCATCGGGTATGCCTATGTGGCGGAACATGAAGGCCCGGTCCGGGCGGAGGACGCGGAGCGGATCCTGGAAACGGCTGCGGCGTGTGATCCCCGGGCCGCGGAAAGGATCCTGGTCAAGGGGAAAGCCACCGTTACAGCAGAAGCAGCCCGGGTTTTTGCGGGCCGGAGGATCAAACTGTTCGGAAATGAATCCCAGACGGTCGGCCCGGAGGATGCGCCGATGGAAGTGCACCTGATCATGCTGGGGGCAAAGGTCGTCCTGCTGGAGGGCATCCGCCTGGCACATGTGCCGGAAGGAGTGTATCTCCTGCACGCGGCGCCGCTGAACCTGGGCGGCGCGGAAGGCGCGCCCTGCCGGGCAACGCTGATCGGCACCGATCTGTGAGGAAGGGGAGTTTTCAGATGAAATACGCATACCGGGAAATGCCGGAAAACCTGAAAGGAACTTATGCCGATATCTCCAGGAACTGGGGCTTCTGCTGGAAGGAATTCGTGATGAGTGTGCCGTCGCCGCTGTTCCTGGTAACTACCTATAAATCGAACGGCCTGCCGAATGCGAGCATGCAGTCCTGGTCCACGTTCACCTGCGCAAACCGCGGAAGCGGTTACTA
>JAFRTK010000133.1 GCA_017427165.1 Clostridia bacterium
TCCGGTACAGGATATCTGGGTGGGAGAAAGCGTACCCGCCGGAGAATAAACCGCTTCTCCCGTGGAGAGCCGGGAGGCAGGGAACGGGCTTCGGCCCCGGAGGAGTTCCCTGCCTCCCATTTTCGCTGTTTTGAGACGACGGGAAACAAAAATCCCGGCCGGTTTACTTTTCTTCCTTCTGCTTCGTCTATCCAAGTGAAGGAGGTGAACCGGAATTGGAGGCAACAGGAATGGAGACGTCCATCACCATGACCGGGGAATCCGACCGCACGGAAGCGGTCAACCGGATGGTCATCCAGTATGAAAAGGAAATGCTGAAGCTCTGCTATGTGTACCTGCGGGATATCCACCTGGCGCAGGAGGCGCTGCAGGAGAGCTTCCTCAAGGCTTATACCCGCTACCATACCTATCGCGGGGAATCTTCTGAAAAAACATGGCTGACCCATATCGTGGTCAATACCTGCAAAGACTTCCGCCGGTCCGCCTGGTTCCGGCGCCGCGGCTCGGAACTGTGCGCGGACCAGATTCCGGACGCTGTTCCGCCGCCGGATGAGGCCCATATGGACCTGATGAACGCGGTCATGAAACTGCCGGTGAAGAACCGGGAGGTGATCCTGCTGAAATACCAGCAGGGCATGAACAACGAAGAGATTGCCGGGGTGCTTGGGCTGACGCCGATGGCGGTGTCCAAGCGGATGCGCCAGGCGTACGCCCGGCTGCGGGATGTACTGGAAGGAGATGACCCGAATGATGAATGATGAAAAGCGGGACCGGAAGCTCCGTGAAACATTTGAGCAGTGCCTGTCCGGAATTGATACCCTGCCCTCCCAGCGGGCGAAAATCAGCAAAAAGATATCGGAAGCCCCCGCGGGCACCGGGCGGATTGCTTTCCGCGCGATTGCCCTCCCGGCGGCGCTGACCCTGCTGCTGTGCGCCGGCATCGGGGTGTTTTCCGGACTGCAGGGCTCGCAGCCCTATCCGGATCCCCTCAAAACAGATGCCACCCTGGTGGCCGAAAAGCCGCTGCCCACGGACTTTGTCCCGCTGGCCCAGCCGGAAGGTGAAGGCGGAACCGATACCGTCGTGATCGAAGGAAACAGCGTCACCTGGGATCAGTGGGGCGCGGTCGTGCCGACCGTGGAGCCCGAACCCGGGGCAAATGTCCAGGCGGTCTGGTTTTTCAGCCGGTGGCGGGATCACAAGTGGGCGGACCTGCTGGAAATGTGCTCCCAGGAATGGCGGGACCGGCAGCCGGACCCGGCCGCCGCGCTGGCAGACCTGACCGGATTCATGACCCCCGATACGCTCGAATTTGACGCAATCACCGGCATCAAGGAAACTGAGGACGCCGGGTATATCATGTACGTTACCGCCAGTGACATAGAGAAGCCCGAAACACAATACATGATCAGCCTGAACGTAAAGAAGGAAAACGGCGGCCTCTGGTATATCAATCCGGATTCCCTGAAGGATTATACTGTCCTGGCTCCGCGGCTCCTTCCGGAAACCGTGGAAAAGGAGATCCCGGAAGAGGAGCGGTTCAGGAAAGCAATTGAGAAAGCGGATCCGGTCCTGGCGGCGTCCCTGGTACCGATTGGCTTATCCTGCGAATCTTCCGGCATAAAACTGGAGATCATCTCCGCCGCATTGTCGAAAGATGGCGCCCTGATTGTATACTCCCTGGAAGACCTGGAAGGCGGCCGGCTGACAGATGATCCCAGCCTGAACCTGCCGTTCCTGGCACTCTGGCCACCAAAGACAGGACATTCATCGACCGCAAGCCTGCCGTACCGATATGTGGACCCGGCAGCAAACAAGGCCATCCTTGCAACATCCATCCGGTTCGATCAGCCGGTAGATCCCGCAGATTTTGATCAGACGGTTCCCCTTTCCATAACGGACCTGAGCATCTTTCATGAGTATGAAATCGACCTGATCCCGCTGCTGCGGGAATACGGCAGCCAGCCCCGGGCGCTGAAAAATCCGCCGGAGTATGCAACAGGCTATCTGCTGCGCATCCCGGGAGACACGCAGTTTACCGATGAACAGATCCGGAAACTGGGTGTCAAAGTCCTGGATCCTGCCGGATCCCTGGAAATACCCCTGAACGAACATATGATCCTGTCCGGCATCTGCCTGGATGAAAACGGAATCCTGCACCTGCAGCTGCATGATCCGGAGGGCGTCAGTCCTTGTTTCCCGGACATCAAATCCGCTTCCGGCATCATCCAGGAGGAAGATTTCATCCAGCCTGACCGGCCTACCCTTATTTCCTGGAGCAAAGACGGCCGGTTCCCCGGATCCATGCGGGAAGTGCAGCTGAAGCTGAACGGAGAGATCCGGGACGACGCGTCGCTGATCTTGGAAACGGCTCTCTCCACGACTTTCATTTCCGGCGATTGGAATATTGAGATTCCGACCGGGCAGATCTGGGTCAGTACCGGGGAACGCGCGGAAGCGGCGGAAGCCCCTGCCGCGGAGCCGGAAGAAGCCGCCGAAGCCCGGATCATCCCCTACGCGAATACCCGGCTGCTGAAATGTATCCAGCTGTGGCGCGCGGAAAACTGGCAGGACCTGCTGGACCTGTGTACCCCGGCCTGGAAGGAGCAGACCGCCGATCCGCTGGAAACCCTGAAAAACCTCTTCCCGTTTGGCATGCCGGAGATTGTTGATTCCACACCCCTGAAGTCCGGCGAAACGGAATACACCACCGA
>JAFRTK010000023.1 GCA_017427165.1 Clostridia bacterium
CCGGGAGATTATCCTTCAATCAGGATGGTTTTCTTTTCAGGAACCTTCGGGGCTTCCTTCTTCGGGAAGCTCAGGCTCAGCACACCGTTTTCGTACTTCGCCTTGACGTCCTCTTCCGTTACATGCTCACCCACATAGAAGCTGCGGGACATGGTGCCGGAATACCGCTCCTGGCGGATGACCCGGCCTTTCTTCTCCTCCTTGTTCTCCAGGGCCTTTTCCGTGGAGATGGTCAGGTAGCCGTTCTCCAGGTCCAGATGGATTTCCTCCTTCTTAAACCCGGGCAGGTCAATATCCAGCTCATAGCCGGTGTCCGTTTCCTTCACATCCGTCTTCATCATCCGCTGGGCGTTTTTGCCGTAGAGCATATGCTCCGGACGGCCAAAGCCGCGGAAGAAATCACGGTCGAAGTCATTGAACACATCCATCATATTTTCACCGAAAACAGCAGGCAGAATACTCATAATGAACCCTCCATTCATTGCCTCCCCGGAGCCTTCCGGCTGCAGGGGAAACTGTCATGCGGTCACTGGCCGCCCCGTTCTTTCCCGAACGCTGATTATAGTATAACCAAAAGTCAAAGAAAGTCAAAGTAAGTAAAAGTCAAAGTAAGTCAAATACAAGAAAAAACCGGAGAAAATCAGGAATTTTCTCCGGATATCGAATAATAACTCGATTTTTCTCAATTATTCAAAGCCAGAAAGGAAGAGCCACCGCGAACACCTGCCAGGCAGCCAGGAAAACCAGCAGCACCATACAGGCAGCCGGAACAATCCGCGGGAACCGGCAGATTCCCCTGCTGATCCAGATCATGGCGGGGATCAGCGCCGGGAGGAGGTACCGCCCCTGTTCCTGGTAATCTGTCCGGTAGCAGTAGAGCAGGTACAGCACCAGCGGCATCAGGATGCATACCGCCATGCAGATCCTGAACATCCGGGCATGGAACGGGGAAGAAGCGCTGATCTCACAGCGATCACGCCGGAAAAAGCCGATGAGGCAGCCGGCGATGCCCGTCAGCAGGATCAGCATGGAGACGGCGTAGAACCACACCGGCGGCCGGATCACCAGTGAACCGTATGCGGCAATCAGCGTTCCCGCCAGCTTGGCCGGGAGGCGGCTGCGGAGCATTTCACCCAGCATCCCGCCAAAGCTGATGCCGCGGCCGGCATACGTGTTGGCGGCCTGGACTTCCGGTATTCCGTAAGCGACGGTGAGTTCACCGCGCGTGCGAAGGCCGAGGAAATCCCCGTCCAGGACGATTGCGGAGCGGATGAACCACCAGGCTGTGCCCAGCAGGACCAGCAGCACCGTCAGCAGGCCGTATTTACGGAAACCCGCCCAATCGAACCGAACCCGGCCGGGTTGGGAACTGTCCGGCCGGAACAGGCAGGCAAGGTAGAAAACCGCTGCGGCAAGAATGGCCCCGTAAGCACTGTAATAGGACAGGGCACAAAGGCTTACCCCGGCGGCGAGAACCAGGCTGCTGCGGAGCCCTGGGCCATCCTGCATGAGGACCGCCATTCCGTATATGATCAGCGCGACGGACAGCATGCAGAAGGAGTCCGTATTGACATAGCTGTGGACGAAAATATTCATGGGCTGGTAAGTGACCGCGAGGCAGAATACCCAGCGGTTCCGCTCCCGGGAGAACAGGCGGAGCGCAGTCAGCCATACCACATACGCCATCAGAAGACCGGAAAGGACGTTGACCATGCGGGCGGTGAACAGCAGCGCCGCGGGATCGGATGTGAACAGGGAAGTGACCTGCATGGCCAGCCCCATCACGATATAGGGAAACGCGTTGTAAAGCGCGTAGGAAAAGCCGTATGAAGGGATCCGGAGTTCCGGCTCCAGGCCGGTCGGGATGGCCCCGTGTGCGCAGATATACTGCGGCACCTGATACCGGAAGTATTCATCCGGCGGATTGGTGAGACCTGCCGGATCCGACAGCGGCTGGAACGCAGCCAGCACGACAGCCAGTACCAGGAATCCCAACAGATATGCAGATACCTTTCCCGCTTTTTTCATGGCTGCTTCCTCCACAGATCCGGAATGACCGGTTTCATTATAAGCGATTCACTGCGGGAGCACAATCACTTCCACGGAATGACGATTCCGGCTTGCCTGCCGGAAAAGGAAGTGATAGAATAGGCATCATCAAACCGAAGGAGAAATTTCATATGCAGAAGACCGGAGCGGAAAAGGCAAAGAACCTGAAGATTGCCTATATCGGCGGCGGTTCCCGCGGATGGGCATGGGGATTCATGAAAGACCTGGCCATGGACGGAGATATGTGCGGTACGATCCGCCTGTATGATATTGACCGCAGCGCAGCGGAGAGAAACCGGATTATCGGCGGAAAAATCAGCGCCCATCCGAAAGCGGTTTCCCGCTGGGAATACGAAGTCAGCGATTCCCTGCGGGAAGCGCTGACCGGCGTGGATTTTGTGGTGATCTCGATCCTGCCCGCAACCTTTGAGGAAATGCGGTCGGACGTGCACCTGCCGGAACGGGTCGGCGTATACCAGCCGGTGGGCGATACGGTCGGCCCCGGCGGCTTTATGCGGGCGATGCGGACCATCCCGATGTATGTGGAGATTGCGGAGGCAATCCGGGATTTCGCGCCGGAGGCATGGGTGATCAATTACACCAATCCGATGTCACTCTGCGTGCGGACGCTGTATGAGGTGTTCCCGGAGGTCAAGGCTTTCGGATGCTGCCATGAGGTATTCGGCACCCAGAAGCTGCTGTGCTCCATGCTGAAAACCGAAGAGGGGATTCCGGACGTTACCCGGCAGGAGCTGTATACGACCGTTACCGGAATCAATCACTTTACGTGGCTGACACGCGCTTCCTGGCGCGGAACCGACCTGATGCCGATGTATGCCCGGTTTGCGGAGAAGTATGCGGAAACCGGCTATGACGAGGGCGGGGACACAAACTGGATGAACAATCATTTCCGGTGCGCCCAGCGGGTGAAGCTGGACCTGTTCCGGAAATACGGCGCAATTGCCGCGGCGGGAGACCGCCACCTGGCCGAGTTTACGGCGCCCTGGTATACCCGGGATCCGGAAACCGTACGGGAATGGATGTTCAGCCTGACGCCGGTGGACTGGCGGGTCCAGGATCTCCGGAACCGGCTGAAGAAATCCGATGACCTGATCAGCGGGGAGGCGGAAATTGAACTGACCGGTTCCGGCGAGGAAGGCCACCTGCTGCTGAAAGCCCTGCTGGGACTGGGAGACCTGGTATCCAACGTCAATGTGCCCAATCGGGGACAGATTCCCAACCTGCCGATGGGCGCCGTGGTGGAAACCAATGCCCTCTTCGGCCTGAACCGGATTGAACCGGTCTGCGCCGGACCTGTTCCGGCCCCGATCCTTCCGCTGATTGCCCGGCATGTTTACAACCAGGAGAACACGCTGAAGGCGGCGCTGCACTGTGACCGGAAGCTGGGATTCACCACGTTTATGAATGATCCCATGATGGGCTGCGTCACTCCACGTGACGGGCTGAGCCTGTTCAACGATATGCTGGAAAACCAGCGGGCGTACCTGCCGAAGGCATGGTTTGTCTGAGGCGGAAAAGCAGAAGCCTGTTGACCTGTACCGGTGTCCATGATAGTATAACAGCAAGACAGACAACAATTCCATATGGGACAGGAGGGGCAACAGTGAAAAAGACAGCGGCAATTATCCTGATCTTCGCATTGATTCTGACATTTGCCACGGCACTTGCGGATGCGTGGTACTGCCCGGAGTGCGGCCAGAGGAATGAATCCAATTTCTGCAGCAACTGCGGTACCAAACGCCCGGAAAGCGGCGGAACGTCCGCTTCCTCTTCCGCCGGCGGACTGAGCATCGACAAAGCTGTAGCCAATTCGGACGGTTCCGTCACCTTCTCCTGGTCCGGCGGTACCTCACCATATACGCTGCAGTATGAGTGGTACGGGAATGACAATCACAATATCGGCACGGACATTATCCTCTGGACAGCCGCTGAGGGTATCTACGGCAGCAGTACGACGCTGAAATACGATCTGGTGCCGGGTGAGCGGTACTGGATTATCCTGAAGGATTCGGACAACCATACGCTCTGGTATGACTATCATCCCAAACGCGAGACTTTCACGGGAATCTCCGGATCCTACATGGTTCTTTCCCTCCGGATGATGCGCAATAAGCGTTCTTCCACGGTCAACAGCTTCAAAGCCAACGAAATTGAACGGGAATACCTCAGCACACTCTTTGGTGCCACAATCAAGATGAACATAGGCAAACGGAATTCGAACCTTGTGTGCACGGCCCGAATGGCAATGTTCCTGCCAAACGGGGAGCCGCTCCTGTTCCATGTGGAGGATTGTGATATCCCCGGATGGATGTCTGCTCCCGGCTGGGAAACCTATGACATGAAGTATGTCTGGACGCAGCTGATGTCCATCAAGGAAACGATTCCTGCCGGTCGGTATACATTCCGGCTGTATGTGGACAACGGGCTGTTCGGGCAGGAGGATATCAGCATCAACTGACAGGTTCCGGCCGGAACCGGAAACAATAAATGAGCGCGGTTCATCAGAACCGCGCTCATTTGCTGCTGCTTTTTACTGATTGGCCGCGATCTTTTCATTGATCGCTTTGATTACTTCGTCCGCTTCGAAACCGTGAACCGCGCAGGCATCCGCCAGCGACTCGTTCCGGGAGGCGGGGCAGCCCAGGCAGTGCATGCCGATGGACAGCAGGATTTCGATGGCTTCGGGATACCGGGAGACCACTTCACCAACCAGCGTTTCGCCGGTGACATACGTTTCGTTCATGATCAGAACCTCCGTTCGTCGTTTTGGACGACGACATCATACCATCCCGCTGCAGAAAAAACAAGCTTGCCGCGGAAAAAACATCAAATCCCCGGGCAGCGCAGCCACCCGGGGAAGGATGTATCCTGTATGGAAGTTTACAGCGCGCCGCGGATCAGCGTGAGCAGGTCCGCGTAGGTTTCGCAGGCCGGAAGCTCCGGATGGTCCTTTTTGATCTGCTCGGTGGAGCGGAAAAGGAATCCGGCCTTGCTGGCCTGGATCATGCCCAGATCGTTGTAGCTGTCGCCGGCCGCGATGGTATCGAAGCCGATGCTCTGCAGCGCCTTCACGGTGGAAAGCTTGCTCTGCGCGGTTCGGATGCGGTAGCCGGTGATCATGCCGTCTTCCCCGACTTCCAGTTCATTGCAGAAAATGGTCGGCCGGCCGAGCTTTTCCATCAGCGGGGCGGCAAACTGGGTGAAGGTGTCAGACAGGATGATCGCCTGGGTTTCGGAACGCAGGGTATCCAGGAAATCCTTCGCGCCGGGTATGGGATCAATCGTCGCGATGGTGCGCTGGATATCCTTCAGCCCCAGCCCATGCTCCCGCAGGATACCAAGGCGCCAGCGCATCAGCTTGTCATAGTCCGGCTCGTCCCGGGTGGTGCGGCGCAGCTCGGGGATTCCACTGGCTTCAGAAAATGCGATCCAGATCTCGGGGACCAGTACCCCCTCCAGATCCAGGCATACGATGTTCATACAGGTTCCTCTTTTCTCGGATCAGAATCAGGCAGGGGTAAACGCGTCCTTGCCCAGGCCGCAGACGGGGCAGACCCAGTCTTCCGGGATATCCTCGAAAGCTGTGCCGGGAGCGATGCCGCCTTCCGGATCGCCGACTTCAGGATCATACACATAACCGCAGGGACATTCATACTTCATGGGAACAACCTCCTTTATCCGGACAGGCATCACCCGTCCTCATTTGTATCCATCATAAACAAGGAAATCCGGTTCGTCAAGCATATCTTCCGCAATTTCAGCACGCGGTCAGCGGTCGTTTTTTTCCATGGTCCGGACCAGTTCGCTGTCCCGGGTGCGGATGCGGTCCGAGAACCCCTCCAGCGCGTCAAACGGCGCGAAAATCCTGGCGCGGCGGCCGCGCTCCATCTGCGGGTGGAGAAGCGGGAAACAGCTGCCGGTGAGAGCCGGACAGCCCCGGGCCAGCACCCGGACATACGGGCCGGCGGCGGGAATCCGCCGGAGGTCCCAGTTGGGAAGCGTTTCAGACATGGCGACAGGCGCTCCTTTCTATGCCCGGTGGCCGCCGATCTGCCGGTTCCGTTCCATGGCCGTCGCCCCCTCGAGCAGGTTCATTCCCTTGAAAAGGACATTCCGGCCGTATTTTTTCCGCAGGGACAGCATGGCGTGCTGCAGGTGCAGCTCGCGTTCCCGGGCGGCATAGTCGGTGAACAGGTCCAGCTGGGCGGTGGAAGCCTCGCTCCGGACCTCATCGGCGCAAATCCCGATCCGGCGGACCAGCAGCATGGGATGGACAAGGCGGCGGAAGGAATCCACGGCCGCATCCCGGATTTCCCGGACGCTGCTGGTCGGGACCGGGAAACGGATGGTTCCGCCGGTATGGGCCGGATGCAGGCGCCCGTAGAAATCCACGCAGACGGGACCGGTATAGTCCGGACAGGCTTCCAGGCTGGCCGGATCAAAGCTGACCCACCAGGTCACCGCCGCTGTCTGCAGGCGTTTGTCCACCAGGTCCGCGGCGAGCCCGTCCGCCATTTCCCCGAAGACCACCATCGCTTCGTCATGGCGGTAGGGACGGGGCAGCACCTGACCGGCGGACAGGCTGTGGGAGGCGGACCGGTAGGATTTGATATCCCGCATCAGCGTCGGCTCGATCCCCCACGCGTGATCAATCAGCAGTTCCGCATTGATCCCGAACAGCCGGTACAGCAGTTCTTCGTTGGACTGGGAAACCGCGGCAACATCCCCCATGGTGCGCATTCCGTGGGTCATCAGCCGGCGGACTGTACCCGGACCGACCTGCCAGAAATCCGTCAGCGGGCGGTGGGACCAGAGCAGCATCCGGTAATCCTCCTCATCCAGCTCGGCGATGCGGACGCCGTCCGGGTCCGGAATGGATTTTTTGGCTACGATATCCATGGCAATCTTGGCCAGGTACAGGTTGGAGCCGATCCCGACCGTTGCGGTGATTCCGGTGGATTTCAGCACATCCCGGACCATGGCCATGGCCAGGAAACGGGCCGGGGAAACATTTTCAGCCAGCGCCGCATCGCGGTACAGGTGCAGGTAGGGCGTCACATCCAGGAAGCATTCATCGATGGAATAGACATGGATATCCTCTTCGGCGACGTACTTCCGGTAGACGGCGTAGATCGCGGAGGACACCCGGATATATTCCGCCATCCGCGGCGTGGCGGTGATATAGTCCACATGGGTATGGGCGGCGGCCTCATACAGGCGGATGGCCTGCTTTGCCTCGAACAGGCGCGGCCGGCTGGATACGCCGAGCGCCTTCAGGGCAGGGGAAACTGCGAGGCAGATGGTTTTGTCCGAGCGGGAGGCATCGGCAACCAGGAGGCATGTCTTCAGGGGATCCAGTCCCCGGGCGACACACTCCACCGAGGCATAAAATGATTTCAGGTCAATGCAGATACAGGACCGCTCCGGCATACGCGTTCTCCCGTTTCCGGCCGGATCAGCCATTCAGCACCCGGCCGACAATCCGGAATTCGGATTCGGCGGGAATGGGCTTCGGGGCATAGCTTTCATTGCAGGAAACCAGGACCGGCTGGGGATGGAGTATGCCGCTGCTGTCCGTAAAGGAATCCCGGTCGGCGGCCGCGGGCTCCTGCTCGCTGTAGACCTTGATATATCCTTCCCCGTCCAGGATGAACAGGCCGACTTCCCCGGGATGCAGGCCGGTACATTTCCGGATCCAGGCATACTGGCCGTCCGACAGCACCGGCTCCATGCTGTCCCCGTGCACGCGGACGGCGAAGTCCGCCCCTTCCGGCACAGAGGCGGAGGGGAAGGACATCCGCTCGAACTCGTTGTTGTCCAGCGCTTCGCCGAAGCCGGCGGAGGCGGGAATCAGGCTGACGTTCATTTCCACCAGCGGGGCAGGGCGCGCGGGAAGCGCCCGGTACCGGCGGCGGCTTTCCAGCCAGCTGCGGAATTCGGCCAGCAGGGCCTGCCCTTCCGGATTCAGCGCAGGATCCGGAAGGAAGGAAACATCGCCGAAAGCATCCGCCCAGGCGGAGAAATCCAGCGCGTGGCACAGCGCAAACAGCTGGTAGGCGCTGGGAACCGAATCCCCCTTTTCCCATTTGCTGACCGCGGCGGTCTGCACCCGGACACCGAACGGGGCCAGCGCGGCGGCCAGCTGCCCCTGCGTCATTCCACGGCTGCGGCGGAGCTCCGCCAGGCGGGCCCCCACCAGATTGCGGGCGCGGGCAGATTCCGCGTCATATTCCGGAGAAGAAAAACGGCCGGCCATCAAAATGCCTCCCTTCGGCAAAACACAATCAAAAAAAACGTTTTCCGGCCTGAGTATAAGCCGGAAAACGGGGAATGTCAATGAAAAATTATCTGAAACAGATAATATAATCAATCAATTATCGTAACAGGATAATGCCGCTCATTCCGCATCGTCCTGCAGAAGGTCCTGGTCCTTCTTTTTGATGTACTTCGCGGCGAAGGTGTTGAAGTACTCCTCGAAATGGTGCGGATGGTCCTGGTGCATGACTTCGGACATCTCGTGGACATCCAGCGCGTTGTCCACCAGTTCCACCAGCACGATGGCGATGTTGGAGCAGTGGTCGGACACCCGCTCGAAATCAGAAACCAGGTCGTTGAAGACATAGCCGTTTACGATGGTGCACTTGCCCTTCTGCAGGCGCATGGTGTGGCGCTCCCGCATCCGGCGGCAGATCCGGTCAATGACCTGCTCGAGCGGTTCCACCTGGTAGGCGGCTTCCGTGTCATCCGCCAGGAAGCTGTCAATGGTCAGGTCCAGGATCTGCGTGATGGCTTCGGTCAGGTTGGCCATTTCCTTTTCGCCCTTGTCGGAGAAGGAAATCTTTTTCTCATAGATCTCTTCCGCCCGCTCCGCAACGTTCAGGGCATGGTCGCTGATCCGCTCCAGGTCGGTGATGGCGCGCAGGTACTGGCTGACGGACCGGTTCTGCGTCTCGGTCATTTCCTGTCCGGTCAGGCGCATCAGGTAGCTGCCGATTTTGTCCTCGTACCGGTCCACGATTCCTTCCAGCTCACGAACCTCCTCCAGCTTCTTCGCGGAGAAGTCGGACAGCAGCGCGATGGCATCCCGCATGGACTGCCGGGTCAGCTCGGCCATCTTGTTGATGGTCAGCCGGGTCTGCTCGACGGCCAGGGTGGGATAAGCCAGGAAACGTTCCTCCAGGCGTTTCATATCCTCTGTCTGGGCGGATTCCGACGGATCATCCGGGATCAGGCGGATCATCAGCTTTTCAAACAGCGGAATGAACGGCGCCAGCACGATCACGGTGGAAACCCGGAACAGGGTGTTCAGCAGCGCAATGGAGAACATGTTCATGGTCATGTCCATGAAGGAGAAGCGCAGGAACGCGTTGAGGATATAGAACGCCGCGGCGAACAGCGCCGTGCGGATGACTTCAATGACCAGGTAGGAGAATGCCGCGCGCCGGCCGTCCCGGGAAGAACCCGCGCCGGAGATCAGCACCGGGATGGAGGCACCGACCGCAATACCCATGATGATGGGAAGTGCCTGGTCAAATGAGATCAGCCCGGTGGCGGACAGCGCCTGCAGGATACCGACTGAGGCGGAAGCGCTCTGCAGGATCGCGGTGAACACAAAGCCGGCCAGGATTCCCAGGAGGGGATTGCTGAAGCTGGTGAGGAACGCGGTGAACCCGGGATCGGTCCGCAGGCCGGATACCGACCGGCTCATGGTCTGCATACCGAACATCAGCACGGCAAAGCCCATCAGGATATCCGCGATATGCTGCATGGATTTCTTTTTGGAAATCATGCGGATCAGGATACCGGCCACGGCGATCATCGCGCTCAGGCTTTCCGTGGAGAGCAGCTTCAGCGCCGCAGAGGCGCCGTCCCCGCCGACTGAGGAAAGGCAGATGACCCAGCCGGTAACGCTGGTGCCGATGATCGCGCCCATGATAATGGAAATCGCCTGCCGCAGGCGCATCATGGAGGAGTTGACAAAACCGACCACCATGACGCTGGTTGCGGAAGACGACTGAATCACCGCGGTAACGCCCGTACCAAGCAAAATGCCCTTGAGCGGTGTATTGGAAAGCCGGTACAGAATCAGCTCGAGCTTATTGCCCGCAACCTTTTTCAGACCGTCACCCATCAGCGACATTCCGAAGAGGAACATCGCCACCCCGCCCAGGAGCAACACAACACTTGAAATATCCATATTCCCTCCGTAGCGCGTTTCCATCCCGGCGTCCCCTTGAACGCCCGCGCCGTCCCAAAACCTTATTTCATGGGCATTATAGCATACGGACACAGGGCGCGCAACGGCATTTTTTCATCATGATCCCAAAAAGAAAGGGCGCAGGCGGGAACGCCTGCGCTTCCGGATTACCTGCGGGGTTTCCGGCTTTTGTAGTCCTTCTCAATCGGGCTTTTCCAGTCCGCGCTGATTGGCGCGCTGCGGCGGACACTGCAGACCGCCTCGCCGACCGCCCTGTAATTCAGCTGGACGCCGATTTCATCATTGTGGAAATTGACGGCCCGGTCCTGCCCGATGCCGATGCGCGCGGCGGTTTCCACCGCATCGATATTGGCGCCGAGGAACAGGAATTCCCAGCCGTACTTTTCCTTCTGCCGCTTCACCATTGCCTTGACCTCATCGCTGGAATACCGATGGGAGGCATTCTCCATTCCGTCCGTGGTGATAATGAAGACGGTGTGTTCGGGCACATCCTCTTCCCGGGCATACTTATGCACATTGCCGATGTGGTGGATCGCCCCGCCGATCGCGTCGATCAGGGCGGTGCATCCGCCGACGAAGTACTGCCGCTCTGTCAGCGGCTCCACTTTCCGGACATCGACCCGGTCATGGATGACGGTGCTTTCATTGTCAAAGAGGACCGTTGAAACCAGGGCTTCGCCCTCTTCGCCTTTCTGCCGTTCGATCATGCTGTTGAAACCGCCGATGGTATCTTTCTCCAGGCCGGCCATGGAGCCGCTCCGGTCCAGGATGAAGACCATTTCCGTCAAATTCTTTTTCATGAAAATTCCTCCTTCCGCTTTCTGCAGGGGCTGCCCTGCAGCATGAGTGTAGCAGAAGGAGAAGGTTCCGGGGTCGCCCCGGAAGCGACAAATGAAAAAGGCTCAGGTGAGGGAACCCAGCAGCTTCTGGTCGAATTCGAACAGCGCCTCGTTTATCTGATATATATCGTAGTTTCCGTGCCGGATGAAAAATTCGACGATCAGGTCGGACTGGCTGCTGTGCGACAGGGAGAAGCCGGCTTTCATCAGCATTTCCCGGGTTTCCTCCAGCGGAAGCTCCAGCGCGACGGCAAAGGCGAGTACGGTGGATTTACCGGGCCGGTAATCCGGCACATTCTTGATCTTATTGAACAGCTTCCGGTCGATATTCGCCCTCTTGTAGCATTCCGCATCGGTGATTCCGCGCTCATCGATTTTCCGCAGCAGCATATCCCGGAAGCCCTCGTCCATCTGCCTCACATATTCTTCCAGGCCTTTCGGTACGGAAAGGCATTCCTTTATTTCCGCTTCGGGCCGGAGAACCGGCTCCGGCCGGCTTTCCTTTGCTTTCTCCCGGGGAGCGAGGATGGACCACCGCTGTTTTGCTTTTGCTGCCTTTTCCGCGGGCGCCGCGGCACCGTAAGAAGGCATGGCGTCCGTCTGCAGGGCATTCCATGTCCTGCGTTCATATTCCCTGCGCTCATAATCCGGACCGACATACGCGTCATCAATGAACGCCCGGATATCCGCATACAGCTTCCGGCTGATCGCGAATGAATTCCGGTCGTAGATGACCAGGAAAACCTGCATGTCATGATCCGCCAGGAAATCCCGGATGGCACCGGTGGCGATCTCCAGCGCCTGGTCCTTCGGGTATCCGTATACCCCGGAGGAGATCAGCGGGAAGGCGACGGATTCACAGCCGGCATCCTCCGCGAGCCGGAGCGATTCACGGTAGCAGGAGGCCAGCAGGCCTGCCTCCCCGTTGATGCCGCCCTGCCAGACCGGGCCGACGGTATGGATGACAAACCGGCAGGGAAGGCGGTAGCCTTTGGTCAGTTTGGCCTGCCCGGTCCGGCAGCCGTTCAGGGTGCGGCATTCCTCCAGCAGCTCCGGTCCGGCAGCCGCATGGATCGCGCCGTCCACTCCCCCGCCGCCCAGCAGGGAAGAATTGGCGGCATTGACGATGGCATCCACCTTCATCCGGGTGATATCATTGCGGACAATTTCAAACGGCATCGCTTTTCTCCCTTCGTCCGGGTTTTTTCAGTTGGAAAACAAATTCAGGTTATTATACCAAAAATCCCGGAACGCTGTAAACGTTCCGGGATCCGGGTGCTGAATTCATCTGTTAATCAGGCAGCTGAACGGGCCGGGAAGAACCGTTCCTTCAGGAGCCGGAGGATCTTCCAGCGCTGTTTCGGAAGCATCCGCTTATCGAGCTTATTGACAAAGGCTTCGGCCGGATCCGCCGGATTGTAATAGACGGGGACAGCCCGGCCGACGAACGCGTCCTTCCCGTATTTCCGGATGGTTTTCAGGTCAATATCCGCATGCGCCTCATACGGAACATCCTCAATCGTATACTCCACGCGGGCCAGGTATTCGGTGACCGGATCGCCGTCCAGGTCCAGGTGGGTTTCCCCGATGATCTGCACGACTTTTCCGGAAACCAGCGCGGATTCCCGGCGGCGCGTCGCGGAACGGCGGGCGGAAACCCGGATGCGGTGCGCGAAGAACGCGACGATCAGCGCGATGATGATTCCGATGAGGATCCATGTATCAACGGTTATGAGGCCGTTTTCAATATCCACCAGGACCTGGAAAACCATACCGGTCACAATGATTCCAAGGAAGACCCGGATGACGACGGCGGTGGCGTGCGCGGGCTTGGATGGACGGAAGGTAAACCAGCGTTCCAGCAGGAGCAGGATGACCAGCGCCAGCACCGCGATGACGATCGCCAGAGTGGGCATCAGGGGATGGCCGCCCGGCAGGCCGGTATACTGGATGACCGCGGTGACCAGGATCCAGAATATGCCGACGGAGAATACCAGGAACGAAGGACGCTTCCGGCGGATGACCGCGTAAACGGCCCAGTTCAGGCAGACCGCGGCGAGCACCGCCAGAAGGATCATCCAGGCCGCGGGATCCGAAGCCAGGACAGCGTTCCGGACCGGCCGCGCCAGGAACACCAGGAGCAGGAGGGGCGCCAGCGCGTAGAAAACCAGCCGGATCAGCTGCGGTATCCTTTTACTCATGTCGGTTTTCATATTTCCTCCTGTCTGCTTCGTTTTGATGGTGTTTTTCTGAAAATGATTGTACAGGCAAAATGAAAAAAGGTACATATATATTTTGGAGAAATAGATGATTTTATTTTGCTCCGGGGGCAGATCCGCCGGAAAGTACCGAAAAAAAAGGAACCCTTCCGGCCGGAAGGGTTCCCGTGACAGGTACTCTGATGTGCTTATTTGCCCAGTTTCCGGACAAGCCATACGACCAGGCAGGATCCGCCGATCGCCAGGATGACGCTGGAAATCCAGCCATCGCCGATTCCGATCAGGTTTCCGATGAATCCGCCGACGAGGCCGCCGACGATTCCCAGCAGCGCGTTCCGCAGGAACCCCTTGGAACTGCCGTTCATGATCTTGTTGGCGGCGAAACCGCACAGGGCACCGATGCACAGGGAGACCAGCAGGTGAATCAGCATTTTTTAAGTCCTCCAGTTATTTGAAATACCGATCCAGCAGGCCCTTGAAGGCCTTGCCGTGACGCGCTTCATCGCGGGCCATTTCATGCACGGTGTCGTGGATGGCATCCAGGCCGAGCTCCTTGGCCTTCTTGGCCAGGTCGGTCTTGCCCTGGGTGGCGCCGTTTTCGGCTTCCACGCGGACGCGCAGGTTTTCCTTCGTGCTGGGGGAGACCACTTCGCCCAGCAGCTCGGCGAACTTCGCGGCGTGTTCGGCTTCCTCAAACGCGGCGGTCTTCCAGTATTCGGCGATCTCCGGATAGCCTTCCCGGGCAGCGGCGCGGCCCATGGCCAGGTACATGCCGACTTCCGTGCATTCGCCTTCGAAGTTGGCGCGCAGGCCGGCCTTGATCTCTTCCGGCACATCCTTGGCGACGCCGATCACATGCTCGGACGCCCAAGTCATTTCGCCTTCCTGCTTGATGAATTTGGAACCGGGGACCTTACAGACCGGGCACTTTTCAGGCGGTTCGGGTCCTTCATGAACATACCCGCATACGGGACATACCCACTTCATATTTGTTACCTCCGATATTAAATTTGCTTTCCCTTGAAGCATGCTGTAATTATATCATTCCGGTTTGGGAAAAGCAAACGGGAACGAAATAAACTTGCGAAAAAGGGAAAAGCCGGTATAATGCAGGGGGAGAATAAGAACGGAGGAGCGGACAGGTATGGTGAAGACCGGAAAAACGTTTATCCTGGGCGTGCTGGCCGGAATCAGCATTTCCCTCGGCGGCACGGTTTATCTGCTTTCGGCGGACAAAACGGTGGGGGCCCTGCTGTTCTCAGTCGGGCTGTTCTGTGTATGTGTGTTCGGATTCAACCTGTTTACCGGAAAGGTCTGTTACGTACTGGACAATGACGCGGGCTATGCCCGGATGCTGCCGGTGATCTGGACCGGAAACCTGGTCGGCGCAGTATGCACCGCCCTGCTGGAATCACTGACCCGGATGGGACCGGCCCTTGCGGAAAAGGCTGCCGCCGCTTCCCAGGCGAAGCTGGACCAGTCGCCGCTGAGCGCGCTGATCCTGGCGGTTTTCTGCAACATCATGATCTATATTGCGGTGGAAGGATATAAAACCATCCCGCATGAGCTGGGGAAGTACCTGGCGATCCTGTTCGGGGTGATTGTGTTTATCCTGTGCGGCTTTGAGCACTGCGTTGCCAATATGTATTACTTTACGATGGGCGCGGCGTGGAGCTGGAAGGCGGCCGGCTACCTGCTGCTGATGACAGCCGGAAACGCGCTGGGCGGGGTGGCCATTCCGCTGCTGCGAAAGCTGGCAAAGCCGGCGTAAACCGGCACGGAAAGACACAGAAAAGCGGGCATCCGTACGGATGCCCGCTTTTCTGTGTCTTTCCGTGCCGGTTTACGCCGGCTTTGCCAGCTTTCGCAGCAGCGGAA
>JAFRTK010000134.1 GCA_017427165.1 Clostridia bacterium
GCCAGGATATCGCGGATCCGGGTAAACTCCAGCACCCGCATGGTTCTTTCAGCAATCATATTTCCTCTCCGTTATTCCACCGGCCGGGTCCAGTGGCCCGCGGTGGATTTCATTCCTGTTTTCCGGTATTCCGCGAAAGCGTCCAGCACGCGCCCCGCTTCCTCCGGGGTTTCATCCGTCAGCTCCGCGCAGCGGAAGCGGACTTCCCGCCGGTCGGTATTCTCCGCCGGCAGCATGTTCATCAGCCGCACCAGGCAGCCTTCCGGCAGCCGCAAACGCAGCAGCGGGAAGCTGTGGCCCAGGCGGTCCTCCAGCGATGTGCCGGCCAGCGCATCCGCGCTGCGGGTATCGCACATCCGGCAGTCCCGGTGCCCCCGGTCCAGGCCCAGGTACGTCCGCGCCGGACAGTGGTGCAGCAGCATCAGCTGCGTCCGGCCGTATACGTTCACCGCAACGGGCACATTCCCGGCGCAAAGTACCGCCAGTTCCCTGCCCGTAAGCTCCGGGGAGGCCGTGACAAATTCACAACCTTCCTCCAGCAGCAGCGCCGCCGCCTGGCGGTTCATCACCGGAATGCCGCTGCCTGCGCCGTACGGCACCGGCCAGTCCATCCCCAGCTGGCCCACCGTGCCCAGCACGACGCCGCCCAGCTTTCCGCGGTACTGTTCCACAATAGAGCGGATCATCTCCAGCGTATCCTGTTCGCACACATCCGGCAGGCGCAGCCATTCGCCGGGCGCCATTCCGTCCAGCAGGGCTTCCAGCGCTTCCTTCCGCCAGTCCTCCGGATACCGGATCACCCGGAACCCGCGTTCCGCGGCGGCTTCCGCCTGAGCGCCTGTCCGCACGGTGATCATCGGCGGGATTTCCCGCGCCGGGAGGCTGACCGCCGGAATATCGCCGGCTTCGCCGGTGTCCGGTGCGAACGCTTCCGCCCGTTTCTCCTCCAGCGCCGCCAGCGCTTCGCGCCGGATGCGGTTGATTTCCGACACCGGCACAAACGCGCCTTCCGTTTCAATCTCAATCCGGCCGGGGTCAAACATCGTTTCCCCGGTTTTGCGGAGGCTGCGCTCCAGCTCCGCGGCTTCCGCCGCACGGGTTCGCGCCGCCTGCACCGGTTCCCCGGATACGGTCACAAACACTTCCCCGTCCGTCGCCGTGAGCGACAGCGGTTCCCCGGGCATGGCCCGCAGGAACAGGTCCACGGTAACGCGGCGCTCCGGAATCCCGGCCGCCTCGCGCATCTGCACCGCGTCCGTCAGGCGGACCACCCGGTCCCCCGCCCGCGCGGAAACATCCTCCCGCAGGCGCAGCGACGCCGTGCCGCCGGCTGGCGTATCCTTCCCGGAATAGATCATGTCCGGCCCGGTGGTTTCCCGGCGGACGGCCAGCTGGTCCCCGTCATGCAGGTCCTTTGTAAGGCGGATGCGGGCAAAGCGCTTGTCCGCCTGCTCCACCACGCCGATCTCCACGCCGCTGTGGCGGGGCGAGGATGGGTCGATCACCCCGGCGTCCTCACAGCCGAAGGCATACCCGCGCATGAACCCGCCGCGGTTGTAAATCTGCAGCAGGCCTTCCCGCTCCGCGGAACCTGCGGGGCGGAAGTTCCCCGCCGAAAGGCTGTCCAGCCCCCGGCGGTAGGAGCCGGCGACCACCGCGGCATACTCCGGGCGCTTCAGCCGGCCTTCAATCTTCAGGGAGACCGCCCCGGCGGCCTCCAGCTTCTCCAGGTCATCCCGCAGACACACATCGCGCGGGCTCAGCCACGCGCCGCGCTTTCCGCGGTACACATATTCGCCGCGGCAGGGCTGGGCGCACCGTCCCCGGTTGCCGCTCCGTTCCCCCGCCATGGCGCTCATCAGGCACAGGCCGCTGACGGCGACGCACTGCGCCCCGTGGCCGAATACCTCAATCTCAATGCCGGCTTCCGCGCACTTCCGGATTTCCGCCAGGGAGCACTCCCGCGCCAGCACGGCGCGGCGGATTCCCTGCCGGGCGCACCATTCCACGCCCGTCCGGTTGTGGATGGCCATCTGCGTGCTCGCGTGCACGGTGAGATCCGGGCACATCCGCCGGATCATGCGCAGGATGCCCATGTCCTGTACGAGCACCGCGTCCGCCTTCACTTCGCGCAGCAGGCGGATCACCTCCGCCACCTCCGCGAGCTCCCCGTCCTTGACCAAGGTGTTCAGCGTCACGTGCACCCGGATATGGCGTGCGTGGGCATAGCGGACCGCATCGGCCAGCGCTTCCCGGTCGAAGTTTCCGGCGCCCGCCCGGGCGCTGAAGGCGGCATACCCCAGATAGACCGCGTCCGCCCCGGCGGCCGCCGCCCTTTCCAGCGCCGCCCGGCTTCCCGCGGGAGCCAGATTTTCCATACGCTTATTTCTCCTGCTGTTTTTCCATTTGCCGGCGCAGGGTGCGGTTTTCGTCCTGGGCCTTCATCAGCTCTTCCGCCAGGTTAAAGCAGGCCAGCACGGCGGTCTGCCCGGAGGGCAGGTTCGTGACCGCCGCGGTCTCCCGCAGCTGCCGGTCCACATACTCCGCGATACGGCGCACATACTCCGGGCCGTCCGACGACACCAGCGTATAGGGCTTTCCCGCAACCGTCACCGTATACTTCCGCTTCTCCATGGTTTTCACGCTCCTGCCTGTACTGAAAAACGCGGAAAGGGCTTGCCCCCTTCCGCGCTGGTTCTCGGTTCGTCACATCTGGTCAAAGGGATACACCTGGCCAAAGGTGTCCACCCGGATCGACGCCATTTCCTGGGGCTCCAGGGGCTTGTCGGACCGGTCCCGCGGCGTGTTGACGATATCCTCCGCCACGTCCATTCCCTCCAGCACCTTGCCGAAGGCGGCGTACTGCCCGTCGAGATGCGGACTGTCGCTGGTCATGATGAAGAACTGGCTGCCCGCGGAATCCGGCGCCATGCTCCGCGCCATGCTCAGCACGCCGTAGGTGTGCTTCACGGGGTTCGGCACGCCGTTGGCGGCGAACTCACCCTTGATGCAGTACCCGGGGCCGCCGAAGCCCATTCCCTTGGGATCGCCGCCCTGGATCATAAAGCCGGGGATAACCCGGTGGAAAATCAGACCGTCATAGAAGCCGCTGTTCGCCAGCGCGACGAAGTTCCCCACGGACTGGGGCGCCGTTTCGGGATACAGCTCGCCTTTCATCACGCGGCCGTTACGCATCGTGATGGTAAATACCGGATTCTGCGCCATTGCAAAGTGCCTCCTTCTGCACCGGTGGAATATATCTATTATATGCGTATTTCCCGCGCGTGGCAAGTATTTTGACAACCGTCCGGAAAGCCGCTATAATGTAATCCGCTTTTTGAACCGGTACCGACCGTGCCAGGAAAGGACTTTCCCCGCCATGATGATTGTGCACCCCCAGGCGCCCGTGAACGGGCTGAACCCGGAAGACGTGTTCTACGCCATAGATGATCTCGGCGCGCAGGCCGGCTATGGCTTTATCCTGTACCAGCAGCAGCCCGGGCTGTATCCGGACTGCCCTGTGAACATGTATTTTTCCATTGCCGGGGATCCTTCCGCCCGGTACCTGCTGTTCGGCGCGCTGGTGGCCCGCGCCCGGGTGCTGCAGAACGTGAACCCGCAGCTCCGCGCCCGCCTGTACACCAGTATCGCGCCGGATGACACCCAGCTGAAGGACTTCTACCTGCACAACGGGTTCGACTGTGAAGAGACCGACCAGGTGGTTGAGCTGTCCATCCCCTACGGGGACGGGCGGATCCCCATGAGCTGCACGGTCGCGATGACGCCGCTGCACACGTGGGACGAGCAGAACAGCCTGATCTACCGCCTCCAGATGAACGATATCACCTTCATCGATATGAACTACCTCAACTCAATGATGCGCATGCCCCGGTTCCTGACGCTCGGGCTGTACCGCAACGCCGTACTGATCGGCGAGGCGATCCTGGCCGGACAGGGACAGGACGCGGAGCTCGCGGCCATCTACATCGAGCCGTCCAGCCGCGGCCAGGGCATGGGCAAAGCCCTGCTCCACCGATCGCTGGCCATCATGGCGGCGGAAGGCGTCACCCGGGTGACCGCCCGCACCATGAGCCGCAGTATTCCCCAGCAGCGCCTGATGAACGACTTCGGCGCCCGGGTGATCGGCGTGAATATGATCTTCCCCGGCATGTATCTCAACTGAGAAACCGGATTGTGTTTTTCCCCGCGCGGAGCCCGTTTCCGCGCGGTTTTTTTGTGCCTTTCGTTTCCGCATGGAGTATTGACGAAAAAAGGGCGGAAGGCTATAATTACTTCATCTGTGTTTCGAAGGAGGATACGATCGACATGAAATCTGGTAATAAGCGTACCGGCAGTAAAAAAGGCGCTGTCGCTGCGCTGTGTGTCGTGCTCGTACTCACGATCCTGCTCGGCGTGATCGGGTTTACGGGGCTTGCGATTCCCCCCAGGGGACTGTACAAGTTACTTCCCTGGCTGCCCACCGCCGATTCGGATAACTGGCCCGAATCCCTGTCCCTGGGTCTGGACCTGCGGGGCGGTATGTATGTGGAATACTCCGGCGCCGCGCCCCAGGGCAGCGAAGCCAATTTTGACGACCTGGTTGAAGGCTCCATCAGCATCATCCGTTCCCGCCTGACCGACCGCGGCTTCACCGAAGCCAACGTCCAGCGCATCGGCACGGACGGCATCCGCGTGGAGGTTCCCGGCGTGCAGGACGATTCCGTCCTGGACCTGATCGGCGCCGCCGCCAAGATGCGGTTCCTGGATCCCGAAGGCAACGAGTTCATGACCGGCGACAAGGTCAAGAGCGCGCGGGCTGTGTATGACCAGGACGGCAAGCCGGTCATCTCCTTCTCCCTGACGGATGAAGGCGCGAAGCTCTTCGGCGATATGACCTCCGCCAACATCGGCAAGAACCTCATCATCGAGCTGGACGGCGTGACCCTGGTCAACGCCACCGTCCGGCAGGCGATCCTCGACGGCCACGGCCAGATCGAAGGCAACTACACTGAAGAAGAGGCCATGAACACCGCCGCGAAGATCCAGTCCGGCGCCCTGCCGCTGGAGCTGACCCAGCAGAAAGTGGACAAGGTTTCCGCCACGCTCGGCCAGGACGCGGTGTCCACTTCCGTTACGGCCGCGTTCATTGGCATCCTGCTGATCATGCTGCTGATGATCATCCGCTACCGGCTCAACGGCGTGATCGCCTCCTGGGCCCTGTGCATCTACATCATCGTGCTGTTCTTCCTGATTGCCCTGTTCAAGATCCAGCTGACCCTCCCGGGCCTGGCCGGCGTCGTGCTCGGCATCGGTATGGCTGTTGACGCCAACGTCATCATCTTCGAGCGCTTCAACGAGGAAGCCCGGAAGGGCCGCTCCGCGAAGGCTTCCGTGAAGGCCGGCTTCAAGAACGCGATGTCCGCCGTGCTGGACGCGAACGTCACCACCCTGATTGCCGCCATCGTGCTGCTGATCTTCGGCACCGGCTCCATCCAGGGCTTCGCCCGGACGCTGCTGCTGGGCGTCATCGTATCCATGCTCTCCGCCATCCTGATCACCCGCTTCCTGATGAACCGTTTCGTCAACGCGGGCTTCACCGGCATCAACCTGTATACCAAAGTGAAAGCTGAAAAGGAGGGTGAGCAGTAATGGTGATCAAGAATCGCTCCCGCATCTGCCTGCTCATTTCAGCGGCAATTATCATCGCAGCTGTGCTGCTGACCATCTTCGGTCACGGCATCAACCTCGGCATCGACTTCGATGGCGGCCTGTCCATGCAGTATGATGTGAAGACCACTGTCAACAAGGCCGTGATCGAAACCGCGCTCGACAAGATGAACGTCGGCTCCTATGTGGTAACCGTCCAGGGCGCAAATGACAACGAAATCAACGTCCGCATCAAGGACGTCGCGAAGGACGACATCCAGAACCTCCAGGCCACGTTTGAAAACGAGATCAAGGCCGAGTATCCCGAAGCCGCATCCATCGGCGACGTGAGCTACGTCGGTCCCGTGGCCGGCGCCACCCTGGTCCGCAATGCGGTGATCTCCGTGCTGCTGGCCTCCCTGCTGATGCTGATCTACATCGCCATCCGGTTCGACCTGAACTCCGGCCTTTCCGCCGTGTTCGGCCTGATCCACGATGTGCTGATCATGCTGAGCTTCATGGTCATCTTCCGCTCCTTCATCCAGATGAACTCCTCGTTCATCGCCGCGGCGCTGACCATTGTCGGTTACTCCATCAACAACACGATCGTGATCTTCGACCGGATCCGTGAAAACGCGAAGAAGATGCCCACCGCCCCGAAGGAAGAGGTTACCAACATCTCCATTCGTGAGAGCCTGGGCCGCACGATCTGCACCACCGTAACCACCCTGATCACCATTGTGGCCCTGTGCATCCTGGGCGTCGCCTCCATCCGCGAGTTCGCGCTGCCCATCATCGTCGGTATCCTGTCCGGCGTCTACAGTGCCAACATGATCAACGGTTACATCTGGGCCTGGCTGGAAGAAAAGCGCAAGGCCCGCAAGGCGGCAAAAGCCTGATTCTGACTGTCCATCCGGAGGGGCTGTGTACGCGCAGTCCCTCCTTCTGTTTTTGATTGTATTGCTTCGGGTATGAATTAACTCTGTTATTGTTGCCTGCAGCTTTCCACAACCGCTTATATTCGGCCGGACGCCGTCTGTAATTCCGCCTCAGACACGCTCTCGCTGTATTCGTCACGCAGCGGTGCTAGGCTCTGTCATCGTCTTCGACTCGCCAATCGCCAAGCACCGGCGGCCTCATAACGTCTTCGGTCGGAACAACATACGTCATCCGGCCTTACGCAACAGGTACCTCTGATACACCTGGCGATTGTCAAACTCAGTCAATTCCATCTGAGCCGGCGGAATTACCGGCATGGGGCTGATAAAGCAAGCCCGCATTCTTCTCTTCCTGAAAGGATTTCCAAATGCTGCGATTTGAGAAGCGTCCCGCGCCGGAAGGCGCCGAATCCCGTCCCGGCGGGGACTGGCTGGATGAGCTGCTGGCCATCCGGGGAATTGACACGCCGGAAAAGGCGGAAGCCTTCCTGCACCCGCGCCTGGAGAACCTGTACGACCCCTTCCTCCTGCAGGACATGGACCGGATTGTGGCGCTGATCCGGGAAGCGGTGGCCAACCGCACCCGGATCATGGTCTTCGGTGACTATGACGCTGACGGCATCTGTGCCGCCGCGATCCTCTATGAGACGCTGCGGGAAGAGGGTGCGGACGTCACCTGGCGCCTGCCCTCCCGGCACGCGGAAGGCTACGGCCTGAACGAGACCGCCGTGCGGGAAGCTGCCCGGGACTGCGGAATGCTGATTAC
>JAFRTK010000135.1 GCA_017427165.1 Clostridia bacterium
GCGCGTATACGCCCCGGCAGATATTGTCCCGGAGGATCTGGTAGACCTGCTCGCGCATGGTCGTAATGGTTCTTTTCGCGGCCATTGTTTTCTCACGCCCCGTTATGAAATGGGTGGTTTTTCATTTAGTCTATTATAGCAAAAAGATCTTCCGCCTTCAAGGAACCGGCTTCCCTGAGCACGATGCAGCCCGCGTCCGGCAGGCCGAAGGCGGCAAAGTAGGCATCCTCCAGCGGAATCCAGCGCTTCCGGAACATTGCGAGGCTTTCGGGGGATTCCCGTGCGATGAGCCGTGCCTCCCGGATTTCCGGCGCGGTGGCCAGGAAAAACCGGATGTCGGCCGTATCCCGGAGCGCAGGCACATTGCAGTAGCTTCCCTCCAGAATCAGCGCGCGGCATTCCGGCAGCCTTTCCGGGCTCAGCAGGCGGTCCGCCCGGCAGTCATACCGGGAGAACAGAACGGGGAGGCCGGCGCGCCAGGGCGCGCAGACCTCCCGGAACAGGCGCCGGGAATCGCAGTTGCCTCCCGGGACCGCCAGGCGTTCTTCGGTTTTCAGCGCATGGGGAATCACAAAATCATCGGTATGGATGACCGCGGCGTCCAGCATTTCCGCCAGGCGGGAAGCCAGCGTGGTCTTCCCGGAGGCGCACGGCCCGTCGACGGTGATCAGCGGGCGCTCCATCTCCCGGATTTTCCGCACGGCATCCCGGAGGATCAGCAGTTCGTCATCCATACATAACTCCCGTCAGTCCCTGTTGGCGTTCAGGCCGGCCTTTTCCAGCGCGTAGACAATTACCGGGATCAGCACCAGCTGTACGATGATGCCCGGGATGGCCATGGTGATCGCTCCGGACAGGAACGCGGCAAAGGTGAAGCCGTTTCCGGCAATTCCGGCCAGCACCAGCCGGGCGATGCCCCACACCACGCGGCCGAGGACCATGGCAATCAGCAGGGAAGCGTAGATGCCCGGGATGGTCTTCGGGAACTTCCGGTACAGGAATCCGGCAACGCAGCCGTATACAGCCAGTTCAAAGGCCATAGCCACGGCGCCCGGGACCATAACCGGCATGCCGAACAGCACGGAGCGCAGCAGCGGGGCGATAAAGCCCACAGCCAGGCCCCAGGGCCAGCCGCACAGGAAGCCGCACAGCAGCACCGGGATGTGCATCGGGCACAAGGCGGAGCCGATCTGCGGGATCTGGCCGGTGAGGAAGGGCAGCACCAGGGCAAGGGCAAGGCAGATGGCCGCGTAGGTCAGGCGGCGCACCTTCAGGGAATTGGCGGAAGACGTGTTGCTCATTTTTTCTCTCCTTCTGTCAGCTGGCGGATGTACTGCATCGCGTCGGACAGAATCGCTGCGGAGCCTTTGACGGTGCCGGCCACATAGGTGCTGCACAGGTTCATGGGAATCAGGACCCGGCGGGCGAGGCTGGAAGCCACCGCGTTGGCCATGGCGGGGGAGATTTCCCCCATCATGGCGTCCGCCATGGTGATGCCCAGCGGCCCGACGATGACATCCGCCGTGCGGCAGGCCACGATGACCGCGTTCTCCCCGGTGGCATAATGATCGGCACAGTCGGCCTTCATCATGTTTCCGGTGGCGATACTGTTGGTTCCCACCGCGGTGATCTCCGCCCCGGGACAGATCTTCCGGATCTCCTCGGTCAGCGTTCTTCCCATCCGGCCGCCCTGGCCGTCCAGCACCAGGATATTCACACGGATCCCTCCTGCCTTCATTTCAGATCATATCAGCACAGGCGGAAGCGCGAACCCGCTGCCGGCCACAAAAAAAGCCGGCAGCTGTCTTCAGGCAGCTTCGGCATCTTCTGATACCGGCTATTGCAACGATTCTTCGCGGATACAGGCTGCTTGTGCAGCTCCCGCCAGCTTGTACTGACAGAAGGATTTTACCATGACTTGTACAGATGCGTCAATGCATTTTCACCGCCACAGACTGACTATGGCATCCGCCCTGTTTTTATGGTAGAATATCGAAAATGACAGGTGCAGACCGTACAACCTGGAAGGAGGGTTCCCGGATGATTTTTATCGGCATCTGCGGAGCCAGCGGAAGCGGAAAATCCACGCTGGCCCATGCCCTGGAGGAACGCCTGGGCAGCGGCCGCTGCCTGGTGCTGCAGCAGGACGCGTATTACCGGGACCACCCGGATCTCACCTTTGAACAGCGCGTGAAGCTGAACTACGACGAGCCGGAGATCTTCGACCACGACCTGCTGCTGGAGGATATCTGCCAGCTGGAGCGGGGCGGCGGCATCTCCCGCAAGGTGTACAACTTCAGCGAGCACCGGCGGGACGACCGGCCGGATGAGATCATCCTGCCCCGGGACGTCGTGATCCTCGAAGGCATCCACACCTTCCACGACCGGCGGCTGACGGAAAAGATGTTCCTCAAGCTCTACATGCAGGTGGAGCCGGATATCTGCCTCCTGCGTCGCATCGAGCGCGATATCGTGGAGCGCGGGCGGGACATCCAGGGCATCAGCACGCAGTACCTCAACAGCGTCAAGCCCATGTTTGACAAGTATATCCGCAACTACATCAGCGACGCTGATGTGATCGTCGCCAATGGCGGGAAGAACGCCCGCATCGTGGACATCCTGGCCGGATACGTGCAGGATGCCCTGCGCGGCGAATAACACCGGGAGGACCGCCGGAAACAGGATCCGCATACCGAAGCAGGAGGGGGACCCCCGCCATGAAGAACCAGCCGGGCGACAGGAAAATATTCAATATTTTCAGGATCTGTTTCCTTCTGCTCCGGGCGGCTTCCGCAATCGGCGCTGCCGTCTACACCGTTACCAACCCGCAGATTGAAACCTGGGGCAGCGACGTCATCTACCTGGACGGGCTGCAGGCGCGGGACAAAGACGGGAATCCCATCGAAATCACCGCGAACCAGCGGTATGAATATGACGAAAACAACATACTCGAAGTGAACGGAACGCTCCCGGACCGCGTCCGGGACGGGGACTATATCTGCTTCCTGACGTGGTATGATACGGAAATCCTTGTCAACGGGGAAGAGATCAGCCGCTTCAGCGCGTCCTCGGTGACGCTGCCCGGCGGGCTCCTCAAATCCGTGTACTTCTTTACGCCCCTGCAGGCGGAATACGCCGGGCAGCCGGTCACTTTCCGCTACCACCGGGGCGAGGATTCCGACACCTGCCGGGTATTCGAGATGACGGTGGGCACCCGGGCGGACCTGTACCGGATGATCGTGGAGAAATACGGAACGACCTTCTCCCTGGGACTGATCATCCTGGCGATTGCCGGCCTGGTGCTGCTCATCGGCCTGTTCCTGCAGATCGGCCGGAAGAACGTCCTCAGCATCATCGATATTGCCCTGGGTGTGGGCGTGACCTCGGCGTGGATCCTGCTGGACTCGTATTTCTACCCCTTCGTGTTCGGCAGCAACCATATTGACGGAATCGCATCCTACCTGGTCTGCCTGCTGCTGCCGTTCCCGTACATCGCCTATATGTCCTCCCTGCAGAAGGGGCGCCACCGCCGGACCTACATGGTGATGAACATCATCACCCTGGCGATGTTCATCCTGTGCACCCTGCTGCATTTCACCGGCCTGGTCAAATTCTATGATACCCTGCCGTTCATCGATCTCATGCTGGCCGCGTTCATGCTTGCGGAGCTGTGGATCCTGGTGGGCGAATACCGGCAGGGCTACCTGAAAACCTACAGGTATACCGCCATCGGCTTTATCGGCATGATGCTCTTCGGTATGGGCGAGATCGCGATGATCCTCACACCCACCGCGTCCAACGACGGTTCCTTGATTCTCGTGGGCCTGCTGTTCCTGCTCATATTTGCCGTCACCCAGCAGCTCCGGGATATCCGGAACACCGAGCTGGAGAAACAGCGCGCGATGGAGCTTTCCCGGACCAAGACGGACTTCCTGGCCAGCATGTCCCATGAGATCCGCACCCCGATCAACTCCATCCTCGGCATGAATGAGATGATCCTGCGCGAGAACAGGGATCCGGAAATCGAAAACTACGCCAATACCATTCAGCGCTCCGGGCGGATGCTCCTGGGCCTGGTGAACGACGTGCTGGACTTCTCCCGCATTGAGGCCGGCGTACTGGAAATCACCCCGGCGGACTACCGCCTTACGGAGCTCCTGACGGATATCGCCTTCATCACCCGGGAACAGACCGACCAGAAAGGCCTCGCCTGTGAGATTACCGTGGCCCCCGGCGTTCCGGACGGCATGTACAGCGATGAGTTCCGCATCAAACAGATCCTCCTGAACCTTATCAGCAACGCTGTCAAGTACACCGACAAGGGCAAGGTGACCATCCTCGTCGGCGGGGA
>JAFRTK010000136.1 GCA_017427165.1 Clostridia bacterium
ACGAAAAAGCAGGAAAACGCGGATGATGCGGTTTCCTGCTTTTGCTTATTCATATCCACACCGGACTCGAACCTATGTCTGTGCGCTCAATCGACGCTGCTCGCACTTGGAGCGCGCTCGCCTCTCGTTTCGCGCCAACAAACTCGAGTCGTCTTCCACCGGACTCGAACCTATGGTCACAATTCGATATGGTCGCCTGCCTTCGCTGTACGCTCGGCCGTCTCCCTATCTCATTGGACCTCCGATTCGCTTCATCTGCCACTGGCAGCGCTCATCTCCGGTCTCCCCACGATCGTGGGGAGACCATAGATTCAAGCCTGCTACTCCAAAAACCAAGAAAAAACAGATCCATGAAGGATCTGTTTTTTCTTGGTGGGATTAGTAGGACTCGAACCTATGACCCCCACGATGTCAACGTGGTGCTCTAACCAACTGAGCTATAATCCCAAGCGGTCAACATCGGGGATTATAGCATATCAGCCGGAAAAATGCAACCGTAAATTACGAGAGTTTATCAGAGATCGACTGAGCCGGTCCCGTTTTCGTTTTTCACCCAATATGCCTTGCCTTCATCGGTACGGACATAGATGGATTCCACTTCCCCGACTTCGCCGGTAACCTTCTCCAGAATATCGGCTGCTGTCAGTGTCTTGCCGCCCGGCATCTGGATAAACAGGCTGGAATAAGCGGCTTTCGTATCATCATTCCGCTTTTTCGGTGTCCGGCCGCGCCGGGAGGTTCCGGGTTTCAGGGAAACGCCATACAGTTCGTGCGCTTTCCGGATGATTTCGCTGCTCGGATGAATCCGTCCGGCTTCGTATGCGGCAATCGTACCGGGTTTTACGCCGAGTGCGTTTGCGGCGGCAGCCTGGGTCAGCCCCATCGCAGCCCGCAGCTCACGGATTGTGGTAACGCTGTTCACATCCACCGGTTCAAGCTGTGCCGTATTCATTCCGGCCAGACTCCGGGATCTTGTACCGGCTTTCTTGCGCCGCTTCTCCATCGGGGCAATCGTCACATTGTACTGTTTCCGGATCTGGGCGGCGATCACCGGTCCGGGATTGGCCTTTCCGCTCTCGTATGCCGCAACAGTAGGCTGCCGGATTCCGATCGCCCGGGCAAGGTCATTCTGGGACAGGTTCTTCATCCGGCGCATTTCGCGCACGGTAATTGCCGGTTCCATTCTGCCGCTGTACTGGTCAATTCCGCCGAGATTGACCGTGTTCTCATATCCTTTTGCCTTCAGCATTTCCTCCGCCTGCCGGGACCAGGCACCGGTATAGCAGTACAGGAGGATCCGGGTATTGAATGTGGCAAGCCTGCGGATTTCATCCCGGATGTTTTCCAGGGTCATATGCAGTGCGCCGGGAATATGCCCCGCATCAAAATCCGCCTCATCCCGCAGGTCGATCAGAAGACCGCCGTCATGGCTCTCGAATTCCGCGATTTCCTGTTCCATTAAATTGCTCATTTGCTTCTCGCCTTTCTGTTTGTCTCTTTGCACATTAACAACCGTAATTCCGGGCCGTAAAACTACGCCGGAACAAATCCGTGTTGAATTGTGACAGTTAATTTGTCTGTTATTATTATACAACAAAAAATCATATAATCAAGTATCTGGATAGAAATTATTCTGTATTTTTTATCAGTATGGGTATCATATCCCGATAAATCCGTCTCCTGTCCTGAAAAATGGTGAACACAGGATATCAATATATCATTCTTTTGATTGGATGATTCTAAACTTTTTGTTAAATATTGATAAATCTATTGCATCCGTATACGTTTTATGTATAATTTCCCCTGGTTTAGTGATTTTTTATCATTTGTTTAGTAATTCTAAATGACGAGAGGAGCGGAGGCCCGGAATGAAAATCGGAAAAAGGATCCGGCAGCTGCGAATCCGCAACGGTCTCACGCAGGCGGAACTCGCCAGCCGCTGTGAACTGACAAAAGGCTTTGTTTCCCAGCTGGAAAACGACCTGGCTACTCCTTCCCTGCCCGCGCTGAACGATATTGTGGAAGCGCTCGGCACCAATATGTCCGCTTTCTTCTCAGAAGAGAAAGAATCCCGGCTGGTCTTCGGGAAGGACGACTTTTTTGAGGATGCGCGGGATGAATACACCGTATCCTGGATCGTGCCGGATGCTCAGAAAAACACCATGGAGCCGATTATCCTGACGCTCAATCCCCACGGTACCTCGCAGGTGATGATGCCCCATGAAGGAGAGGAATTCGGCCTGGTACTCAGTGGAAGCGTCTGCCTGGTCAACGGCGGAAAAAAGCACCGGGTCAAGAAGGGTGAAACCTTCTACATCCGGGGAGATCAGGAACATTACCTGCAGAATGAAACAGCTTCGGCTGCCCGGGTCCTCTGGATCACGACCCCGCCGTTGTTTTAATGAAGGGAGAAGCAAAGGATGCGCAAATTAATCGAGTTCCGGAACATCGTCAAAAGCTTTGACGGTCAGGTAATCCTGAAAGGTGTAAACCTCAACATCTATGAAAACGAGTTTGTTACGCTTCTTGGCCCCTCCGGCTGCGGCAAAACTACCCTTCTCCGGATCCTGGGCGGCTTCCTGGAACAGGATGAAGGCACCGTGATCTTCGACGGAAAATGCATCGACAAGGTGCCGCCATACAAGCGGGAAATCAACACCGTCTTCCAGAAATACGCCCTGTTCCCCCATATGAATGTCTACGACAACATTGCCTTTGGCCTCCGGATCAAAAAAACCGGTGAAGACATTATCGCCCAGAAGGTCAACCGTATGCTTTCCCTGGTTAATCTGGAAGGCTTTGAAAAGCGCAACGTCACCAAGCTTTCTGGCGGCCAGCAGCAGCGGGTGGCCATCGCCCGTGCACTGGTCAATGAGCCCAATGTGCTGCTGCTGGATGAACCGCTCGGCGCATTGGACCTGAAACTGCGCAAGGAGATGCAGCGTGAACTGAAGCGGATCCAGCAGGAGGTCGGCATTACCTTCATCTATGTCACCCATGACCAGGAAGAAGCCCTGACCATGAGTGACAAGATCGTCGTCATGAATGCCGGTGAAATTGAGCAGATCGGGACCCCGCTGGAAATCTACAACGAGCCGGAAAATGCCTATGTCGCCCGCTTCATCGGGGAAAGCAACATCGTGGACGGTGTGATGCGCGAGGATTACCGTGTCCGCTTTGATGAACGCGAATTCGAGTGCCGCGATTTCGGATTCCGGCAGAACGAACCGGTGGATGTGCTGATCCGTCCGGAGGATATCGCCATTGTGGATCCCGCAAACGCCGTGATGCGCGGTGAAGTGAAGAGCGTTGTGTTCAAGGGTGTGCATTATGAGCTCATGGTGGAAACCCGGACCGGTACCAGCAAGACCGTCCGGATGCATGTGGTCACCCAGCATGACCTTTACAATGAAGAAAACCAGGAAAAAATCAGCGCGAACGACTTCTATGTGGACTCCGAAGACCTGATCAACAATGAAATGACCGACCAGGACTTCGTCTCCATCGCGAATGCCCAGGCCTGGGATATCGATGACCGGGATATTTCCCTGACCCGGATCAGCCACAATATCGAAAACAAGCCCGGCATCTACAGCATCACATTCGGAACCGACAAGCGGACGGAAATCACCGTCAAGGTATACGTAGTGCATCCCGAGTACGTGGAAGACGCCCGCCACAACATCGGTATCAGCGCGCTGGACTTCTTCATCACCCCCGATGAAATCATGGAATCCATGGCAATCTCCACGGACCTGAAAACCTGGGCCAGTGCTGAAGCATGGAACCTGCAGGACGACTCCCCGGTTGAGATCACGGATGTCAAGTTCGACTTTGATCCCGCGGAAATCCAGGAAGGCGTCTATGATATCACCTTCTCTACCCGCGGCCGGGTGTACAAGGTGGAAACCACATCCGCCCATGAGGAGGGGGACCGGGTCGGCCTGAACATCGGGCCGGATGATATCCATGTCATGCATAAGGCGGTGGGTGAATCATGAAATCATTCTTCCGGATGACTTATCCCTACTGCCTGTGGATCGGTATTTTCATCGTTGCGCCGATGATCATGATCCTGCTCTACGCGCTGACGAAAACCACCGACAACAGCGTCCTGACCTTCCAGTTCACGCTGGAAAACTTCGCCCGGTTCTTCAATGAACCGTCCTTCCTGCGGGTACTGCTGACATCCCTGCGGATCGCGCTGGTGACAACCGTACTTTGCCTGCTCGTCGGCTATCCTGCCGCGCTGTTTATCGCCGGCCGGCCGGAACGGACCCAGACCTTTCTGATCCTGCTGCTGACCCTGCCCATGTGGATCAACATGCTGCTGAAAACATACGCCTGGCGCGGCATTCTCGAAGACATGGGGTTTGCGAGCGAAGTGAAGGTGCTCATCGGCATGGTGTACGATTTCCTGCCCTATATGATCATCCAGATCCATACTGCCATCAGCAAGATGAACCGTGACCTGCTGACCGCCAGCTATGACCTGGGCGCCAACCGGTGGCAGACGTTCCTGAAGGTCACACTCCCCCTGAGCGTTCCCGGAATCATCTCCGGAATCACCCTGGTGTTCCTGCCGGCGGTTTCCAGCTTCGTGATTCCCACCATGCTGGGCGGCGGCGACTACTATCTCATCGGCAACCTGATCGAGAACTGCTTCGTCCACACCGGCCAGTGGAACTTCGGCAGCGCGATTTCCCTGATCATGGCCCTGATAATCATCACGTCCATGCGGCTGACCAAAAAGCTGGACCGTGAAGCGCAGGAGGCCTGATAAAAATGGAAAAGAAACGTTTTTCGCGCTTCCTCTCAGGCGGTTACCTGGCCCTGGTCCTCGTATTCGTCTATCTGCCGATCATCTATATGGTCATCTTCTCGTTCAACGACAGCAAATCCATGCTGAATTTCACCGGTTTTTCCCTGCGCTGGTATGAAAGCATTTCCAAAGACCGGTTCATGCTGGAGAGCATTTCCAACACCTTTATCGTCGCGATTATCTCAACGGCCGTCTCCACGGTGCTCGGTACCGTAACGGCCATCGGCCTTTCCAAATCCAGGAGGCTGATCCGCGAGGTGGTGCTGGAGATCAACAACCTGCCGATCATGAACCCGGATATCGTCACGGCTATCGGCCTGATGCTGCTGTTTACCTCCATCAAGATCACGACCGGTATGCCTACCCTGATCCTGGCGCATGTGTCCTTCTGTACGCCCTTCGTGATCCTTTCCATTATGCCGAAACTGCGCCAGCTGGATGACAATGTCGCGGAAGCCGCCATGGACCTGGGAGCCACCCCGTTCCAGGCGCTGGTAAAAATCATCCTGCCGCAGATCTATCCGGCCATCCTGTCCGGTGCGCTGATCGCCTTCAGCATGTCCCTGGATGACTTCGTCGTGTCCTACTTCACCAAGGGAGAAGGCCTGAATACCATCTCCACGTATGTGTATACGATGAAGCGGTATAACTACACGGTCAACGCGCTCTCCACCATTATTGTGGTGGTTGTCGCGGTGGTGCTGATCCTGGTCAATCTGATCCCCCGTCTTATGGAGAAAAAAGCCAACAAGGAGGAAGAATGAACATGAAAAAGTCCCTGAAAATCCTTTCCCTGGTCCTGGCGGCCATCCTGTGCCTGCTGCTGACCGGCTGCCAGCAGCAGGAAGCCCAGCCTGCCGCCACCGCCACAGAAGCCCCTAAGGCGGAAAACGCAGCGGCATCCTTTGCCGGCCAGACGCTGAATGTCTACAACTGGGGCGAATATATTGACATGAACGTCATCTATAACTTTGAAAAGGAATACGGCGTCAAGGTGAATTATGACCGGTATTCCTCCAACGAGGAAATGTATACCAAGCCGGCCACCGGCGCTTCCTACGATATCCTGATTCCCAGCGATTATATGATCGAGCGGCTGATCCGGGAAAAGCAGCTGCAGAAGATTGACAAGTCCGTTGTCACCAACCTGAACCTCCTCTATGAAGGCGTGACCAAACTGGATTTCGATCCGGACAACACCTGGTCTGTGCCTTACCTCTGGCAGAACGTCGGTATCGTGTACGACACCACGAAGATTGCCCGGGAAAAGATGGAAGAAAAGGGCTTCTCCATCTTCCTGGATCCGGAATATGACGGACATGCCTATATGTACGATTCCGAGCGCGATGCCTTCATGGTCGCCTTCAAGGCCCTGGGATACTCCGCCAACACGGAAAACGAGGAGGAAATCACCGCCGCCTTCAACTGGCTGCGTGAAATGGACAAGGCCATTCATCCCTCTTATGTCACGGACGAAGTCATCGACGCCATGGCCAGCGGCAAAAAGTGGCTGGCGCTCGTGTACAGCGGCGATGCTGCGTTCGTTCTCTCCGAGAATGAAAATATGGGCTTCTGCGCGCCGAAGGAAGGCACCAATATCTGCGTGGACGCGATGGTCATTCCCGCCAATGCCAAGAATCCCGCACTGGCGAATGTATTCATCAATTACATCCTGGCGTATGAAAACAGCCTCATGATTTCCGAGGAAGTCGGCTATGCCTCTTCCAACGCCCAGGTTCTGGCGGAGCTGTCCGGCGAGGGAGGCAGCTATAACGGCAACGAAGCCTACCTGCCCCGGACCGGCTATGAAAAGGACGAGTTCTTCCATGACAATGAAACCCTGAAGAAGAAACTCGCTGAGCTCTGGATCAAGGTAAAGCTCCACGAATAATCTTCCCCCGTTTCGTTACCCGCAGCCGGACGTTCGTCCGGCTGTTTTTCTTTGCTTGTAAAACCTTATCCCTGCAGGTATAATAATTAAATCATGAAATGAAGCGGAATCCGGGTCCGGTAATCCGCCTGATCGGACACAGCTCCGGAATTTGTCTTTGGACGGTGAAGTATGAAGAAACTGCTCGTAATCCTTGGGGTAATCTGCCTGTCCCTGTCTTCCGCCGGCTTTGCGGATGAGAGTGTCAGCGGGGAACACTGGGTGTGCCTTGAATGCGGCAGCGAAGCCGACGGCGATTTCTGCGGTGTCTGCGGAAAGCCGGCCGGCACATGGAACTGCAGTGCCTGCGGAACAGAGAACCTGACCGGCCGCTGCCGTTCCTGCGGGATGTCCAGGGAAGCCTCCCTGGATGCGCAGGCCGCATCCGGTGATCTGCTGACTGCCTGGCCGGCAGTCTGTTACCTCGCCGGGCAGGGCCGGCCGGATGCGCTCGTTTCACTGGCGCATTATTATGAGCTTGGCTTTTTTATGCCGAAAAATACCGCAATGGCCCTTTCCTGCCTCCAGCTTGCCGCCAATATGGACTACGCGCCTGCCTGGGTAAAGCTGGGCCGTGTATATGACCAGGGAGAACTGGTTACCCGGGATTATTACAAGTCCATGGAATGCTACCAGAAGGCTGCCGATCTTGGTTCCGTCGAAGCGCTCTGGTATCTCGGCACTTTCTATGAGGACGGTTCCACCGTCCGCCGGAACTATGAGAAGGCGCTGGAGTATTACCGGCAGGCTGCTGAAAAAGGGGATGCGGACAGCCTGATGTCGATCGCATACTGTTACGCGGAGGGCCGGGGAGTCGAACGCAATCCGGACCTGGCAATGGAATACTATGAAAAAGCTGCCGAAGCTGGCAGCTCGCTCGCCTGCGACTATCTCGGTTATCTGTATCTGTCCGGGGAGGGCCCTTCAAAGGATGTGGAAAAAGGCCTTTCCTGGTACCGGAAGGCTGCCGGACTGGGAAACAGCCGCAGTATGGCTGCACTCGGTTATATGTATCAATACGGGATCGATGTGGATCCCGATCCCGCTGAAGCCGCCCGCTGGTACGAGCAGGCTGCGCTGGCCGGCCGGGCTGATGCGCTGGAAACGTTCACCTCCCTGGATGCCGGAAAAGCGGAATAAACCGTCTGCCGAAAACATGAAGACGCCCCTGCGGCTGCAGGGGCGTCTGCTTTTTTTACTTTTCAGGGTTCATAAGGTGTCGGCGTCGGCCGGGGTGTCGGAGTCGGTTCCTCAAACAGGGCATCAATCACCTTCTGGTCGGCCGTTCCGCTCACCGGCATTCCGTGGTCACGCTGGAATGCCTTCAGGGCGGAAACTGTCCGGTCCAGCATTTTCCCGGTGCACTTTGTATCATAATAGCCCAGCTCTTTCAGCCGGTTCTGCAGCCAGAAGACATATTCATTGTTGCTCTTCTGCTTCAGGACAAGTCCGTTCAGCTCCGGTCGGATATCCCCGCGGTATACCGGTTCCGGGGTCGGTTCCGGCGTCCTGATCGGCACCATTTCTTCCTTGCTCAGCGGCGCCAGCTTCAGAGCGTCCTTCAGTTCCGGATCGGATTTTGTTTCATTCTGTGTGGTAATATGGACAACCGTTCCTTCTCCGCAGTTGTCATAAATCCACTTGGCGTCCGCCACCGTCAGCCGGATACATCCGTGGCTGGCGCGGCTTCCCAGGGCGCGGTAGCTGGATGTCTTCATATCCTTGGTGCTTACGGAATGGTAAATCACGGAGTGGAAAGCAATGGACGAGTTGATGCGTGTCCAGTACCGGGCATATCCGCCCCATTTCGGGAAATAGCACCAGGTGGCTTTCCGTCCGTTCAGCACCCAGTCGCCCGGATCGCTGTCCGTTCCCACCTTACCGGTGGAACAGAGCATCTGTCGGACCGGAACGGTATACTCGCCGTACTCATCCCGCGCGTATACCGATACAATCTGGTTCCGCACGTCCACATAGATATAGAACGGGATCGGGGTCGGGGTGGGCGTCGGCTTCGGTGTCTGATCCGGGAGCACAACATGGGAATTGTTGAAGATGACATTCCAGGTTTCCTCATCCACCACGCCGTTGCTCTTCAATCCGTTCTGTGCCTGGATCGCCTTGACAGCGCGATGGGTGTATTTCTGGAAATTGCCGCTGACTTTGCTGGCATCCAGATATCCCAGGTCATTCAGCCGCTGCTGCATCTGTTTCACCAGCGGACCGCTGGATCCGTTTTTCAGCTGCTTCGTGAACGCCACAGCCTCCGCCGGAAGCGGTACACTGTTCTCATCTTCATCCACGAGGTAATTGTTCAGGTCCGGAATCGGTGTCGGAGTCGGAGTTGCATCATCATAATACCCGACTGCCCGGCCTGAAAAAAGCACTTCCTGGGTATCCGGGTCCGCAATGCCGGTTATGCGCAGGTGGTTGTTGCGCTGGAATTGTTCAACCGCCTTCTGCGTGGCTTCCAGGTAATTGCCCTTGATTTTGTCCTTGTAGTACCCGAGGGCGGTCAGCTGGGTCTGGAGTTCGGTCACATCATCCCCCGATGCGCCGAACCTCAGCGGACGGTACATGGCGGTATACAGTACCATCTGGGTCTGGATGTCCGCCACGCCTGTTGCTTCCAGTCCGAAATCTGCCTGGAACCGGGTTACGGCATCCCGTGTGGCGTCCCCGTAAGCTCCGCTGATATTTCCGCGGTAGTATTTCATATCGCTCAGCCGGGTCTGCAGGAAGCTGACATCGTCTCCCTTGTCCCCATACTGCATGATGCGGACGGGTTCTGATTCCGGTTCTCCGTTCGAATCGACCGTTACATCCCATGGATAAATAATTGAATCGTCTTCGTTTTCATCCGTTTCATCGGCGGTCTCGTCAGGATTCACAAATTCAACGACGGAATCATCCCCGTCATCTTCCGCGAATACCGTCATGCAGATTCCTGCCAGGATCGTTGCTGCCAGGATCATGCATATCAAACGTTTCATTCTGTCAGTTCCTCCGGGAAATCATTATTTCTGCCAGTTCTGGGTCTTGCCCTGACCATATCCGGCTGGCAGCACCCCGTTGCGGCGTGTCACGAATCCGAGGTCCACATTGTAGTTGGCCCGGTCGCTTTCCACGGTAACTTCACCCGTATAGCATACGTCACTGTCTGTTTCCTCCAGTGCGGATGCGATAATCCGGAGATCGGTACGTTTCCGGGTGGGCTTTACTTCTGCAGGAGCCGTCACCCGCAGCGTATAGGCTGCCGGATACAGGTCTGTAATCCGGTAGAATCCATACTGGTCGGTCACTGCTTCCGCAACTGGCTTTCCGTCACGCAGTGCTTCCACGCGGACATTCGGGATGCCCAGCTCGTCACCGGCCTGCAGCCCGTCGCCGTTCAGGTCCAGCCAGCAGAAGTCACCCAGGCTGCCCGGCAGTACACATCCGATGTCCAGGTCCGTCCGGTTCTGGTTCATCTTCAGGTCAATTTCATCCGAAGAACCTGTCCGGTTCAGCGTCGTTGTCATTGCGGACCGAAGCTCTCCCGTCAGGCGGTGGTCATCCGGTTCAATGATTACGCAGCCTTCCGGCATTTCCGCTTCAACACGGTACACGCCGGGCATCAGGTGCTCAAACCGGTAATCACCGTTGTTTGTGCTGGTTGCGAAAGCAACCGCCGCGCCGTTTTCGTCTTTCAGGGTCAATGAAGCGCCGGGAAGCGCCTCAACACTTCCGCCCCGGTCGATCCATACCCTGCCGCCGATCCGGGTATACCGGATAATGCCCAGCAGCAGGTTATCCCGTGTCTCATTCTCCTGCAGGCGGATCCCGGTCAGCACCATCTGCCCGGCTTGCTCCGTAAACTGGTTATCACCGGGTTTCGGTGCCAGCGTGTTGTCATCCAGCGGGAAGGATACCGAGAATTCCCCGGGAATCATGCCGGCTGCCGCAAAATTGCCGTTTTCATCGGTCACCGGGGTGTCAAATACCTTTCCGGTGAAGTTATCTGTCACGGTGATCGTCATTCCGGCAGGGGTCTGCTCACCCTCGTCAAACAGTCCGTTGTTGTTCTCGTCCAGCCACATCCGGCCGCGGATTGCCGCGGGAATTGCGGCGCCCGTCATCTGCCCGGTCCAGGTGGCGCCCATCGGCACTTCCAGCGGGACTTCCTGCACAGCCTTTCCGGCTGTCAGCGGCAGGTCCAGGTGATCGGTCCGGCTCATCACAAAGCCTTCCGGACACTCTGCCCGGAGCGTATAGGTATCCGGCCGCAGTCCGGCCAGGATGAATGATCCGTCCGCAGCTGTCGCAACGATACATTCATCCAGCTCCCCGCGTCCCGGCACCAGGGTAATCGTCATGCCGCCCAGCGGTTCTTCCCCGTCATCCCGCAGTCCGTTTCCGTTATGGTCCTGGTATGCGGCTCCTTCAATCCGGCCCAGAATCAGCGCGCCGCACAGCGGGATTTTCCGGTATTCGCCTGTCGCGAAATCAAACGATTCCGTCCTTCCGGTACCGTCCGTGCTCTCCTGCACGGTTCCGGCCATGCTCCGGGCAAACACCGCGCCGTCCGGCAGGATATATTCCACATAGTATTTCCCGGGCATTACAGCGTCAAAGATATAGTGCCCGTCCTCACCGATATCTGCCCGGAAAGCCTCTCCTTCGTTCTCTTCAACCAGGCGCACGGTCACACCGGTCAGTCCGCGTTCGCCGCTGTCCTGCACCCCGTTGTCATTCCGGTCGGCATATACATCGCCTTCTACGGTACCGGGCTTGATCATACCGATATCCATCCCGGTAATCTCCGCACCTAGCTCCACGGTAAAGGGCATGGAATAGCCTTCCCCGCCGGTGCGGTTCAGGATGACGTTGCCTTCCCCGATTTTGGTAAAGGCGTAGCCCGCCACGGCATTCACACTCAGGCTGTATTCTCCCGGCGGAACATCCGTCAGCTCATATACCCCGCGGGCGCCGGTTTTATCATAAACGACCGTATTCCCCTGTGCGTCCGTCAGCTTCACGACAAAGCTGCTGGAAACCTTTTCCTTGCCGTCCCATGTGCCCGAGAAATTGTTGTCGTAGTATACGGTACCCTTGATGGTCGCGGGATAAATCGCGCCGATGGCAATTTCCCGTTTTTCCGCGTAGGTGAGTTTGAAATCGGTCCAGAAGTTTTCCCGGCGTCCGTCGCGGCCCTTGAAATGGTTGCCGAGCGGTTCTTCCCGGGTAACGGTGTAGGTGCTGCCGTCATTCGGAAGCAGGGCGCGGATCCTGTAAGTGTTGGGGCGCATCCCGGGCAGCTCAAACAGGCCGTCCTCCCCGGAAACGGTGGTCGCTATTTCGCTCCCGTCCCATTCCTTGATCGCTGTGATTTTCACACCCTGGAGCGGCTGTTCACCCTCATCATAGAAACCGTTGTAATTGGCATCCAGGTAGCAGATGCCTTTGACGATGCTGGCTCGTGTAAAGCCGATATTCTGGCTGTCCCGGCTGGTCTTGTCATTCAGGTCCACCGCCTTGCTTGCCTTGAGAACGCCGTCCCTGGAAATGACAGTGCGGTACTTGCCGGAATTGGCTGCCCGGGTAAAGGTCAGTCCCTCCGGTGTGTATACCGTCAGGGTATACAGTGCGGGACGTACCCGGTCAATGATCCAGCTACCGTCCGCATTGGAAATGGTCTCATAATGCAGGCCGTTTTTCTGTCCGTCCAGTGTGATCCGCACGTTGGGCATCATCGGCTCGCCGTTCTCATACACACCGTTCACTGCAGTTTCCAGCCAGCAAAAACCGGCCACATGGTAAGCGGTTTCCACGCCGATTCCCTGTTCGGTTTCCAGTCCGGCGGAAACGGAAAATTCTCCGCTTTCCTGGCTGCCTTCAACAGAAAACTGATACGCGTTCAGGTCAGTCCGGCCTTCCCCGCCGTAATCGGAAAATGTCTTGCCTTCGGTCAGGAATGTCTCCGTCCGGTAGGTACCGGCCGGCACATTCTCAAACACCACGATGCCGTCCGCTCCGGTCACGCCGCCGGCAATCGCGCTCCCGCCGCTCAGCAGGTAGACATGGATACCGGAAACACCTTCTTCATTCGGTGCCTTGCTTCCGTTTCCGTTCCGGTCCCGGAATACCATCACCCGGACACTGCCCGTATTGCTTCCGGACTGCAGCGGCGAAAACACGGGTTCCGCGGTTGCGGCCGGCCGGGGAAGCGGTTCCGGAATCACATAGGGTTCCACCTCTGCGGTGTAGGAAATACCGTCTTCTTCCCCTTCCGGTTCTTCGCCGGTTTCTCCGGATTCATTCTCCGTATCCCCGTCCGGCTCTGACACGGCCTCTTCCGCATTCTCCGCGGCTGCGGCTGTTTCCTGCGCAGGCGTTTCCGTTGCTGCCGGAGCGTCGGCCTGCCGGCGGAGGACCACCGGTACCGTTGTGCTGCGGCTGTTCTCAATCGTAATATCCAGGTACGCGTCCTCCAGGTTCCACCCCGGCTCAAAGAATCCGGTCACAGGTTCAATATGGATCCGCGCGCCTTCCGGCAGGGTGATGGATTCGCCCGCCTGGATCTCTCCGATTTCTTTACCGTTCTGCCACACGCGGAATCGGCCGTCCAGTTTTACATATTCACCGGCCGTTTCCGTCTCTCCGCTGACATAGATATTCAGCGTCACCGCTTCCGCCAGGCCCATATGAACTGTCCCGGCCAGCAGCAGGATGCAGAGCAGGATGGATAGAAATCGAGTCGCCTTCTTCATGGTCCGTTAAGCCTCCGAAAAACAGATGTTGCGCGCTTTTCCATGTTCCGGAAGAGCGCGCCGCATCATTAATTGCAGAATATGGAATCCTCAGTTGGTCTTCTTCATTGTGCTGCGTACTTTGTTGTATACGCCCTCGGCAAAGTTGTCCGCCATGCTCCGCGGATAGCTCACATGCAGGATATAGAGGACCTTGTCCACGGTATTGACGATTACACGTCCCGCGACACCCCGGCCGTCCTTCAGCATCCCCTTGTACGCCATATAAACACCGTTGCCGTCAATGAAGGAACGGGTCGCGGTGCTGGACGGATCAAAGCTGCTGAAATCGCCTTCACCCCGGATGGTATCCAGGGCGGCCTTGACCTCCTTGGTCAGCTCGTTCTTGTTGTAGTTCTTGTTCACCGGAACCGAGCGGAGCACTACCTGCGGCGGGACATCAAGCTTCAGTTTATCATCATGATACGTCAGGATATAGGTGTCCGCCGCGGAGTTGTCCACCATCCAGCCCGTCGGGGCTTCGAAGGAAAGGTGCAGCGCTTCCGCGTCGTATTTGCTGTAATTGAATTTCAGGGTCGGAACCGGAGATGCCGTAGGCTTGTCAATCGGGTCAATGACTACCGGCGTGGCACCCGCAAAGCTGTAGATTGGTTCCGGGGTAACCGGGTTGGCAATCGCGATGTACTCCTCTTCGTCATCTTCTTCAGACGCCGGATTATAGGTCCCGTCATCATAGTTCGGGAAAACATTCTGGGAGCTTCCCGTGTCCGGCTGTGCCGCAGGCGCCTGCTGAGCAGCGGATTGCTGTGTGTCGGGCCTCCCCTGGGTGGGATAGATCACCTTTTCCTGCTGGCATGCGGCAAGCAGGAGCGCGCAGAGCACGAGTACCAGGCACAGAATCCGTTTTTTCCA
>JAFRTK010000137.1 GCA_017427165.1 Clostridia bacterium
CATGAATCTTAATGAGGATACCACACTGCACGGTCTGGAAGACGAATATATGGACGACCTGATCCGGCTGGCCGTAAAGCGGGAGCGTATGCGCGAAACGGAAGAAATCCTGAAGCTGAGCCGGGAACCGGTGACGCCTGAGGAAGAGAGCCGGCTGGACCGGATCTGGTCCCAGGCATTAGCCGGAATGGATGAGATCAACAACCGGAAAAAGAAAGAAAGCCGGAACCGGACCATGCGGTCCGTCCTGGTCAATTTCAGCCGGGTTGCCGCGTGCCTGGCAGTTCTCATCATGATCGGCGCCGGATTTGCTGTTGCCACCAACAGCACCTTCCGTTCTGCCGTTTACAGGCTGTTCATTACCGAGGATGCCGAGAACAACGTCATCAATATGAGCTTCATGAAGGATATGGACGCCGGATTTGACGTTCCGGAAGAGTGGCTGGGTGTATACTTCCCCACCGCCATTCCGGAGGGCTTTGTTTTCACAGAGGCATTTGAAGACCCCGATATTCCATACATCGAATACGCCGACGAAAACGGAAAGTCCTTCACCTTTACTGAGTCCGATAAAGGAGACGGTACTTTCACGAACAATGGTACCGTCCGGGAGATGACGATCAACGGCTATTCGGTTCATGTCATCGAAAAACAGAACCCCACAACAATTGAAGCCAACTGGGCAACTGACGACAGATGGCTCACACTAAGCACTCATAATATGACCTGGGATGAAACCCAGAGCCTGATCGAAAGCTTCCGGCGGATTATCCGCGAAGATCAGTAACAGGCAATATTCAAAACAAGGTTCCCGGAAACGGGAACCTTGTTTTTTTACGTCCCAACTGAAAACAGCCGCAGGCATCTGCCTGCGGCCGTTGTGGTTTCACTGATCAGAACCGCATCCGGTCCTCGATGTACTTGCGCACGTCGCACAGCTTCACGCGCTCCTGCTGCATGGTGTCGCGGTCGCGGATGGTGACGCTCTGGGTCTCCTCCGTCTCGAAGTCCACACAGATGCTGAAGGGCGTGCCGATTTCATCCTGCCGGCGGTACCGCTTGCCGATGGATCCGGTCTCGTCATAATCCACGGGGAAGTACTTCGCCAGGTCGGCGTGGATCTGGCCGGCCAGATCGCCCAGCTTGTTCTTCTGCAGGGGCAGGACGGCCGCCTTGAAGGGCGCCAGCGCCGGATGCAGGTGCAGCACGGTGCGGACATCGCCGCCCTCGAGCTCTTCCTCATCATAGGCATTGCACAGGAAGGCCAGGACCATACGGTCCACACCCAGGGAGGGCTCAATGCAGTACGGGATGTACCGCTCGTTGGTCACCGGATCCAGGTACTCCATGCTCTTGCCGGAGTGGTTCTGGTGCTGGGTCAGGTCGTAGTCGGTACGGTCCGCCACGCCCCACAGCTCGCCCCAGCCGAAGGGGAACAGGAACTCGAAGTCCGTGGTCGCCTTGCTGTAGAAGGCCAGCTTCTCGGGCTCATGGTCGCGCAGGCGCAGGCTTTCTTCCTTGATGCCCAGGCTCAGCAGCCAGTCGCGGCAGAAGGAGCGCCAGTAGTTGAACCACTCCAGGTCCTCGCCGGGCTTGCAGAAGAACTCCAGTTCCATCTGCTCGAACTCACGGACGCGGAAGATGAAGTTGCCGGGGGTGATTTCATTCCGGAAGGATTTACCGATCTGGGCAATACCGGCCGGCAGCTTTTTCCGGGTGGTGCGCATGGCGTTCTGGAAGTTGACGAAGATACCCTGGGCCGTTTCCGGGCGCAGGTAGATCTCGTTGGCGCTGTCCTCGTTCACGCCCGCGAAGGTCTTGAACATCAGGTTGAACTGCCGGATGCCGGTGAAGTCCTTCTTGCCGCAGACCGGGCAGACGATGTCATGCTCCGCGATGAACTTTTCCAGTTCCGCGTTGGTCCAGCCGTCGCCGGTCTCGGCGCCCTGGGTGAAGTCCTCGATGAGCTTGTCCGCGCGGAAGCGCGCCTTGCAGGCCTTGCAGTCCATCAGGGGATCGTTGAAGCCACCCACATGGCCGCTGGCCACCCAGACTTCCCGGTTCATCAGGATCGCGCAGTCCAGTCCGGTATTATACTTGCTCTCCTGCACGAATTTCTGCCACCAGGCCTTTTTCACGTTGTTCTTGAATTCCACACCCAGCGGGCCGTAATCCCAGGTGTTGGCCAGGCCGCCGTAGATTTCACTTCCCGCGAAGATGAATCCCCGGTTCTTGCACAGCGCTACCAGCTTGTCCATGGTCAGTTCAGCCATTGTCGTATTCCTCCGTCTTTCTCCAGTATCAGAATAGTGCGTCCACAAAGTCCTTCGCGTTGAAGGGCTGTAAATCGTCAATTCCCTCGCCGACGCCGATGTACCACACCGGCACCTCCAGCTCCTGTCGGATTGCCAGCGCAATACCGCCCTTGGCAGTGCCGTCCAGCTTCGTCAGGATAATTCCGCCGATCTCAGCGACCTCCTTGAAGGCCCGGGCCTGGATCAGCCCGTTCTGGCCGGTGGTCGCGTCCAGCGCCAGGATGCAGCGGGTATCCGCTTCCGGATACTCCCGGTCGATGACCCGGCGCATCTTGCTCAGCTCGTCCATGAGGTTCTTCTTGTTGTGCAGCCGGCCCGCCGTATCAATGATCAGCAGGTCCGCCTGCTGCGCCTTCGCGCTGCGGATCGCGTCAAACACGACCGCCGCGGGATCCGCGCCTTCCGCGTGCTTGATAATCGGCACCCGCGCGCGCTCCGCCCACACGGTGAGCTGCTCGGCCGCCGCCGCGCGGAACGTGTCGCCCGCGCACAGCATAACCTTCCGCCCGATGGACTGGAACCGCAGGGCCAGCTTGCCGATCGTGGTGGTTTTCCCGACGCCGTTGACGCCGACGATCAGCATGACCATGGGCCACTTCAGCGGCGGGCGCGGGATATCCATCTGCTCCACCATGATCTGCTTGAGCATCTCCCGGGCTTCGGCGGCGTCCTTCACCTTGCCGGCCTTCACCCGGGCGCGCAGGTCGTCGATCATCACGGTCGTCGCCTTCAGCCCGCAGTCGGCCATCAGGAGGATATCCTCCAGCTCCTCATAGAAATCCTCGTCGATCTTCCGGTTTTCCCGGACCATATCGTCGACTTTCTCGGTCATGTTGCCCCGCGTTTTGCTCAGGCCTTCCCGCAGGCGGGCAAACAATCCCTTTTTCTTCTCTTCGCTCATCGCTTCTCCTTATATGCCCAGGATCCGGGCGGCTTTCAGCACGCACACCTGGGTCTTGGCATCGGAAATCTTTCCGTCCATAACGTCCTGCACCAGGTCCTTCAGCGGAACGGTGTAAACATCCAGGAACTCATCCGCGTCCAGGTCCTGCGAGCCCCGGTGGAGCCCGCGGGCCAGGTACATGGTGATGTACTCATCGCTGTATGCCGGGGCGGGATGGAACGGCCCGATCTCCTGCCAGGAATCGGCCGTGTATCCGGTCTCCTCCCGCAGCTCCCGCTGAATGGCGGAAAGCCGGTCCTCATTTGCCGCGTCCAGCTTACCGGCGGGGATCTCCAGAATCACCCGGTCCAGCGGATAGCGGAACTGGCGTTCCATAATCACGTCGCCGTTATCCAGCACGGGAATCACGCAGA
>JAFRTK010000138.1 GCA_017427165.1 Clostridia bacterium
ATACCTTCCCGATCCAGGCTGGTATCATGACCACCGTTCACGCTTACACCGGCGACCAGATGATCCTGGACGGCCCGCAGCGCAAGGGTGACGTGCAGCGTGCCCGTGCCGGCGCCGCCAACATCGTTCCCAACAGCACCGGTGCTGCCAAGGCCATCGGCCTGGTTATCCCCGAGCTGAACGGCAAGCTGATCGGCTCCGCCCAGCGCGTTCCGGTTCCCACCGGCTCCACCACGATCCTCGTGGCCGTCGTGAAGGGCAAGGACGTGACCAAGGAAGCGATCAACGCCGCCATGAAGGCCCAGACCTCTGAGTCCTTCGGCTACACCACCGAGAAACTGGTTTCCTCCGATATTATCGGCATGACCTATGGCTCCCTGTTCGATGCCAACCAGACCATGGTCAACAAGATCGACGACGACACCTATCAGGTGCAGGTCGTGTCCTGGTATGACAACGAGAACAGCTACACCAGCCAGATGGTCCGTACCATCAAGTACTTCGCGGAGCTCAAATAATCCAAAGGGTTATTTGGTAACAGCTCCCATGCGACAGGTGCCCGCGACTGACGAGCGAAAGCGAAGTCAGAGCGGCAGCGACGATCGCACGAGGAAGTTGCTAAGTGTACAGTGCCCGCTTTCGGAGAACCGGAAGCGGGCATTTTCTATGCCTGTTTGGGGAAATCAGTAGAAATGGGACAGCCGTGTCCCCCGAATTGATACTGAATACAGAGGAGTGAACCCCTATGCAGACGAATGAAACCCGGCCGGAGGAGAAGCGGCCGGGCCGCGGAAAGCTGATCATGCACTTCCTGAAGGGAAGCAAGGCTTTCTTCATTATGGCGATGGCCTGTGCGGCCATTTCCGCCCTGGCGGATATGGTTACTCCGCAGATCATCCGTATTACCGTGGACCAGGTCCTGGGCGGAATGAGCACGGAGACGCTCAGCCCGCTGGCCGCAGGATTCCTGGATTTCCTGGGAGGACCGGAAAAGATCCGGGCATCCCTCTGGATCATGGCGCTGGCCGTGGTGGCAGTTGCAGTCGTCAAATGCCTTACCCAGTACGGCTTCCGCGTGACCAACACCAAGGGCAGTGAAACGCTGGCGAAAACCATGCGCGATGAACTGTTCCGCCACATTGAACACCTGCCGTTCCAGTGGCATATGCAGAACCATACCGGGGATATCATCCAGCGGTGCACCAGTGATATCGACACCACCCGGAACTTTATCTCCGAGCAGATGACCGGCCTGATCCGGATCCTGATCCTGCTGGTGATGAGCATCGTATTCATGCTGGGCATGAATCCCCTCCTCACCCTGATCGCCATGATTCCGCTGCCGGTGATCATCTGGTATTCCCTGTATTTCCACCGCAAATTCCGCAAGGGATTTACGGAGTGCGACGAAAACGAAGGCAAGCTCTCTGCCATGGCGCAGGAGAACCTGACCGGCGTGCGCGTGGTGCGCGCGTTCGGGCGGGAGCGCTATGAGAAGGACCGCTTTGAAAAGCAGAATAATTACTATGCTTCCCTGTGGGTGAAGCTGGGACGCCTCATGGCCTTCTTCTGGTCCTCGGCGGATATCCTGTCCTTTGTGCAGGTCCTGCTGGTGCTCGTATTCGGCGTGGTGTTCTGCCTGCGCGGCGACATCACCAGCGGCGAGTATATCGCTTTCCTGAGCTATAACGGCATGCTCATCTGGCCGGTGCGCCAGCTGGGCCGGATGCTCAGCGAAATGTCCAAGGCCGGCGTCGGTGTGGACCGTATTGGCTATATCATGGACGCGGAAGAGGAAAAGGACGCCCCGGACGCGGTGGAGCCGCCCATGACCGGCGATATCCGCTTTGAGCATGTATCCTTCGCCTATGAAGGCGCGCCGGAAATGCTCCACGATATCGACCTCACGATCCCGGCCGGTACCACCCTGGGCATCCTCGGCGGCACCGGTTCCGGCAAGAGCACCATGATGTACCTGCTGGACCGCCTGTATCCGCTGCCTGAAAGCGGCGGCCGGATCACCATCGGCGGTGTGGATATCGCGAAAATCCGCCTGGACCACCTGCGCAGCCATATCGGCATCGTGCTGCAGGAGCCGTTCCTGTTCTCCCGCACCCTGCGGGAAAACCTGTCCATCACCTCGGCGGAGATGAACGAGGAAGAGCTCCACGCGGCTGCGAAGGCAGCCTGCCTGGAGGAAACCGTGGCCGGCTTTACCAAGGGCTATGAGACCTTTGTCGGCGAGCGCGGTGTTACGCTGTCCGGAGGCCAGAAGCAGCGGGCGGCCATCGCCCGTATGCTGACGCAGAAGGCGCCCATCATGATTTTCGACGACTCCCTGAGCGCGGTGGATACTGAAACCGACGCGAAGATCCGTCGTGCCCTGGAAAAGAAGTTCGGCACGGCTACCATCATCCTGATTTCCCACCGGATTACCACGCTGAACAAGGCGGATATGGTCCTGGTCCTGGACCACGGCCGGATCAGCCAGCTGGGAACCCCGGAGGAACTGAAAAACCAGCCCGGCCTGTATCAGGAGATCAACAAGATCCAGGCCCTGAGCACAGAGGAGGTGCAGGCGTAATGGAAAATACGAATAAAAATGTGTCCCTGCCCTTCTTCGGCATACCGCGGATCGCTCCCTACCTGAAGCCTTTCCGCAGGCTGCTGCTGACGATGGTCGTCTGCGGCCTGCTGGGCTCCGTGATGGATGTGGGCCTTCCGATGCTGCAGCGCTATGCGCTGGACCACTTCATTGCCGGCAATACCCTGGATACCCTACCGGGTTATATCACGCTGTTTGTATGCCTGATCCTGTTTGCGTCCTGCATGAACTTCATTGCCTGCAACGGCGCGATGAAAACGGAAAACCAGGTCAACCGGGACCTGCGCGCGGCGGCGTTCAGCCACCTGCAGACGCTGTCCTTCAGCTACTTCAACCAGAACAGCGTCGGCTACATTCATTCCCGGGTCATGAGCGATACCGGCCGCATCGGCTCCCTGGTTTCCTGGAGCCTTATGGACTGTGTCTGGCATTCCACCTACCTGATCGGCTCCCTGATCGTCATGCTGTCCATCAATGCGCGCCTGACGCTCCTGGTGATGCTGATCCTGCCCCTGATCGTGATCCTCTATTCGCTGTTCCAGGGCAAGCTGATCCGCGCCAACCGGCGCATCCGCGAGCTGAACAGCAAAATCACCGGCGACTTCAACGAGGGAATCACCGGCGCGAAGACCATCAAGACCCTGGTCATCGAGGACAAGATGGCGAAGGATTTCCTGGAAGACACCGCGGAAATCCGTAAAAAGAGCGTCAGTGCGGCCCGCCTGCGGGGCGCCTTCGCGATCACGATGCACCTGGCGTCCTCCCTGGCCCTGGCGATCGTCCTGTGGCAGGGCGGCTATATCGCCGCTTCCGAGGTCGGCACCTTCGCCCTGTTCATGAACTATGCCCAGGGCATGATGGAGCCGGTCCGCTGGATTGTGGACGCGATTTCGGATGTCATTACCACCCAGGTGAACATCGAGCGCCTCACCCGCCTGCTGGGCACGAAGTCCGATGTGACGGACACCCCGGAGGTGGAGGAAAAGTACGGCGACAGCTTCAACCCGAAGCGGGAGAACTGGGAGCCGATCCGCGGGGACATCGAGTTCAAGGACGTTTCCTTCCGCTATCCGGACGGCGACGAGTATGTGTTGGAACACTTCAACCTCAGTATTCCCTTTGGCTCCAGTATCGCCATCGTCGGTGAAACCGGCGCCGGCAAGAGCACCCTGGTCAACCTCGTGTGCCGCTTCTTTGAGCCCACGGAGGGCCAGGTACTGATCGACGGGCGGGACGCCCGGGAACGGAGCCAGCTCTGGCTCCACAGTGCCATCGGCTATGTACTGCAGACGCCTCACCTCTTCTCCGGCACCATCCGGGAGAACCTGCTCTACGGCAATCCCAACGCCACAGAAGAGGAAATTGAGCGCGCGCTGAAGCTCGTATCCGCGGATGAAGTCGTGGCCCGCATGGAAAAGGGTATCGACTCCGACGTCGGCGAGGGCGGCGACCTGCTGTCCACCGGCGAAAAGCAGCTGATCTCCTTTGCCCGCGCGATCCTGGCAAATCCCCGGATCCTGGTGCTGGATGAAGCCACCGCTTCTGTGGACACCCTGACCGAGCAGAAGATCCAGGCCGCGATGGATACCGTCATCAAGGGACGGACCTCCCTGGTCATCGCCCACCGGCTGAGCACGGTGCGCAACGCGGACCTGATCCTCGTCGTCCACAACGGCAAAATCGTCGAGCAGGGTACCCACGGAGAACTGATCGCGGCGAAGGGATACTATTACCGCCTCTACACGCGGCAGTACGAAGACGAAGCCACGAGCAGCATTCTTGCCTAATCACTTATGTAAAAAGGGAACGGTATTCAAGCCGTTCCTTTTTTTGTTGCAGAGGGCAGAGAACGAATGTTTCCAGTTGGTGAGCGAAAACCCGAGGTGTTTCGTCCCGGGACGTTATGAAGCACGCCAGTTCTTAGCGATTGGCGAGGCGTAGCCGAAGACAGAGCTTAGAATCTGCTGCGTGCGGAATACAGGCGCGAGCCGTGTCCCGGAACGGAATTCCTCGGGTTGAAGCGAGCGAAAGAGTCCCTGGGTGAACGAACTAATACCTACAGCCACAAAAAGAAGGAACGGTATTCAACCGTTCCCTATTTATTATCATTCCATTCAGTTCACACCGACGTTCTTTTCCCGGTCCAGCCGGAAGGCGACGGAGCGCTTCAGGTATTCCAGGTACTGGGGATCCCGGCACATGGTCTTCCCGTCCGAATCGGACAGCTTCGCCACGGCGCGGCCGTTTACCGTCTGCAGCTTGATCACGATGTTCAGCGGCTCCACGAAGGTGTCGTTGGAGCAGAAGGTGCCGATGCCGAAGGAGACCTTCGCGCGGTCTTTGAAATAGTCATACAGCGCCTGGGCCCGGTCAAAGTCGAGGCTGTTGCTGAACAGCAGCAGCTTCGTGCGGGGATCCACACCGTATTTCCGGTAATGGGCAATGATTTTTTCGCCCCATTCGAACGGATCGCCGCTGTCGTGGCGCACACCGGTGAAGTTGTTGACCATGGACCGGTTGAAGTCCAGCAGGAACAGGTCGGTCGTGATGGTGTCCGTCAGCGCGGTACCGTTGTCGCCGCGGTACTCATCGTACCAGTCCTCCATGGCGTAGTGGTTGGTGTACGCCAGCGGGATGGAGTCGATACCCTGGTACATCTGGACGAACTCATGCGCGTAGGTGCCCACGGGCGTCAGGTTGTATTTCATGGCCAGGTACACGTTGGAGGTACCGGCGCAGCAGCCGGTTTCCTCAGCCAGCCGGCGTACCACCACATCCAGCCATTCCCGGCTCAGGCGGCGGCGGCAGCCAAACTCCGCGAAGCGGAAGGTGTACTTCCCGGTTTTGAAATCGTGGATCTTCTCATCCAGGCGGGCTTCCGCGCTCTTCAGCAGCTCAGCATAGTCGTACTTCATCCGGAAGTATACTTCGTTGATAATCTCCAGCAGGAAGATTTCAAACTGCATGGCGGAGAAAAGCGGCCCGGTGACCTTGACGTGGAGCCGTCCGTCATCGGACAGGGAGGTGGTCACGTAATCCCGGATGGGATGCCACAGCCGCAGGAATTCCACATAGTCGTTCTTGATAAACCGGATGGAGCGGAGGTAATCCAGCTCCTCCTTTGTAAAGCGCAGCGTGCACAGGTGGTCGATCTGCGCATTGATTTCGTCGAACATCTCCGGGGTAAAGACGATCCCCTCGTTCCGGCAGCGGAAGAAGTACTCGCCGCTCAGGTCGGTGTGCTTGTGGAAAATTACCTGGTTCATGTTGAACTTGTACAGGTCGGTATCCAGCAGGGAAATGATAATCGGATCAAGTTTCATGTTCGTTTCTCCCAGTCAGTGGTTTTATTCTGCCAGGTGCCGGATTTCCGGCGGCAGCGCCCGGAATCGTTCTTCCGCGTCTCCCGCATCCCGGATCCGGGAACGCACCGCGGTGGAGGAAATATTCCGCCAGGTTCCGGGGATTTCCGGGACCTCAATATAATCGGCAAGGCCTTTCAGGACCGGATCGTTCTCAATGATCTCCCGGCAGCTGTCCTGCCCGCGGTCCAGGCATACGATTCCGAATTCCCTGGCGATCTCCGGCACGTATTTCCACCCGGAGAACGCCTTCAGGTTGTCGGAGCCGACCAGCAGGGAGGGCTCATACCCTTCCTCCCGCAGGTGGCACAGCGTCACATAGGACCGGGGCTGGGTTTCCTGCCCCAGCTCCCATCCGCATACCCGCATCCACGGGCGGGTTTTCGCGAGGGTTTCCAGCATTTCCAGCCGGACCGCGTCGCTGTATGCCCCGTTCTTCTGCTGGAAGCCGCGGATGTAGGCGGCCTGGGAAGGCACAAAGATTACGCCTTCCCGCCCGGTGGCTTTCCGCGAAAAGTCCGCCAGCTCCAGGTGCGCGGTGGTCGGGGGATTGAATGCGCCGAAGAACGCCAGCACCTTTTTCATGCGTTGTCTCCCGCGCTGAAGGGGTTCAGGATCACCGGCATCTGCCGCTTGTGGCGGTTCGCGTTTTCCCGCTTCCGGATGGCTTCATCTGTTTCCGCGTTTCCGCAGGAGCCTTCCCGGATGTATTTGTGGATGTCGGCGTATTTCAGCCCCATCTTTTCCTCATCGCTGCAGCCGGAAAGGCCGTCCGTGGGCGTCTTTTCCACCAGCTCACGGGGAATTTCCGGCATGGTCCGGCCGACTTCCACCACTTCTACGCTGGTCAATGCGCCGAGCATGGCGAAATCGCAGGAGGTATCTCCGTCCTTGGTGCAGTAGCCGACGGTCGCCTCGCTGAGGTTGCCGGTTCCGGCCAGCCTTGCGCCGAGCGCCTGGGCGATATACCGCAGCACGGTCATCCGGATCCGCGGGCCGACGTTGATGTCGCTCTCCCGGCTCTGCGGGATCGCGAATCCGGCGTCCGGCGCGGCGGGGCCGGCCTGGTCGGTGGCCTCCCGCAGGGCGGTGTGGATCGCGCCAATGTTCACGGTGCGGGTCTGGATGCCCAGCGCCTCGCATACCCGCCGGCTGTCGGCGATATCCTTCTGCTCCCCGTCGGGCAGCATCACGCCGTATACGTTTTCCGGACCCAGGGCGCGGGCGGAGATCGCGGCGGTCACGGTGGAATCCTTGCCGCCGGAGATGCCGACGACAACCTTGCTGAAGCCCTGCTTGGCGGCCAGGGCGCGAAGCTCCGCGATCAGGCCGTCCCGGGCTTTTTCGGGATCAAACGGATAGATCATAGTATTCCTCCAAAAAGACAGAGGGACGGTTCTTCTGTCCTGGTTATTCGGTTTACCGCAGCTTTGCGAAGACCATCCGGCCGGCGGAGGTCTGCCGCACTGCGGTCACGGTGATGTCGGCTTCCTCGCCGATGCGCGCCTTTCCGTCCTCAATCACGATCATGGTGCCGTCGTTCATATACGCGACGCCCTGTCCGGCTTCCCGGCCTTCCTTCGTGATGCGGACGGTCAGCTCCATGCCGGCGGCGATGGCCGGGCGGAGCGCCTCGGTCAGCGCGTTCACGTTCAGTGTCCGGATGCCGCTGACCGCGGCGGCCTTCTGCAGGTTGTAGTCGGTGGTGATCACGGTGCCGCCGCAGTCGCGGGCCGCGCGCAGCAGCTTCACGTCCACGTCGGTCGTGGTTTCGTCGTCGCTGTCGCTGATGTTCAGCAGGTTTTCCTCCTGCAGGGAAGCCAGCAGGTCCAGCCCGCGGCGTCCCCGCTCGCGGATGCTCTCATCGGAGGAGTCCGCCAGCTTCCGGACTTCGTCAATCACGTACTGGGGCAGCACGATTTCGCCCTCGATAAAGCCGGTCTTCAGTACCGGCAGGATCCGGCCGTCGATCACGGCGCTGGTGTCGATGAACTTCCGCGCCGCATAGCCGTGGCGGGTGATCTTCCGCTTTTCGCGTACGCCGGACAGGCGGGTGATCATCATGCCGAACTCCCGGCTGCGGCGTTTTCCGATGCTGTAGCCCAGCCAGCCGAGCACTACGTACAGGATAGCGCTCAGCGCCGTCCCGGCAACGCCGGTTCCGACGTTCGGAATCACCTGGCGCAGCAGCGCCGCGATGATCAGGCCCAGGATCAGGCCGGTCACCGCGCTGATCAGCTGGTTCAGGGGCATCTTGTCAATCTGCCGCTGCATCTGGCTGGACAGCCGGGTAAACCGCATCAGGATCCGCGTGCTGAACAGCAGCATGATCAGGCCGCCGATCAGGCCCATGCCGGTGTAGCCGGCCACGGGAATCCAGGCCTGGACACTCGTGTTCGGATTGGCCAGCTGGAACAGCTGGAACACCAGCTGGAATACCGCCAGGCCGATGCCGATGCCCATCAGCACCAGCAGGATACGGAGCAGCCGCTCCAGTCCCTTTGAACGCATAAAAGATCACCTCAATGTCAGAAAATAATGCTGAGAGCCTGGGCCACAGTATCCACCCCGATCACCTTCACGCCATCCGGCGCGTGGATCCGCTGGGCGTTGGCCCGCGGAACGATCAGCGTGGAGAAGCCCAGCCGCGCGCACTCGGAAACCCGGCGCTCGCACTGGGGCACCGTGCGCACTTCCCCGGCCAGCCCGACCTCACCCATCACGGCGATATCCGGCCCCACGGGCTTGTCCTTCAGGCTCGAGGCCACGGCCACGCACAGGGCGAGGTCCGCCGCGGGCTCGCTCAGCTCCAGCCCGCCGGCCACGTTGATGTATACATCCTGGTTGTATGTCCGCTGCGATGCGCGCTTTTCCAGCACGG
>JAFRTK010000139.1 GCA_017427165.1 Clostridia bacterium
AGGCGCGGGGATTTCACCCTTCCGGGCGAAGCAGGCTATGAAAAGCTGACCCTGGAACTGGCGGAAAAATGGGGCGCCGATGTGATCCGCGACAGCGACGGCACCAAGCTCTCTCCCGAAATCACGGCGGCCGGTTACCGGATTTACTCCACGATCTGCATCATCCGCGAGCATAACGAGTTCGCGGAGGCCCATCCCGACACGCAGCAGCAGACGTTCCTCTGCTCCGACGCGGCAGTCGCGGAGGGGGATACCGTCCGGATCGATCCGCTGAAGGGCTACTTTGAGGAACAGTTCACCATCAACGACAGTGCGGACGCCATGGAATACTGGCAGGTTTATGACCGGACGGCGGACTGCCCGGTGCCGCGGGAGCAGTGGCAGTGGGACGGGAAAGCCGTGACGGTGACGGGCTGCGAAAAATGGCACCGATATACGGTCTCCTTCCTGTGCTGGCGCATCTGGGAAGAGATCAACATGTACAACCACACCACGAACCACTGGACCAGCGAGCACCTGCGGCAGCTGGATCCGCGGCATCCGGAAGCATGGGCATTCCTGCAGGAATGGCTGGACACCTGGTGCCGGAACAATCCGCAGACGGACGTCGTACGGCTGACGTCCCTGTTCTACAACTTTGTATGGATTTTCGGCAGCGATATGCGCCGGAGGACCCGGTTCTCCGACTGGGCCAGCTATGATTTTACGGTCAGCCCCGCCGCCCTGCGGGCATTCCGCGAAGAGTACGGATACGCGCTGACCGCGGAGGATTTCATTCAGAAAGGGCATCTGCAGGCCGCGCACCGGCCGCCGACGCCCGCAAAACGGGACTACATGGATTTCATCTCCCGCTTTGTGGCGGAAAAGGCAAAGGTGCTGGTGGATATCATCCACCGCTACGGCAAGAAGGCGTACGTCTTCTGTGACGACAGCTGGGTCGGCATGGAACCGTACGGCCGGTATTTCCCGTCCGTCGGGTTTGACGGATTTATCAAATGCGTATTTTCCGGGTTTGAGTGCCGCTTCTGCGCGGGAACCGAGGTTCCGGTGCATGAGCTGCGCTTCCACCCGTATTTATTCCCGGTGGGCCTCGGCGGACTGCCCACCTTCTCGGAAGGCGGAAAACCGGAGCTGGACGCACTCCGCTACTGGATGCACGTCCGCCGTGCGCTGGTGCGCCAGTGCGTGGACCGGATCGGCTTCGGCGGATACCTGCACCTGACGCAGGACTTCCCGGCATTTACGGAAACCGTGGCCGAAATGGCCGATGAGTTCCGGACCATCAAGGCACTGCACGCGAAAGGCGCGCCGGCGGTGCTGCCGGTCCGCGTCGCTGTGCTCCACGGATGGGGTGCGCTGCGGCCCTGGACGCTGTCCGGCCACTTCCATGAGACGGACGGCAATATCCTGATCCATGTGAACGAGGCACTGTCCGGCCTGCCGGTGGACGTCCGGTTTATCAGCTTTGAGGATGTGAAGAACGGCGCGCTGCGCGATGCGGACGTGGTGATCAGCGCAGGCCGCGCGGGCGACGTATGGAGCGGCGGGGACGCCTGGAAGGATCCGGAGCTGGTGTCCGAAGTGACCCGCTTCGTATATGAAGGCGGCGCGCTGATCGGCGCCGGGGAACCCTCCGCGGTCCGCGGCGGGGAATACTGCCTGGCGCTGGCGCCGGTGCTGGGCGTGGACGTTGACGACGGAACATGGGCCTGCCACGGCACATGGGAGTTTGCGGAAGAGAAAGCCCCCTTCCCGGTGGCGGACGAAGCGCTGGCAGAGAAACCCGGCGTACGGCTGACCGATCCGGAAACGAGCGTGTTCCGGGCGAAGGACGGAAGCCCGCAGCTGGCGGTCCACCGCTTCGGCCGCGGCAGGGCGGCGTACCTGTCCGGATTCACCTACAGCCCGGAGGCGGCGCGGATGCTGCTGGACCTGCTGCTGTACCTGACCGGGACGGACGGGACGGCTGCGGCGATCTGCGGAAGCCCCGAGGCGGAAGCCGCCTGGTTCCCGGAAAGCAAGACGCTGGTTGTGATGAACAACGCGGAAACCGCCGTGCGGACGCGGGTCACCTGGCCTGGCGGCAGCGCGGAGATGACCCTGAACCCGATGGAAACACGGATTACGGAGGGATAAGAACATGGAGAGATTTGCCTGGAAGGGACGGATCAAACCCGGAATGCAGGCGGAATACAAGCGCCGCCATGACGAGATCTGGCCGGAAATGCTGGCGCTGCTGAAGCAGGCGGGCATCCGGAACTACAGCATCTGGAGCGACGGAACGGAAGTGTTCGGCTACTACGAATGCGAACAGGGCGTTGCCTTCGCGGAGAAAACCCAGGCCGGAAGCCCGGTGGTGGACTGCTGGAACGACTACATGCAGGACGTGCTGGAACTGGAAATGGACCCGGAAACCGGCGCCCAGCCAAAGCTCCGGCAGATGTTCCTGATGGAATAAACCGGTTTGACAAATGGTATATGCATTCAGTATAATGTGCGCATAGAAACGTACAAATCTATACTGAATCCAGCACAGATCAATACTGCGGGGGTTTTTATCTATGAAATACAGTGAAATCGCGGCAAAAGTACTGGGAATGCTGCAGCGGGCGGACGGGAACGACCCGTCCCGCGGCCACCTGACGATGAACAACTGGGAGTGGCCGACCGGCGTGGCGCTGTACGGCATATACAAGACCTACCAGCAGGACGGCAATCAGGAAACGCTGGATTACCTGCTGGGCTGGTATGACGATTTCCTTTCCCGGGAAGAGAAGCCGCACCGCAACGTGAACACCGTTGCGCCGGTACTGACGCTGACCTGCCTGTACGATGAGACGAAGAACGAAAAGTACCTGCCGGTCATCGAAAGCTGGATCGACTGGGTGATGAAGGAAATGCCCCGCACGGAGTACGGCGGGCTGCAGCACTGCACGGTGTGGAACAAGCATTACCAGCAGCTGTGGTGCGACACGCTGTTTATGGTGTGCCTGTTCCTGGCCAAGGCCGGCGTGGTGCTGGGGCGGCCGGAGCTGATTGAGGAAGCGGAGTACCAGTTCCTGATCCATATCCGCTACCTGCAGAATAAGGTGAACGGCCTGTTCTACCACGGATGGACGTTCGACCGGCGGCACAATTTCGCCGAGGCCTTCTGGGCCCGCGGAAACGCCTGGTTCACGGCGGCAGCGATTGAGCTGTACGATATCACGAAACGCGATAACGCCGCGATGCGGATGATCCGCTCCGCCTGGCTGGACCAGGTGCTGGCACTGTGGAAATACCAGCGGGTGAACGGCCTGTACACGACGCTGATCAACGTGGAGGAAACCTACTGTGAGACCAGCGCCACCGCGGCCATCGCCTACGGCGTGCTGAAGGGAATCCGGCTGGGCTGGCTGCCCCAGGAACCCTACCAGGATATGGGCATGCTGAGCGCGGGCGCCGTGCTGGACCAGATTGACGAAACCGGCGCGGTGCAGGGCGTGTCCGGCGGAACCGGAATGGGACACAACCTGCAGCATTACAAGGACATCATCGTCACGCCGACGGCGTACGGCCAGGGACTCACGTTCCTGATGCTGACCGAACTGATGATCCGGGATACCAGACGGGACTGAGCGAAAGGGGGAAACACGCGTGAGCTCCAAAGCAGCTGAACGAAGAGCCGTGCACGGGTCCGGGAAGCAATACTGGCGGCGCCTCGGCAGCGAAGTGAGGCGGGACAGGTGGCTGTACCTGCTGCTGCTTCCGGGTCTGATCTACTTCATCGTGTTCAAGTACCTGCCCATGTTCGGCATCGTAATCGCCTTCGAAAACTATGTGCCGTATTCCGGCGTACTCGGAAGCCAGTGGGTGGGACTGAAGTGGTTCCAGTATTTCTTCAGGTTCCCGGCATGGATCAACTACCTGAAGAATACGCTGCTCCTGAGCGTAATGAACCTGGTTTTCTACTTCCCGGCGCCGATTATCCTGGCGCTGCTGCTGAATGAAATGCGGAATGTGCACTTCAAGAAGACGCTGCAGACCATGCTGTACGTGCCGCACTTCATCTCCATCGTCATCGTGGTGTCGATCACCTTCGTGATGTTCGGCACCTCCGGCATCATCTACAAGCTGACCGAAAAGCTGCTGGGGCATACGATCCCCTACATGGGCAGCCCGGACACCTTCCGCTGGATGATCATCGGCCAGACGATCTGGAAGGAAACCGGGTGGGGCACCATCATCTTCCTGGCGGCCCTGACCAACGTCGACACCCAGCTGTACGAAGCCGCCATGGTGGACGGCGCAGGGCGGTTCCGCCGCCTGTGGCACATCACCCTGCCGGCGATCCGCTCCACAATCGTGCTGATGCTGATCCTGCGGATGGGCAGCATGCTGGATACCGGCTATGACCACCTGATCCTGATGGCCAACCCGCTGAACCGATCCGCCAGCCAGACGCTGGACGTGTTCGTGTACCAGCAGGGTATTCAGCAGGGCCAGTTCAGCTACGCTTCCGCCATCGGCCTGATGAAGGCGGTCGTGAGCGTGACGCTGGTGGTTACCTCCAACAAGATCGCGCACCTGCTCGGCGAGCAGGGGCTGTACTGAGAGGGGAGGGACAAGCGCATGACATCGATACCTGCCTCCCAGAAAAAGATGAAGATCTCAACCGGCCCGGTCGGCCAGAACGCCACCTTCGGAAGCCGGCTCTTCGACATCGCGAACTACCTGATCGTGACCATTGTCGCGCTGACGACGATCTTCCCATTCATCTATATCATCGGCGCGTCGTTCGCGACGGAGTATGAAATCGCCACCCGGCCGATGTTCATCATCCCCCAGAACGCGAGTACCGCAGCCTACGAGTACATCTTCTCCTCGAACAAGATCCTCCGCGGCTTTGGCAACTCCATCTTCATTACGGTCTGCGGTACGGCGATCAACCTGTTCTTTACCGTGACCATGGCGTATGCCCTGTCCAAGACGCGGCTGCGCGGCCGGAACTTCTTCCTGAACATGGTCATCATCTCGATGTTCTTCTCCGGCGGCATGATCCCGGGCTACATCGTGGTGGCGAACATCCTGAACCTGAAGAACACCTACTGGGCGGTGCTGTTGCCCGGTGCGATCAGCGCGTACAACATGATGATCGTGAAGAACTTCTTCCAGGGCATCCCGCAGGAGCTGGAGGAATCCGCTTCCATGGACGGATGCACGGACATGGGCGTCCTTTGGAAGATTGTGCTTCCGCTGTCCCTGCCGGTGCTGGCGACCTTCGGCCTGTTCTACGCGGTGGGCCACTGGAACGCCTACTTCGGCGCCATGATCTATATGAAGACCGCCAAGGAGAAGTGGCCGCTGCAGGTGCTGCTGCGTGAACTGATCATCCTGTCCAGCGGTACGGCCGGTGACATGAACAACATGGACCCGGAATTCGTCCAGCCGCCGGAACAGTCCGTGAAGATGGCGGTGATCGTGGTCTCCACCGTTCCGATCATGATGGTTTATCCCTTCCTGCAGAAGTACTTTGTGAAGGGCGTAATGGTCGGTGCTCTCAAAGGATAATATTCGATGACCCGCAGTGCGGGAAATCTCATCAGATGTTATCTCAGCCGAAACGAGCGAGCTGTCCAGTGGACAGTCGCGACGATTGAGGCTGCGTTGCGACCCAAGAGCTGCGTAAACAGCTGACCAACTTTAGGTTGTCATCAGCGATGAGAAGCGCTGTTGAACGATAAATAAATTACTTAAGGAGGCTTACCCATGAAGAAACTTCTCTCTGTGATCCTGGCTCTGCTCCTCGCCATCGGCATGATGAGCTTTGCCGCCGCGGAAGAACCCTTCGAAATCACCGTGATGGTGCCCGAGTTCACGTATGACGCGGACTATGTGGAAGAAGGCAACCCCATCCTCGCGAAGATCGAGGAGCTGACCGGCGTGAAGCTGAAGATGCAGTTCATGGCCAATGAAGGCTATGGCGACACCATCAGCACCACCATGACCGAGAACAATCCCCCCATGGTGATGGCGGTGACGGATGCCCGCGCTCCCATCATTGTGGAATCCGCCCGTGCTGGTGCGTTCTGGGATCTGACTGATTTCGTGGCTGACGCGGAAAACTATCCCTACCTGGCTGCCGGTTCCCCCGCTGTTTACCAGAACATCGCGGTGGACGGCCGTGTGTACGGCATCTTCCGCGGCCGTGCCTTCCCGCGCGGCGGCGTCTACTATCGCTGCGACATCGCGAAGGAAGTTGGCTTTGACCGCGAAGTCAAGACCATCGACGACCTGACCGAACTGGCTGAGAAGCTGGCCGGTTACAGCGCTGACACCTATGCCCTGAATATGTGCTCCTACACCGCCGGCACGATCAACGTAATCACCGTGCTGATGGGCGCGCCGAACACCTGGGGCATCGACGAGAACGGCGACATCTATCCCGCTCACCTGTCCCCCGCTTACCTGGAAGGCCTGAACTGGCTGCGCCACCTGTATGAAATCGGCGGCATCGACAAGGACTTCTCCCAGATCCCGACCTCCGAGTGGGACAACATCGAGCGCAACAACAAGGCGTTCATGCGGTTTGACTGCATGGACAACGCGCATCGTCAGCAGGAATGGTTTGAGGCCAATGCCGGCGTGACCGAGCAGATCTTCCAGACCTGCGGCCCGATCGCCAAGGCGGACGGCTCCATCACCGTATGGCCGCAGAACAACGGCTTCGCCGGTGAGATCCTGATCAACAAAAAGAGCGTTTCCGAAGAAGACCTGCCCAAGGTTGTGAAGTTCCTCGACTGGTGCAACGGCCCCGAAGGCCAGACGATCCTGAACGCCGGTCTCGAAGGCGTGACCTTCGACATCAACGCAGACGGTTATCGCTATGTGCCGGAAGACAAGGCTGATGAATACGGCAAGAACAGCAAGGCTTACCTGCATGACTTCAACCAGCTGGGCATGGGTGTTCCCGGCAACCTGGAGAACCCCACCGCTGTGCTGAACAAGGGCGTGACCAAGCTGCGTGAGCGCTACAACGAACTGAACATCGAGCTGGCTCCCTACGCGGTGGCCAACCCCTGCTTCCCGTTCGTGAGCGAGACCTACCAGGCATTCGGCACCCAGCTGGATCCCATCATCTCCGACGCGGCTGTGCAGTACATCGCCGGCCTGATCGACGAAGCCGGCCTCCGTGCCGCCTGGGCTGACTGGGCTGCGCAGGGCGGCGACATGGTAACGGCTGAGTACAACGAAGCCTATCATGCTGCGATCAAGTAATCCCTGACCCCATGATTCGGCAGGGCTGCCGCGGGAGCGGCAGCCCGCAACCCCAATCGGCGGGCTCCCCACCGGGGAGCCCGCCTGTTTTCGGAACCAGCCGGCGGATATGATCCGCGGCGGTTGTTCAAAACATGGTATAATGATAGAAAAGCCTTCACAGGAGAATGAATATGAACAGAGTATACTGCTGCTACCCCGGGGGAAAGCACAAGGCGCTGACCATGAGCTATGACGACGGCCGCTCGTATGACCGCCGCCTGGTGGAGATCTTCAACAAGAACGGGATCAAGGGCACGTTCCACCTGAACAGCGGCCTGTTTGACCGGGGTGACCGGGTGATGCCGGAGGAGATTTCCACGCTGTACGCGGGCCACGAGGTGGCGTGCCACACCGTGACGCACCCGACGATTGCCCGCTGCCCGCTGCCGGAGGTGGCG
>JAFRTK010000140.1 GCA_017427165.1 Clostridia bacterium
GTCCTGATTACGAACGAGGATTTGTAATGATTGCGGGCAGAACAGCCCGGATGATCCGGAGCAGGGATAATGCTGGCCTTCCTTATGTGACAACAGAATATGACATTCCTCTGTCCGGGAACAGGATTCTGTCGATCCTGATTCCGGTGTATGAGGACGGAACACTGGAAGATGCGCAGAAACTGTTCCTGGAGACATTAGACATCCGGGATTCCCTGTATGCCGAACCTCCAGCGGGGAGCAACAACACATCGACTGATGAGACGAATATACCGGATTATCAAGAAGAATCAACCGCCACACCGACAACTGAACCTACGGCCACACCAACGGCTGAACCTACAGCAATACCTACAGCTGAACCTACAGCTGAACCTACAGCAACACCTACGGTTGAACCTACGGCAACACCGACGCCTGAACCAACAGTCATCCCCACACCGGAACCTACGGTGACACCAACACCCATTCCTGAACCGATTGTAACACCGGAACCTGTGCCTGCACCGGATTATTCAGGATGGCTCGGCACATGGCGGGCTGTCGGTTCCGGGCATGAATCCACCATGATTATCATGGAGAACGGAGCCGGCGGGCTGAACATGTTTGTTACATTGGACAACCGGATAACCATCTCCAGCGCACTGGAACCTGTTGAAAACGGGATGATGGATTTTGACAACGGGGATGTGAACGGCCTTCTGACAATGGACCAGGATCATGTGCTCTGGATGACGGACGTCGGTTCGTTCCTGGATGATGTGAACAACTGGATGGACAATTTCGGGTTTGTGGTTGAATACCATGTTCCGGGTGAAACCTCAGGCCCGCAGCAAGGAATTGCTGCACCGAATGACAGTACGCCGACGGAAATACCGGCGCCCGCGCAGTCAACCATTGCCCTGGTACCTGTAGCGGGGAGATCGGATGTGATGCAGGTGCCGATCCTGTTTGCAGACGCGACCAGCTGGATTGTGGGAAAAGATCCGAATGCGTATATTCCTTATCGGATGATTGACGGGGAAGAAACGACGGCATTCCAGGTTTCCACAAAGACGACAAAGCTGGGGGAAATCTACCTGTACTTTAACTTCAGGGAACCGATGGCAATTGATGAACTGTGGATCAAAAACGGATACTGGAAAAAGACGGATGGCCTGGATCAGTATACCCGCAACTCCCGGATCAAGGAGATGACAGTTGATTTCTGCTATGGAAATGAGGGAGACTACCGGGATGGGCAAAAGGTTAGCCTGAAGGATGATAAAAAGCGGAAAGACTGGCAGGTTGTTGAATTAGGCCGGAAGACAAATGTTACTTCTGTGCGAATCTGTGTGAAGAACATTTACCAGGGGACAAAGTATAAGACAGATGTATGTATTTCTGAAGTAATGTTTATTCAGAGACCGGGAAACTGACAAAAAAGAAGGGAGGGACAAAGAAATGGATCAAAGCACATGGATTCTCATTATCGGATTTGGAATTGCAGCGGCTATTGTCTTCGCCGGTGACCACATCATCAAAAAGCTTCGGGAGAAGTCTGACGCGGCTGCAGACAGAAGACGAAATGCAGAACGTATGGCGAAAGGACCGACGCAGGACGAAAACCTGGCAGACCGGTTCAAACATTGACAGATGCCCGGCTTTTCTGCAAAACCCGTGCCGCAGTGAATAACGGCACGGGTTTTTTGCTGTTATCCCTTGACAAACCGGAGCAACCGGTTATTGTAGGAAGCGACAGGGGGAGATTGTATGCAGGAGATACTGACGGTAGCCGAGATGCGGCAGAGCGACGCGGCGGCCATTGCTGCAGGTACACCGGGGCAGGAGCTGATGCGCCGGGCCGGAGAGGGAATTTTCCGGGCCGGGAAATGGAAAGCACCGGCTGCGGTTGTCTGCGGGACGGGGAACAATGCCGGGGACGGATTTGTGCTGGCCGGGTTGCTGGCGGACGCGGGTATTCCCTGTGAAATCCTGCTGCAGGAGGAAAAGTTTACACCGGACGGCCGGTACTGGTTTGACCGGTGCGCGGAAAAGAAGATACCCGTCCGCATGTGGGCGGATGTATCCTCCCTGAATGGGTACGGCAGTATCGCGGACTGCATATTCGGCACCGGATTCCACGGAAGCGCCGCCGGCGAAGCGGCACGGATGATCCGGATGATCAACGAAAGCGGCGCCAATACGGTGAGTGCGGATATCAACAGCGGCCTGAACGGGGACAACGGCATGGCGGAAACGGCGGTACACAGCGACCTGACGGTTTCCATCGGCAGCTGGAAGCCGGGGCATTTCCTGAACATGGCAAAGGATACCATGGCTGAAAAAGTGAATATCGACATCGGCATTCCGCCGATAGGACACGGGATCCGGCTGATGGAAGAGACGGACGCCGCGGAACTGTATCCGCCGCGAAAGCATTTCAGCCACAAGGGCGTTTACGGATATATCGCGCTGATCGGCGGTTCCTTCCGCTATTCCGGGGCGATCCGGCTGGCAGCCATGGCCAACGCTGCCATGCGGAGCGGCGCGGGGGTGGTGCGCCTGTGCGCGCCACGCAGCCTGTGTGAAAAGATGATGCCGGAAATCCTGGAGGCAACGCTGTTCCCGCTGGCGGAGGATGCCGGCAATATGGTATTCCGGGAAGAAGAATTCCGGGAAGCCATCCGGGGAACGAAGACGGCAGCGTTCGGAATGGGTGCGGGAATGAGCGGGGAAACGGAAAAAGCTGTCCGGTACCTGACGGAAAACTATGAAGGCACCCTGATCCTGGACGCGGACGGGCTGAACGCGCTGGCCGCTATCGGGACGGAACAGCTGAAGAACGCGGCAGGGAAGGTTATCCTGACGCCCCATATCGGGGAATTCGCCCGTCTGAGCGGAAAAACCGCGGCGGAAATCCAGAACTCCCCGGTGGTGCTGGCGGAGGATTTTGCCGGAAAACACGGGGTGATCCTGCTGCTGAAGGGTCCCGGCACCATTGTGACGGACGGAAAGGAAACCTGGATCGTCGACCGCGGAACGCCGGGAATGGCGACGGCGGGAAGCGGGGACGTGCTCAGCGGCATCCTGACGGCGACGGCGGCCGCCCATCCGGATGATCTGCTGAAGGCAGCTGCGGGAGCGGCATGGATCAACGGCCGGGCCGGGGAAACTGCCGCCGGGAGATTCGGTGAGGCGGCCATGACCGCCGGGGATACGGCGGGGTGTACTGCCGAGGTTGTCAGGGCACTGGAAGCAATGGAAAGACCGGTCAGGAAATGACCGGCCTTTTCATATGCTGCATAAGGAGAAACAGAGATAACAGTTCCGGGAAGGAAAGTCCGGTTTCGCTCGTTTGTATAGGCGATGGGCAACCTGCCCAGGAAAGGAAACAGAAACATGAAGACGACAAAAACGAACGGAAACCATATGATGAAACGGATACTGGCACTGGGACTGTGCCTGCTGCTGGCAGCCGGCACAGCCTGCGCGGAGACAATCTCCGATATCGGCAGCTATCACAGCGGCTGGCTTTCCTACCTGTGCACCATGCCGGACGGCCGTATCCTGATGGGCGGCGGCGAAACGGACGGAACGGACAGCATCAGCTCCCATGCGATCCTGGTATGCCTGAACACAGACCGGAGCGTCTGCTGGAAGAAGACCCTCAGCGCAGGAACCGCGGACAACAGCATTTCCCTGGGCACGGTCCTGGAGGACGGAACCATCGCGGTTGTCCAGTACGATAAAGTATGGAACAAGAAGGTCCTGTTCTTTACCCAGGATGGAACATTTACCGGCAAGGAATTCGCAATTCCGGAAGAATACACGGATTATGCCGCTGAGCCTTCCTTCCTGATGGTGTACCGGACGCGGGGCAATGATCCTGCCGAGACGCTGCTGCTTGACTGGAACGGAAACGTGACGGCGCGGTATGACGGCATGATCATGAAGGACGGCATCGGAGACCTGATCCGCGGGAAAAATGAACTGATCATCTATGGAAATGATTCACAGGATAAGTATCACGCGAAGCTGCAGAAGCTGGAAGGCGTATCCGACCGGACGGCCTGGGAGACGGTGCTGGACTTCCAGCAGGCGAACGCGGGAATGGCCCGGCTGGGAGATGCCGCGATGACCGCGGACGGCGGGTTTGCGGCTTTACTGCAGGAGAACGTACCCGGAACAGAACCGGAAATGTTTGAAGGCAGGAATTACCTGGCCCGGTTTGACGCGGAAGGCCGTCTTCTGTGGACTGCCGGCCTGGAAGTGCAGGACGGACTGTATCCTTCGGATGTATTTGCATACAACGGGAAAATTGCCGTGCGGTACAGTTCCCCCGTTGAGGAACCCGATTCCTTCCCTTTCCGCTGGTTTGATGAAGCGGGAAAGGAACTGGGAATGACGGAGCTGACACTGAAAGCCGAGGATTTTCCCGGGCTGAAGGAAGCGGCCGTGAAAGAACAGAACCTGAGCCAGGAAACCAGCTATATCATGCTGGATGAAGTGATCCCCATGGAAGACGGAGCATGGCTGCCAGCCACGATGAGTATCTTCGGAATAAACGAAGAACAGGGATTCCACAAGGTGAATAAGGACGTTCCCTATATCATGGTGCGGATTCCTGAACTGTAAGGCGGCAGAAATGCTGCGGTGAACCTGCCCGCGCGGCTGACCGGCCGTGCGGGCTTTTCAGGTTATCCGCCTTTTTCTGCCAGGCCGGATGGCGGAGAAGGACAGAAGGAAAGGCATGCCTGCCCTTTCAAAAAGGGCATGGTTCTGGTATAATATCTTCAATCGGGCAGAATCGAACAGGAGGACTTCTTCCATGGAAAAACTGACACTGGAAGATCTGGACAATCTCCGGATTGAAGAGATGAATGCTGATGAGCTGCGTGAACTGCTGACCCGGCTGGAGGAACTGTACGACGAAATCAGCGCGATGGAACCGGATGAGCCGGACGATGACGAAGAAAGCGATGAATACGACGAGTGGCTGGAGACCGTGGAGGATATTGACGACCTGATGGATGACATCCAGGACCGGCTGGAAAAGCTTTCCTGAGCCCGGGACGGTCATATACGGAGGAGAACGGATGACACAGGAAGACCGGGAACGGATGGCGGTGGCCATGCGGGAAGCGGAGAAAGCCCTGGAAGAGGGAGAAATCCCGGTGGGCGCCGCTTTGTTTCGCGGGGACACGCTGCTGTGGGCGGACCATAACCGCCGGGAGCAGGCCCACGATCCGACCGCCCATGCCGAACTGCTGTGCATGCGGCACGGCGCCGCAGAAAAGGGCGACTGGCGGCTGAATGACTGCACGCTGTATGTGACTTTGGAGCCATGCCCCATGTGCGCCGGCGCCATGGTGATGAGCCGGGTGGGCCGGTGTGTATTCGGCGCGGCGGATGCGGATAAAGGCTGCTGCGGCAGCATTTATGACCTGCCGGCGGATCCGGCGCTGCACAGCACGACCGAGTGGGAACAGGATCCGGACACAGAGCCGTATGCGGAACTGCTTTCCGGGAGCTTCCGGCAGAAGCGGAAGCCGGGCCGGGAAAACGACCGGGAATAGAACGCTGCGGAGGGAAAGACATTGGGAACGAAGGGAAAGAGAATCCTGGCCGCCGTTCTGCTGGCGGTTTTGTTTCCTGTGCTTTTTTCCGTTTCGGCGGAAGCCGAAGAGCGATACCTTTTTCATCGAAGAAGCGTGAAAATCCTGAAGGATATCACCGGCATGCTGAAAAAGGAGAACCTGAAGGAAACCCTGTCCCGGCAGAAGAAAATCGCCGCCGACCTTGAAAAGATCCGGAAGATCAGCGAATCGGACTTTGCGATTGCGGCGGCCATCATGGACTGCTGGGAAAACGTGATGGTCAATGAAGACTATCCGTTTATCATCTACGGAGGCGGAGAGTATGCGCCGGAACTGGAGGATTCCGGCATTGCCGGATGCGGAAAGCATGCTTTCGTAGTGATGGGATACGCGCTGAGCAAGGGCAGGATGCAGGCAGAGCTGAAAGGCCGGTGCGACGCGGCAGCGGCAGCGGCCCGGTCGTGGCCGGACAGCATCATCATCTGCACCGGCGGGGCGACCGGAGGACACAATCCGGAAAACCACACTGAAGCCGGCGAGATGAAAGCCTACCTGACCGGGGAATGCGGAATTGATCCGGGACGCGTATTCACGGACACAGAAGCAAAGATCACCGTGGATAACGCGCTCAACTCGCTGGAGATTATGAAGGAACACGACGTACACGCGTGTACGGTCGTCACCTCTTTCTTCCACCAGCGGTGGAGCCAGATGCTGTTCCGCACGATGGCAGCAATTTCCATAGAGGAAGGGTATCCCATGGAGATTATTGCCAATTACAACTACAAGGGAAACGGATCACTGAGAATCGAAACCGGCAGGGGCATGGCCCTGAACCAGCTGGATACCATGATCAGCCGCTTCGGGACGGTTGACTGACCGGACAACAAGAATCAATTGTCGGAGGAAAAGGTTTTATGTTACAGGATATTATCGGAACCAAAACAGCCCTGTTTTCAGACAAGGGCCAGACCGTACTGCGGGGACACGAGAACCGGAACCGCAGGGTGGTGCTGCTGAAAGGAAACATGGTGCAGAATTCCCGCAGTGAGGGCCGGGGAATCAGCGCGCGGGTGAACCTGGACGGCCTGTTCGGTTTCGCCTCGATCGCCGAGTATACGCCGGACGCGGCGGAAAAGGTGCTCCGGGCGGCAACGGAAAACGCACGGTTCCTGTCCCGCCATACGGACCGGAAGATGATCCTGCCCCCGTGCCTGGGAACCGGCACAGTTCCGCTGAACCGGGATGTCGTGGATACGGAGCAGCAGCGGATTATCGAAGCATGCCGGCAGATGGACCGGTACATCGAGGCGCATTACCCGAAGCTGACCAGCCGGACGATTGTGTATACCGAGGATTCCATGGACAAAATCATCTACGCTTCGGACGCGTACTGCGGACATGTGACTGTGCCGCGCTGCTATATCTATGTGATGCTGGACGCGGAATCCGACGCGGGTGTGCCGGTGGAGCTGTTCAAACCCTTCGGCGGATACGGCAGCTTCGCGGATCATTTCAGCAATGTGGAAGTGTACTATCCGGAACTTGACAAGCTGTACCGGCAGCTGATGGACAAGCGGGAAGGCGTGTACGCCGAAGCCGGATACAAAACGGTGGTGCTGGGAGGCAACATGGGCGGCATGCTGGCGCATGAAGCAGTCGGACATACCGTGGAAGCCGACCTGGTGGACGGCGGAAGCGTGGCCGGACCGAACCTGAACAAGCGGGTGGCATCCGACCTGGTGACTATGGTGGACTTTGCCCATACATACAATGGGGAAACCGCCCCCCTGCCTGTTTACCTGGATGATGAGGGAACCCGGGCGGAGGACGCGGAGCTGATCCGGAACGGGATCCTGACCGGGTATATGAACGACCGGGAAAGCGCGGAACGGTACCATATGGTGCCGAAAGGAAACGCGCGGGCGTGGTCGTTCAGCGATGAACCGGTAATCCGGATGCGGAATACATGCATTCTGCCGGGCACCAGCACGGTGGAGGAGATGATTGCCTCCGTGAATGACGGATATTACCTGATCGACTCCGGAAACGGCCAGGCGGACCTGACCGGGGAGTTTATGTTCGGCGTAACCTGCGGATATGAGATCAAAAACGGCAAGCTGGGACGGGCCTTGCTGGATACAACGGTGACGGGCGTGGCGTTTGACATGCTGAAGACCGTGGATATGGTATCCGATGAGGTGGAATGGGCCAGCAGCGGATTCTGCGGCAAGAAACAACCGATGCCGGTCGGCATGGGCGGACCGCATATGCGCTGCAAAATCATGATCGGCGGACGCTGAGCGGAAGAAGGACAGGAGGACAGCCAGATGAGTGATATGATGAAGACGGCGGATCTGATGGATCGGATCCTGGCCGATGGGAAAATCGTGAAGTATTCCTACACGGTTTCTGAATCTGAAAAGCAGGAAATCAACATCCTGAACGGCGACTTCAAGCTGATGCGCACGGTTTTCAACAACGTCGCCTCGCTGAAAGTGTTTTCCGGGAACCGGATGGGTTCGGTAAACGGGAATGATATTACGGAGGAAGGACTGCGGAAGCTGGCTGCGGACGGTATTGCCGCAGCAGAATCCTCTCCGGAGGATGAGTGCTATGACATTGCCCCGGACCAGGGCAGGGATGTTTTCCGGCAGGGGACGGAACAGGCGGACCTGGACCGGTTTGCGGAACGGATCCGGGAATTCCTGGATACGGTGGCAAAGGATTATCCGACCGTTCGCATTACGGCGATATTCGCATCCTTTGACAAATGGCACTGGGTCAGCCGGAACACGAACAGCACCGAGTTCGAGGGATTCGGCGGGCAGTACGGCCTGGATATTGAAATGTGCGCAGTCGAAGGGGATACCACGACCGGCCTGGACTATACGAATGTGACGGTTGACAGCCTGGAACGGCCGCTGATCGAAACCGGCAGTATCCGGACCCACCTGGAGAGTGTACGGGACAGCATTCATCCGGAAACACTGGAAGGCAAATTTGAGGGCACGGTGATCATCACGCCGTGGATGGCGGCTGAGTTTATCGAAATGCTGATTGACAACTATGCCGCGAATGAAGTTGTGATGAACGGCACCAGCCTGTGGCTGGACAAGGTCGGGGAACAGGTGGCCAGCGGACTGCTGACCGTGGGCCTGAAACCCTATGATGAACGGATTGTGAGCGGTGAACGGGGCACATCGGACGGATACCGGTCGGAGGACGTTACGCTGATCGACCGCGGTGTGCTGAAAGCGCACCTGCTGAACCTGTACGCGTCGAAAAAGACCGGGCGTCCGGTGGTCAAAAACACCGGGTTCGACCTGGTGGTGGACAACGGAGACACCCCGCTGGCCGACATGATCGCGTCGGTGGACCGGGGACTGCTGCTTGGCGGTTTCTCCGGCGGGGATCCGGGAACGAACGGCGAATTCTCCGGGGTGGCGAAGAACAGCTTCCTGATTGAGAACGGCAAAGTGAAGTGCGCCGTGACCGAAACCATGGTAAACGGCAACCTGGGCGAGCTGGTGAAGAACATCCGCGCGGTATCCAGGGAAACCTGCTGTGACGGCAATATGGTACTGCCGTACCTGGCAGCGGACGGAGTGATTGTTTCCGGGAAATAAACCAAGGCAGAAGGGCGTCGGAGGAATCCGGCGCCCTGTTTTTTCCCCAAAAACAGGGACATTCACAAAACGGATATGATCTGACCGGAAACGGAGAACATCGCCGAAAACGCTTGAAAACCCCGCGGCATTTTCGATATAGTATACCTGAAAGCGGACAAATGTTTCATATGACCCGACCCGGCTCAATCCGGCAGGCTGCCGGATCACCGAAGGAGGCTGAAACAAAGCCATGACAAAGACATTATGCGTTACTTCCCGCAGCTGCAGCGTACTGCTGGATCCGGACGGACTGTATGAAGCCCGGGAAAAGCATGTGCTGTACCTGGACGGGGAACGGCTCGGGGAGGAATACCGTTCTGTCGCGTCCCTCTTCGACCTGGAACCGGATACGGAATATGAGCTCCAGGTTGAAAGCGCAGACGGCGGAAGGGAAACAGTGAGCTTCCGGACCCGGAAGGAAACCTGCACGCTGGATGTGCGGGATTTCGGCGCAAAAGGCGACGGGGAGACCGAAGACACGGCCATGCTGCAGGCGGCGATCCTGTGCTGCCCGGACGGCGGGCGGGTTGTGGTCCCGCCGGGAGATTATGTGACCGGGCCGCTGTTCCTGAAAAGCCGGATGACGCTTGAAATCCAGGACGGCGCTGCCCTGCGGCTGCTGACGGACCGGAACCGGTTCCCGGTACTGCCGGGAAGCACTCCGGCGGACAACCGCGACGGGGAAGTCCTGCTGGGCATGTTTGAAGGATGTGCCGTGGACGGATTCGCGGGAGCACTGAACGGCATTGACCTGACGGACGTCGCGGTCATCGGTGAAGGCATCATTGACGGACGAGCAAACGAAGGAGACTGGTGGGTACAGCCCAAGGAAATCCGGATTGCCAGCCGCGGGAACCTGTTCTACACCCAGCGCTGCAAGGGAATGCTGGTGCAGGGGCTGACCTTTATGAACAGCCCCAGCTGGAACATCCACCCGGCGTTCAGCGAGGACCTGGATTTCATCGATATCCGGGTAAAGGCTCCCTGGGACAGCCCCAACACGGACGGGTTTGACCCGGAAAGCTGCCGGAATGTACGGCTGCTCGGCGCGGAGATCTCGGTGGGGGATGACTGCATCGCCATCAAGAGCGGCAAGATCGACCTCGGCCGGAAATATAAAAGGCCGTGCGAGAACCTGGAGATCGGATGGTGCGCCTTGCTGGACGGGCATGGCGGCGTGACGGTCGGAAGCGAAATGGCCGGCGGCGTACGGAAGGTCCGGGCCCATCACTGCTATATGAAGGGAAACGACCGGGCACTGCGGATCAAGACCCGGCGGGACCGGGGCAGGGACGGAGTCGTGGATGACATCCTTTTCCAGAATATCCGGATGGACGGCGTGAAGATGCCGCTGATCGTGAACAGCTTCTACTTCTGCGACGCGGACGGCAAGTCTGAACGGGTGCAGAGCCGGGAAAAACTGCCGGTGGATGAGACCACACCGGAAATCGGGACGGTCTGCTTTGAACGGGTGGACGCCTCCGGGTGCAAGGCCTGCGTGGCATACGCGATGGGGCTGCCGGAGAAGCCGATGAAGCAGCTGACGCTGCGGAACTGCCGGTTTGATTTCGACCCGGAAGCAAAACCCCTTGTTCCGGCGATGGCGCTGGGCGTGGAGGAATGCTGCCGGCGGGGAATCATCGCGAAGTATATCCGGGGCCTGACCCTGGAAAATATACAGACCACCGGGGTGGAAGGCGACCTGCTGGACATCCTGGAGGTTGAAAAACTCGATATTGACGACCAAAAATAAAAAACGGAGGGAACACACATGGACATTCGGTACAGCTGCAACCAGAGGGATTTTAAACGGTATACGACAGAGGAAGTCCGGAAGGAATTCCTGATCGAGAAACTTTTTGAGGCGGACCAGGTGACGGCGGTGTACAGCCACGTCGACCGGATGGTGACGCTGGGCATCATGCCGGTGAAGGAAAAGGTTTCCATCGACAAGGGGATTGACATCTGGCACAATTTCGGCACGGAATTCTTCCTGGAACGCCGGGAGTGCGGCATGTTCAATGTCGGCGGCGCCGGAAAGGTCACCGCAGACGGTCAGGTTTATGAACTGGGATACAAGGACTGCCTGTACCTGACCCGGGGTGTGAAGGAAGTGTACTTTGAGAGCAATGACGCGGAGAAACCGGCCAAGTTCTATATTGTTTCCGCTCCCGCTCACTGCAGCTATGAGAACCGGCTGATCAAGATTGCGGACGCGGCCAAGAAGCCCTGCGGCGACGCGGCGACCAGTAACAAGCGGGTGATCAACCAGTTTATCCATCCTTCGGTGCTGAAGACCTGCCAGCTGAGCATGGGCATGACGGTGCTGGAGACCGGAAGCGTATGGAACACCATGCCGGCCCACACCCATGAGCGCCGGATGGAGGTTTATTTCTACTTTGAAGTGCCGCAGGACAATGTGGTTTTCCATATGATGGGCGAAGGACAGGAAACCCGGCACATCGTGATGCAGAACGAGCAGGCGGTGATTTCTCCCTCATGGTCCATCCATGCGGGCGCGGGAACCAGCAATTACACGTTCATCTGGGCGATGGGCGGAGAAAATCAGGCGTTTGACGATATGGACAACATCCCGACAACCGAACTGAGATAAATGCGGGGGCTTTCCGGTCGCCCCCCTCCGCAAACTCTATAGTCGCAACTTCACGCTGTGAAGCTTGCTCCTTAGAGTTTGACCTCAGCTCTGACGAAACTCCCCGCACTGCGGGTCGTCAGAGCTTCGCCCCCTTCGGCATCTTGTGCCGGATGGGCAGGGAGAAACAGACAATTGATGAACTGACAATAACTCCAACCAACCAAGAACAGGAAAGGAAGGACACAAAAATGGATATGAATGCTTTCAGCCTGAAGGGAAAAATCGCGTGGATTACCGGCGCCAGCTACGGGATCGGCTTTGCCATCGCGGAAGCCTATGCGGCCGCGGGCGCAACGATTGTTTTCAACGATATCAACCAGGAGCTGGTGGACAAGGGCCTGAAGTCCTACGCGGAAAAGGGAATTGACGCGAAGGGCTATGTCTGCGACGTGACCAATGAGGAAGCGGTGCAGGCGCTGGTGAAACAGATTGAGCAGGAAGTCGGCGTGATTGACATCCTGGTGAACAATGCCGGTATTATCCGCCGGATTCCCATGATCGAAATGAGCGCGGCGGAATTCCGGAAGGTGATCGACGTGGACCTGAACGCCCCGTTTATCGTGGCCAAGGCTGTGATCCCGTCCATGATCGCGAAGGGACACGGAAAGATCATCAACATCTGCAGCATGATGAGCGAGCTGGGCCGGGAAACCGTTTCCGCTTACGCGGCGGCGAAGGGCGGCCTGAAAATGCTGACCCGGAACATCTGCTCCGAATACGGCGAGCACAACATCCAGTGCAACGGCATCGGGCCGGGCTATATCGCCACACCCCAGACCGCTCCGCTGCGTGAGAAGCAGCCGGACGGCAGCCGCCATCCGTTTGACCAGTTCATTATTGCCAAGACACCTGCGGCCCGGTGGGGAACCCCGGAAGACCTGCAGGGACCGGCGGTTTTCCTGGCTTCCGATGCCAGCAATTTCGTAAACGGCCATATCCTGTATGTGGACGGCGGCATCCTGGCCTATATCGGAAAACAGCCCTGATTTTGCAAAAACTGAACTGAATTATCCATAAGCATAACCCTTTTTGTCTTTGCAAAACAAAACAAATTGATGTATAATACAATACGAATAGAGACCAGAACAGCTAAAAACAACGGAGGAAGCGCCGTGCAGACCCGTCGAACGCTTGGACAGTACAGGATTATTGATTTATCAATATTTGCGGTAATCATGATGCTGTCCGAGACGTTGATTATCCGCGCGGCCACTGAATGGTTTTCCGCGGCGGCATGGACTGTTTCCGTGGTGCCGGCAGTGACCGCGATCGTGATGGTCCGGTGGGGACCCTGGTGCGCGCTGCACGCAGTTCTGGGCGGAATCGTGACCGTACTGGTGCAGAAGGGGACCGGTACCCAGTTCCTGATTTACGGGATCGGGAACCTGGCTGCCCTGGCGGTATGGCCGCTCCTGCGAAAATGGGGATGGGAATCCCTGCACGGAAATATCCTGCGGGATTTCCTTTTCGGAATCCTGACGGTGCTGGCCATGCACGCGGGACGCGCGCTGATGGCGCTGATCACCGGAACGCCGCCGGAAGCGCTGCCGCTGTATATCACCACGGACATCATCACCTACCTGTTTACGGCACTGCTCGTCTGGACCGCATCCCGGCCGGACGGCGTGCTGGAAGATCAGCCGCATTATGTGCGGCGGATCGCGGAAGAGGAAAAGCACTGAAACCCCGGTGAAACGAAGCAAGACCCTGAACGGAGGAATGCGTATGAAGCGTCAGGCAGGGGATTACCTGATTTACGACGAAGCGGCCGGCACCTGGCGGGAGGATCCCGAACAGGCGGTCCGGGACGATGTGGAGAAACACAACTGGCTTCACATCGGGCGCACTGTCCTGAAGGACTGGCGTCTCTATCTGATGCTGGTTCCCATGATCCTGGTCTTCCTTTTCTGGCGCTATATGCCGATGTATGAGCTGCTCGGCGCCTTCAAGGTCACCGACGTGGTCAAACCGGTGGCGGACCAGAACTTCCTGGGCTTTTCCAACATCAAGGCGCTGCTGGTCGGATCCGGAACCTACGCAAACCTGAGCAGCGAATTCTGGCGGGCAATGCGGAACACCTTCCTGCTGAGCTTCTACGGGCTCCTCTTCGGATTCCCGATGCCGATCCTGCTGGCTCTTTTCTTCAATGAAGTCAAGTCCGACCTGCTGCGCAGCGGACTGCAGGTTTTCACCTATCTTCCCAAATTCATGTCCACCGTTGTGATGACCTCCCTGGTGATCATGCTGATCCAGCAGGGAAGTTCCACAACGGGAGCACCTCCCGGAATCCTTTCCCAGCTGCTGGCTTCACTGGGCCTGATCTCGAGGGATACCGCGCAGGCCGGCCTGCTGAATGATCCGGCGTATTTCCGTGCGATCTACCAGGTAAGCGGCATATGGGAAACGGCCGGATATGACAGTATTGTATTCTTCGCGGCGATCATCGCGATATCGCCGACCAGCTATGAGGCAGCCCAGATCGACGGCGCCAACAAATGGGCCCAGATGCGGTATGTGGTGCTGCCCGGTATCCTGAGCACCATCGTGATTATGCTGATCACCCGGATCGGCTCCATGCTGAGCATCGGATATGAAAAGGTCCTGCTCCTCAATGAGCAACGGGTTCAGATTTACCAGACATCCGAAGTCATTTCCACCTTCGCCTGGCGGATCAAGACGACCCAGAACCAGAACGGCCTGGCTTCCACGGCAGAGATGCTGAACAACGTGGTGGGCATGCTGCTGGTGATCGGCGCGAACACCATTGCACGCAAGGCCTCCAATGTGAGCCTGTATTAAGGAGGTTTTGACGAATGAAAAGAAGGCTTGAAATCTCCGAGCTGATATTCAAAATCTTCAGCTACCTGTTCCTGACGATGTTCGCGCTGATGTGCCTGTATCCGTTCCTGTACGCGGTATCGGCTTCCATCAGCGGCCGTCACGCGGTGGAATACCAGGAGCTGATCCTGTTCCCGAAGGACGTGCAGTTTGAAGCCTTTGCGTCCATGTTCGGCAACAACCAGTTCTGGAACGCCTATTCCAATACGCTGTTCCTGACGATCTACGGTACGGTCTGGTCCCTGGGCATCGCGATCCTGGGCGGCTACGCACTGAGCAAGAAAAGGCTGCTTTTCCGGAAGGCATTCAACTTTTTCCTGGTATTCACGATGTGGTTCTCCGCAGGTATTGTTCCGCAGTACCTGAACTACCTGGCCACGAAATCCGTTTTCAACTCCATGGGAATCATGGATGACAAATGGCTGGTCGTGATCGCCATGGGTATGGCGGCCATGAATATCATCCTGTTGCGCAATGCCTTCGAGAATGTGCCCTCCGAGATTGAGGAGGCGGCCATCGTGGATGGAGCGACGGAAATGCAGGTGCTGACCAAGGTGTTTATCCCCATGAGCAAATCCACCATCGCAACCGTGGCGCTGTTCTTTGCCATCAGCCGCTGGAACGGTTACTTCTGGGCCCGGCAGATGATCTCCAACGCCAACGAGCAGCCCCTGCAGGTGTTTATCCGCAACCAGCTGGAGCAGTATACGGACCTGGAACAGCTGGGCGGCTGGACCGCGCACTACGCACCGGATTCGGTGATTTTCGCGCTGATTGTATGCTCCATTATCCCGATCCTGATTATCTATCCGTTTATCCAGAAGTACTTCGCCAAGGGCACCAACGCCGGCGGTGTGAAGGAATAACCGGTATTCTTCACCGGGGCGTATGAAACCCGGTGTGAAGGAAATAAAAAACTTATTATTTAAAGGAGGCACCCCCGTATGAAGAAACTTTTATCCCTGGTCCTGGCATGCGCGATGCTGCTGACAATGGCGGCAGCCGCGAGCGCCGAGGATGTTACGCTGCGTATGGCCGTCGGCTATAACAACGCGAACACCGGCCTTGCCTTCAGCCCGGATATTGCCGGCGACGGAATCACCCTCGCTGACGGCAATACCTACCACACCGGCGACCTGAAGCCCACCTGGGTGGAAATGGAAAAAATCCTGTCCGAGATTACCGGCAACAACGTGATCGTGGACGGAACCCCCTACCAGGGCAACGGCGACGCCAAGGAATTTGAATACTGGAAAGAACAGCTGGAAAACGTTGATATGGTGCTCGGCCCGTCCGTAACCGTCAACGCGTACGGCGAGACCGGCAGCCTGGTCAACCTGGCCGAGTATGCCGACAAGATTCCGAACGTGATGAAGTACCTGGACGAGAATCCCATCGTCCGCCTGTCCATCACCGCGAACACCGATACCGGCGCGTTCTACTTCGCTCCGTACTTTGACGGTGTGAACGACATCGAAAAGATGCCCCTGATGCGCGTGGACTACCTGCAGAAGCTGCTGGACGGCGAAGGCGCCTTCGAAGCCGCTGCCTGCAAGGACACCGCGGCTCCCGTTTACCAGCCCTTCATGCCCACCGAAGGCAAGATCGAGATCGAAACGCCCACCGCGGATGGCACCGGCGTCCAGACCCTGACCAAGGATTATGACGCTTACGGCAACATCGTCGCGAAGATGAATGAAAAGGGCGTCATGAGCGGTGTTGAAGCGGTCAACATGCTGCGTGAATACATCGACAAGACATACGGCGGATACTACGGAGCCACCCGTTCCAACCTGTTCTGCGGATACGACGCCTGCTGGGACGCTGATGAAATGGTTGCCCTGCTGCGCTGCGTCGTAACCAACCCCCAGACCCTGAACGGCACGGACCTGATCCAGGGCCTGTTCTCCCGCGAAGAGAATTCCTCCGGACGCCGCTATGACATCCACCGCCTGGGCGGCCTGCTCTTCGGCGTACGCGGCTACGAATCCCGCCAGGATTTCCTGTACGTCGGCACCGACGGAGACCTGCATGATGCCCGCCAGAGTGAAGACGCCTACGCCGCTGCCGCGCGGATGCACGACATCGCGATGGAAGGCCTGATCTCCGCTGACTTCATGACCAAGGCGGCTACCTCCTCCACCAAGAACTACATCCCGGATGACCTGGGCTTCATGAGCTACGACTACAACCAGACCCAGACCGTCCTGAACACCTCCCTGCAGGAAGGCGAGAAATACATGGCCATCATGATCCCCGTTTCCCGCTGGTTTGACGGGACCAACGAGGAAGGCGTGTACATGCGCTTTACCGAGAGCTGGCGTTCTGTGAAGAACGGCAACTGCTGGGTGATTTCCAAGAAGGGTGTCGGCGACGACGAAGCCAAGCTGAATGCCCTGCTCGCCCTGATCGACTACACCTATTCCGAGAAGGGCCAGATCCTGATGAGCTACGGCCCGGACGCCTTCATCAAGACCAAGGATGACGGCAGCTATGAGACCTTCAACTTCAACGGCAAGGAAATGCCCGTGGTCGCCGATGGCACCCTGGACAACCTGTGGGCGCTGGCAAACGGCAACTACACGAACTTTGCCCGCCGCTACCTGGGCTCCACGCTGTCCTTCATCAAGAGCCAGGCCTTCGAATACCAGTGCACACACGAAGTCGGCAAGGAAGGCGCCGCGAAGCTGTCTGCCGCCATCGCCCTCGGAACCATCAAGCATCCGGAGCTGGCGCTGACCGAGAATCCCTGGTACACCTCCGTGCCCACCACGCTGCCGCAGTACACCACCGAGACCGACGAACTGAACAAGCTGAGCGACCTGAGCTCCAACTTCAGCGGCGACTTCAACCTGTTTGACGATATCGTCGTGAACGGCATTCCGGACGGCCTGACCGCCGCGGAACAGGCTGAAGCGGTAGAAACCGTCTGGTACGGAAACGCCTACATTGAGCTGAAGAACGACGCATGGCTCCGCCTGAAGGATTACTACAACACGACCAAGTAATCATTGCTTCGGCTGTTATGTGATTTAGACCAGGACCGGGCGCCCGCGCTGAGCGGCGCGGGCGCCGGGCCCTTTCTGAAGGGGCAAGGATCAATTATGTATAAGAAACAGGTTGCCTTCCAGAAAATCGTGTGCTTTGCCGCACTTATCGCCGGCGCGCTGTTCTTTGTTTATTCGCTGGGGATCATGACGGACCTGTATGATACGCTGTATTCCATGATTCCCAATCCGAACAACCTGGATTCCGCCAAGGTCTCCGGCGCCCGGATCTATTACGACATGCAGCCCTTCAACCGCACGCTGCTGCGGGCTTCCATCGGCATGATCGTACTGGCCTGCCTGCTGTTTATTACCAATACGCATTCGCGCCGGAAATACTACGCCGGCAACGCGGCGGCCACCTTCATCAACGCGGCGGCCGAACTGTTTATGGCTGTATGGTGCCACATCCAGGTGGGCGTTTTCAGAAGCCAGTATCTTTCCACGGTTGATTTCGCCGCGCTGGAAAAACGGCTTGCCCGCTACGGCACCTATACCGATTCCACCTTCTGGTTTGACATTCACTATGCTGTCTGTATCCTGGCCGTTGCAGCGGCCGTTCTCCTGATTGTGAACTTTATCTGGAAGAAGAGAATGATGCGGGGAGAGAAAGAACTTCTTGCCTCCTCCGGAAAGGCGGTGTCAGCATGAACGATGACCGTTCCACAGAGCTTGACCGAATGAGGTATACAAAGAACACGGCCTCCTCCCGGCTGGCGCTGCTGGCGATTGTTTTTGACGTTCTGTTCTTCATCAGTATCTATAAATCGGATGTAAAGACCTATTACTATACAGCGACCATCGGGGGCTCCATCATCTACAACCTGGTATTCCTGCTGGCGGTCTTCCTTTGCTCGGAGGGCGTGAAAAAGTACCAGACAGTCTATTCCTGGGTGATGATTGTGCTGGGCATCCTCCAGATTGCGCGGATATTCATCATCCCCATGGATGCCCACCGGACAATCATCGGCAGTGAGCCGGTGATGGGAAACGCCCAGTTTATCTTTACGGTGGCCTGCCTGGCACTGTCCGCCGTATGCCTGTTCGCGGGCGCGGTGATCAACCTGAAGAAAAGCCGGGACCTGTCCGCGCATCTTGCCTCTTTGCAGGCGTAAGGAGGAAACGAAATGGCAGAGCTTCAACTGCAGCATCTGGATAAAATCTACGACAACAATGTCCAGGCGGTTTATGATTTCAACCTGGATGTGGCAGACGGTGAGCTGATCGTGCTGGTCGGTCCTTCCGGATGCGGAAAATCCACCACGCTGCGCATGGTGGCCGGACTGGAAGATATTACCCACGGGAAACTGCTGCTGGACGGACGGGACATCACCGCGGCCCCGGCCAAGGACCGGGATATGGCGATGGTGTTCCAGAACTACGCCCTGTACGGCCATATGACGATTTATGAAAACATGGCATTCTCCCTGACGCTGCGTCGGGAAAATCCGAACGTGATCCATAAAAAGGTGATGGCAGCCGCGGAAATCCTGGACCTGACCGCCCAACTGAACAAGAAGCCGGCCCAGCTTTCCGGCGGGCAGCGACAGCGGGTAGCCATGGGCCGCGCAATCGTCCGCAGTCCGAAGGTTTTCCTGTTTGACGAGCCGCTGAGCAACCTGGACGCGAAGCTGCGGGGGGCGACCCGGCGCGAAATCCTGCTGCTGCACAAACGGCTGAACGCGACAATTCTGTATGTGACCCATGACCAGACCGAAGCGCTGACCCTGGCAGACCGGATCGTATGCATGAGCATGGGTCATGTGCAGCAGATCGGTACACCGCTGGAGCTGTATGATTCGCCGGACAACACCTTTGTGGCAACGTTTATCGGCCTGCCGCCGATGAATATGCTTGATACCGTTTTTGAGGACGGAAAGCTGAAGGGCAAGGGATTCGAAGTCTCCCTGGAGGCAGATGAACAGGCGCTGCTGGCACCCTGGAACGGAAAGCCCGTGATCCTGGGCGTGCGGCCCGAATACATCGCGGAGGGCGGTGACCTGAATATCCGGGTCAGCTCGAATGAAAACCTGGGCATGAATACGCTGGTGCACGGGACAATCGCCGACGGCGTGCGGATCACCGCCAAATTCCGTAACTGGATGAACTACAAAAACGGTGACCTTGTACCGGTGCATTTTACCCGGAAGCTGTTCTTTGATCCCGAAACCACCCGCGCTATCCGGAAGGAGGGGAAATGACCATGGCAAAGCAGCCTTCCCGGATCAGGGAGTTTTTCAGAAAACGCCTGGTAGCACTGAAAAGGCGGCCCCAGATGATTGCCCTGGCAGTGCTGGCGCTTGCGTTTGTCTACTATTCCTTTAATCTCAGCTCCATCGCCAATACCACGGCGCTGATCAACGGGCCGCACATGGGCCTGTCGTCCTTCGCCGTGATGCTTCTTTCCGTGCTGAGCCTGGTCTGCTTCCTGAACGCGTTCCCCCACCGGAAAAAAGCGGTGATTCCGATGGTGGTCCTGACATTTGTGATGCTCGCGATCCTGATCTTCTGCGATTATTACTATGACGGCCGGATTGTGGCTGCGCTGACGCGGGCGGAGAGCCCGATTGTGCCCACCGGGAAAAACGCGTTTGTGGCAGTGACCCGGCAGGTGGTGTCTGTACATCGGATCCTGCTGATTATCGGCGCCGCGCTGTTTGCGCTGCTGCCCGTTTATTCCAGACTGCTGCGGAAGATCAACACCAGCATTGAGGTGGAAGAGAACAAGAATATGGGTACCATTGATATCAGCGGCGAGGACGCGTGACGGACATATGGGGAAGAAACATCCTGAAATCCGGAAGCAGTCACCGCGGAACCCGGAAGGTGAAAAGGACACCTCGGCATACTACCAGCTGAAAAAGCAAGCCGTTGAAGACCTGGCGACGGCGAACGAGGAAAACTCGCCTCCGGTACCTGCGGCAGAGCTCAGGAAATACCGCAGCGGACCGAAAATCAAAATGTCCGACTGGGTGAAGGCAATCCTGATCAAGCTGTGGATTGCCGGCATGATCTGCTATTTCTTCATCTGGGGCATCAGCACGATTGCCATCAACCCGTGGGACCAGCTGCTGGTGATCGGTATTACCCTGGGACTGGCAACCAACCTGATGACGAACAATATTTACCGGTTTATCGCAAAGACTCCCGGAGCGTACGACCGGTGGATGATGTTCCCGGGAAAGAAACTGTATTTCCTGCCGCTGGATGTGGTTTACGCGATCCTGCTGACCGCATGCACCATCATGACATACAACGGGATCAACCTGCTGGCGGCCGGAGGAAATGAACAGGCCGGAGCCGCCGTCGGAGTGGAGCCGATCCTGTTCGGCATTATTGTGACGGCCTGGGACCTGCTGTTCCTGGGCTGCAAGCGCCTGGCCGGGCGGATCCTGGCGGATGCGAAGCAGAAGGTATCCGCCGGATCCTGAAGCTGCCGGAAACAAACCGGTGTTACGGACCATGAAAGGAAGGGCGTTCCGATTGGCAGATTCAGCATACACGGACCTGGACCGGTATATTGACCGGCTGGTGGCCGAATCCTCCCCGGAATATACGGCCTGGAACGTGGAGCAGCACAGGGCCGACAAACCCGTGAAATGGAACTATGTGGACGGGTGCATGATGACCGCCCTGCTCAGCATGGCGCAGATTACCGGGGAAAAGCGCTATTTTGACTTTGCGGAGTCGTTTATTGATTCCTTTGTCCTGGAGGACGGATCCATCCGGACATTCCGGACCGAGGAACATATGCTGGACGATATCAATGAGGGCCGGGTGCTGTTTGAACTGTACGGCACCACGGGCAAGGAAAAGTACCGGCGCGCGGCGGACTTCCTGCGGAAAGCGCTGGACAGCCAGCCCCGGACCGAAGAAGGCTCCTGGTGGCACAAGCAGATTTATCCCAACCAGGTATGGCTGGACGGCATCTACATGGCACAGCCATTTGCCGCCCTGTACGAGAAGCATTTCGGAGGCGGGAACTATTCCGATATCCTGAAGCAGGTTTCGGTGGTGCGGGAACGGATGCGCGACCCCAAAACCGGACTGTATTACCATGGATATGACGCCAGCCGGAAAGCCTTCTGGGCGGATCCGGAAACCGGGCTGAGCCGGAGCTTCTGGCTGCGGGCAATCGGCTGGTTCTTCGCGGCGCTGGCCGATCTGTGCGAAATCATTCCGGAAAGTGAAACCGGGCTGCTGAGGGAAACGCTGTCCGACCTGGCGCGGGATATCCTGCCGTTTGCGGACCCGGAGACCGGGATGTATTACCAGGTGGTGGACCGGCCGGACGCGGAAGGGAACTACCTGGAGACCAGCGGCAGCTCCATGGCCGCCTACGCGATGCTGAAGGGAGCCCGGCTGGGAATCCTTCCGCCGGCTGCGGGAGACCAGGGGCAGAAGACATTTGAAGGCATCGTCCGGAAGAACCTTTCCTTCTCGGACGGGAACCTGAACCTGAACAATATCTGCCTGGTGGCCGGACTGGGACCGGAAAACAACCGGCGGCGGGACGGCACCCTGGCCTACTACCTTTCCGAACCGATTGTGCGGAACGAGGCGAAAGGCATCGCCCCGCTGCTGATGTGCTATACAGAAATGAGGAGGAGGTAACCCTCGTGGCAACTTTATCCCTGAAGAATTTGAACAAGATTTACCCCAACGGGTTCCACGCGGTGCACAACTTCAACCTGGATATCGAAGAGGGTGAATTCGTGGTTTTTGTCGGGCCTTCCGGATGCGGAAAGTCCACGACGCTGCGGATGATCGCAGGCCTGGAAGAGATTTCCAGCGGGGAGTTCCTGATCAACGGGGAACGGGCCAATGAAAAGGGCCCCCGGGAGCGGGAAGTCGCCATGGTATTCCAGAGCTACGCGCTGTATCCCCAGATGACTGTATATGACAACATCGCATTCGGCCTGACCCTGCAGGGCGTGGATGAGGATGTGATTGAGGAGCGGGTGCAGAAGACCGCGAAGATCCTGGGCCTGACGGATTACCTGGACAGGCTTCCCCGCGCACTCTCCGGCGGCCAGCGCCAGCGTGTGGCGATCGGCCGTGCCCTGATCCGGAAGGTCGGGATTTTCCTGATGGACGAACCGCTGAGCAACCTGGACGCGAAACAGCGCGTGACCATGCGTTCGGAGATCGCCCAGATCCACCAGGAAACCGGGTCCACCACGATTTACGTAACCCATGACCAGACAGAGGCCATGACGCTGGCAGACCGGATCGTTGTGATGAAGGACGGGTATATCCAGCAGGTCGGGACTCCCTACGAGCTGTATTTCAAGCCGGAGAACGTATTTGTGGCCGGGTTCATCGGCGAACCGCCCATGAACTTCGCACGGGAAACCGTGGAAAACGGCGCCATTGCATTCGGGGACCAGCGGATTGACCTGACGGCGTTCCGGCCGGATATCGCGGCCATGGAAGGAAAGGAAATCGTATTCGGTTTCCGCCCCGAAGCGGTTGTGCTGCAGGAAAAAGAAAACGCCGCCCGCATGGAATGCCAGGTGGAACTGACAGAAATGCTGGGCGACTATACGAACGTCTATATTACGGCCGGGGAACAGCATGCCATCCTCAAGGTGGACAGCCATGACACACCGGAAACGGACGGGACGATCACCTTCTGGATTCCCGCGGAAAGCATGTATTTCTTTGACGGGGCAACGGAGAAAGTGCTGTAAACAAAAAACAGCGGGCAAACGCCTGCTGTTTTTCTGTGCGGTTACAGCTGGACCCGGACGCTGTTTTCATCCGGGCGGACGATGGGCTGCCTCAGGCGGGACTCCAGGTAATTGCGCGGGGCTGTGCCGTACTTGGCCTTGAACATGCGGGAAAAGTACAGCGGATCATGAAAACCGCACAGCAGCGCGATATCACCGACCGTGCGCGCTCCGGCGTCATCGGTCACCAGCAGCTCGGCCGCCATTTTCAGGCGCTTGTCCATCAGGTACCGGTGCGGTGTGATGCCCAGCTCCTTCTGGAACATCTTCCGGAGATAGTCGTAGCTGAAGGGCAGGGAATGCATATAGGTATCCAGCTCGTAGGAGCTGTCGGCATAATTGGCGATGATATTGTTTTCGATCTGCGCCACAATCGGCGTCAGGGAGCGGCTGGTCTGGTAGGCGGTGAGGCAGCAGCTGAGCAGGTCGCCGTAAACCGACAGGAGAGAAGCGGCTTCCTTCCGGTCGGAGTAGAAGTGGAAATATACGGCGTTGAACACATCCAGCAGGAAATGGTTGGAATCATCCGGAACCACGAGCGGAGCCGTAAACGGAACGGCGGGGGAAACCATGTTGACATGGATGTTCTGGAAACCGTCCACCCCGGCATTGGCATGGGGAACCATCGGGGGAATGACGACCACATCTCCGGTGCGGTAATCCAGGCGGCGGTCATCAAACAGGAAGGAACCGGCGCCGCCGGTGCAGTAAACAAACTCCCAGCTTTCGTGCGCGTGCCGGGATACGGTAAAGACCGTCGTATGCTTGCCCACATAGGTGATTTCGTTCACACAGGCCCCTCCCTTCGGGGTGTTTCCGGTATGAGACAGTGACTTTCTATTATTGTATCACGGGATTGGTTCCGGTACAAGTTTTTCATGGAGAAAACAGAACAAGGACCGGATGGCAGGATTACCACAGACGGAATAACAGCCGGGGAACCGGCCGGAACAGGAATGGAAATGATATGCGTATGATGGTTGTGGCAAAAGACGGGAGCGGGGATTTTACCCGGATCCAGGAGGCGGTGGACGCCGCACCGGAAGGGGCCTGCGAACCGGTCCAAATCCTGGTGAAGGCCGGTGAATACCGGGAGAAAGTGGTGATCCACCGGGACAGCATCCGGCTGACCGGCGAGGACCGGGACAGGACCGTGATTGCATGGAACGGCTGCGCGAAGGACCTGTACCCGGACGGGACCGAGAAAGGGACATTCCTTTCTTCCACGCTGATGACGACCGGCCGGGATATCCGGGTGGAAAACCTGACCATCCGGAATGACGCGGGCGACGGCCGGGAAGTCGGCCAGGCGGTGGCAGTCTACGCGGCCGGAGACCGGGGCATATGGCGGAACTGCCGCCTGGAAGCCCACCAGGATACGCTGTTCTGCGGACCGCTGCGCATGCCGAATGTGACGGAGGATATCGGGTGCCGGGCCGGAAACGCGGAACGCTTCACCCGGGTGGAGGACGGGCCGCTGACCCGGAGCCGGCAGTACTTCGAGAACTGCCTGATCCGGGGAGATGTGGACTTCATTTTCGGACCGTACCGGTGCTGGTTTGAACGGTGTGAGCTGGTGATGAACGAGCGCGGCGGCTGGTACACCGCGGCGAACACCAATGAGGCCCAGGAGTTCGGCTTTGTATTCCGCCGGTGCTGCCTGACAGGTGAGTGCGGGCCCGGGGAAGGCTTTCTCGGGCGGCCGTGGCGGAAATTCGCGCGGACGGTATTCCTGGAATGTGAAATGGACACGCATGTTGCACCGGAAGGCTTCCAGGACTGGGATGAAGAGCGGGTGATTACCGGGCGGTGCGGCGAATGGCGCACCACCGGCGACCGGGCGGACCAGGGTACCCGCCACCCGGCCCAGAAACGGATATCTGACATGGAGGCTGCCGGAATCACCCGGGAAAAAGTGCTTGGCGGGGATGATGGATGGCAGCCGGAATAACACATCCGAAACGGGAGGGAAAAAGGCCGTTCCATTCATGTACCGGACCGGGAAGCCGTGCTATGATCTGAGCATAGGATGGTGAGGAAATATCGGCCGGAAGGCAGCGGACAGAGATTGACGCGAAACTAAAATTGCAGTATGTTACCTTTATCAATTATTGACATGAAAACGAGGGGATTGCAATGGCACAGCTGAATTACCAGGTACTGAAGGAATCCGGATACAAGGGGTATATCCTGGAGAATGCCCCGGAAAAGGTGATGCAGTTCGGGGAAGGCAACTTCCTGCGGGCATTTGTGGACGACTTCATTGACATTGCCAATGAAAAAGCCGGATTTAACGGCAAGGTGGTGCTGGTGCAGCCGATCGCGCAGGGCCTGACGGACCTGATCAACCAGCAGGAAGGCCTGTATACCCTGTACCTGCGGGGCAGCGAGAACGGCCGGAAAGTGGACGACAAACGCGTTATCAGCTGCGTAAGCCGGTGCGTGAATCCCTACGGGGAATGGGACAAGGTACTGGAGATGGCCCGCAGCGCCGACCTGGAAATTATCGTGAGCAATACGACCGAAGCCGGTATTGTGCATGAAAGCGAGAGCCGGTTTGACCAGGAACCGCCGGTGAGCTTCCCGGCGAAGCTGACCCGCGTGCTGTATGAACGCTACCGCGCCGGAATGCCGGGCGTGACCGTGCTGAGCTGTGAACTGATCGACAATAACGGCAAGGAACTGTTGAAGTGCGTGAACCAGTACGCGGAGGACTGGAAGCTGGAGGCGGAGTTTGTCCGCTGGGTGAACGGGGAGAACATCTTCTGCTCCACCCTGGTGGACCGGATTGTTCCCGGACGGATCCGCGATCCGAAGGAAGTGGCCGCGCTGGCGGAA
>JAFRTK010000002.1 GCA_017427165.1 Clostridia bacterium
CCGACGATCAGCACGTCCTTGCCCGCCGCCAGGAGGGGATCCACTTTTTCCCGCAGGAATTCCCCGGTACGGGCAAACAGTTCCTCCAGGCTTTCGGCGCCTTCCGGCAGGTCGGTATACTTTTCCGGTTCCCGGAACAGCACATTGACCTTGCAGTCGGAAATACCGAAGCTGTTCTCCAGCCCCTCGCACTCGCCGAAGGACATCTCCTTCAGCCGGTCATCCGGAACAATCGGGATATTCCGGTCCCGCAGCACAATTTCCGCGGTTTCCCGTGCCCGGATGAGCGGTGAGCAGAAGCAGATATCGAAATGCACGTCCGCGTATTCCTTCCGGGCGGCTTCCGCCATTTCCCTTCCCGCGTCATTCAGCGGGATATCCGTCTGGCCCTGCAGCTTCCGCTGATCGTTCCAGTCGGTTCTTCCGTGCCGCATGATGTAAAGCATGCATTTTCCTCCATAGGTCCCGTAAAAAAGAAACCGGGCAGCGGGATCATCTCCCCCTGCCGCGTATCATCAGGTCATTTCCGATTCTGTCATCCGGAGACAGTTTCCCCTGTCAGGTGAAACGGATCTCGTCGAGTGAGTAGCGGAGCATCTCATCCACCGAGTCTTCCTCTTCCTTGGCGGAGGGGATACTTACGAGCCATGGATGGGAATCTTCCCACAGCGGTGCCTGCGCTTCCTGCGTTTCCTCGAACATCGGTCGACACTCCCTTTTCTTCTGTCAGAACTACCACAGATTGTACAGCCACAGGAGACAAAATACAATATCCATTTCAGGAAAATTTCAAAAAAATACAAAATATTGACTTTTCTCCCCTCCGGAATTTCCCTTGCCAACCCGCCGGGCATGATGTACAATGAGCCTGCCCGGTACGCGCCGGTAATGTCTGGAGGGGTTCGGATGGAAAGCAGGGTTGCGGTCATCAGCATCATCGTCGAGGACGGGGACGCCGTCACCGAGCTGAACAGCCTGCTCCATGATTACAGCCAGTACATCATCGGAAGAATGGGCATTCCCTATCGGGAACGGAAGATCAGCATCATCTGCCTGGCGATTGACGCGCCGAACGACCGGATCAACGCACTGACCGGCGCGCTGGGCCGGATCAAAGGCCTCCGGGCCAAGGCGACCTACTCCGCCTTCTGATTTTTCCGGAATTCCGGTTAACTGAATATTTCCCAAGGCATCCCCTGACGCCGAAACGAAACTTGAGGCGAAAGAACCGATGCGATAAAAGGCTTTGTTTTTTGTCGTCGTGTTTCCGTCAGGGATCACGGCGATTTTTCTTTGCGGAGGTGACATGATGTCCATGAATGAAATGCCCGCGGCTGAGCGGGTGCACATCAGCTTTTTCGGGTGCCGGAACGCCGGAAAGTCCAGCCTGGTGAATGCCATTACCGGGCAGGCGGTCTCGGTGGTATCCGAAGTGAAGGGCACCACCACGGACCCGGTTTCAAAAACCATGGAGCTGCTGCCGCTGGGTCCGGTGGTCATCACCGATACGCCCGGATTCGACGATGCGGGCGGCCTGGGCAGCCTGCGGGTGGAACGGACGCGGCAGATCCTGCGGCGGACGGACCTGGCCGTGCTGGTGGCCGACAGTACCGCCGGCCTGCAGGAAGCCGACCGGGAGCTGCTGCGCCTGTTCGGGGAGCGGAATATTCCCTTCCTGGTCGCCATGAATAAGCAGGACCTGTACCGGACGGTTCCGGAAGATGACCGGACCGTGGTCGTCAGCGCCCTCACCGGCGAAGGCGTCCGGGAACTGAAGGAACGCATGGCCCGCCTGCTGCCGGGGCGTGCGGCGGAGAAGCGCCTCATCGCGGACCTGGTCCGTCCGGCCGACTGCGTGGTGCTGGTCTGCCCGATCGATGAATCCGCGCCGAAGGGCCGGCTGATCCTGCCGCAGCAGCATGCCATCCGTGACCTGCTGGAGGCCGGGGCACTGCCCCTGGTCACCCGGGAAACAGAGCTTCCGGATGCGCTGTCCGCGCTCGCCTCACCGCCGTGCATGGTCGTAACCGACAGCCAGGCGTTTCGCGCGGTCGCTCCCCGGGTGCCGGAGGAAATCCCCCTGACCTCGTTTTCCATCCTCATGGCCCGTTACCGGGGCTTCCTGGAAACCGCGGTGCGGGGTGTTGCGGCGCTCCGCTCCCTGCGGGACGGAAGCCGGGTGCTGATGGCCGAGGGCTGCACCCATCACCGCCAGTGCAATGATATCGGCACGGTGAAAATCCCGCGCTGGCTGCGGGAGCATACCGGCCACGCAATCGAAATCGACACCTGCTCCGGGCCGGACTTTCCGGAAGACCTGTCCCCGTATGCCGCGGTGATCCACTGCGGCGGGTGCATGATCACCGAAAAGGAAGTGCAGGCCCGGCGGGAAATGGCGGAAGCCCAGGGAGTTCCCTTCACCAATTACGGGCTGGTAATCGCGCATATCACCGGCGTGCTGGAGCGGAGCCTCCGCCTGTTCCCGGAAATCCACGCGCTGCTCGGGGAGGGATCTGAATGAGCGGAAATCCGGAATCCCTCATCCGGAAGCTGCAGGAAACGCGCAGCCTGGAGGAAGCGGAATTCGCGGAGCTGATCCGTCAGCGCACGCCGGAATCCGCGCGGCTGCTGGCAGACCTCGCTGTGGCGGAACGAAAGCGGCTTTACGGCAATGACGTCTTCATCCGCGGCCTGATCGAATTCACCAATATCTGCCGGAATGACTGCCTGTACTGCGGGCTGCGCCGGTCCAACACCGCGCTGGTGCGCTACCGCCTCACCCCGGAGGAGATCCTCTCCTGCGCAGAGGACGGATACACACTGGGCTTCCGCACCTTTGTGCTGCAGGGCGGCGAGGACGGGTATTTCACCGATGAGGTGCTGATCCCCGTCATCCGGGAGATCAAAAAGCGGTACCCGGACTGCGCCGTCACCCTCTCCCTCGGGGAACGCAGCCGGGAGAGTTACCAGGCGCTGTACGATGCCGGCGCGGACCGGTACCTGCTGCGCCATGAAACAGCGGACCGCGGGCACTACGCCCGCCTGCACCCGCCGGGCATGTCCTTTGACCACCGGATGCAGTGTCTCCGGGAGCTGAAGGAAATCGGCTACCAGGTGGGCTGCGGGTTCATGGTCGGCTCCCCCGGCCAGACGGAGAAAGAGCTGGCAAAGGACCTGAAATTCATCGAAACCTTCCGGCCGGACATGTGCGGCATCGGGCCGTTCATCCCGCATCACCAGACACCCTTCCGGGATATGCCGGCGGGCAGTGCGGAGCTGACCTGCTTCCTGCTGTCGGTGATCCGGCTGATGCTCCCGGCCGTCCTGCTGCCGGCCACCACGGCGCTGGGCACCATCCACCCGCGCGGACGGGAGATGGGCATCCTCGCCGGAGCCAACGTCGTAATGCCGAACCTGTCGCCCCGGAGCATCCGGAAGCAATATGAACTGTACGACAACAAGATCTGCACCGGGGAGGAATCCGCGCAGTGCCGCGGCTGCCTGGAAACGCGGATGGAAAGCATCGGGTACCGGACTGTTACCGCCCGCGGTGACGCGGTCCGGGAAGCATAAAAGGAGGAAAAGAAAATGGCTGTTTACAATCCCAAATCCATGATCGCGGATGAGTTTATCAATGACGGGGAAATCCTGGAAACCCTGGCCTATGCCGACGCGCATAAGAACGATGTGGAACTGATTGACCAAATCCTGGAGAAGGCCCGCCCGCGGAAAACGGAAACCGGCTGCGTCTGCGCCGGGCTGACCCACCGGGAGGCCTCCGTGCTGCTGGCCTGCGACATCCCGGAGAAGGTGCAGCGCATGTATGAGATTGCCGAGGAGATCAAGCTGGCCTTCTACGGCAACCGCATCGTGATGTTCGCCCCGCTCTACCTGTCCAACTACTGTGTGAACGGGTGCCTGTACTGCCCCTACCACCTGAAGAACAAGCATATCGCCCGGAAGAAGCTGACGCAGGAAGAGGTCCGCGCAGAGGTCATCGCCCTGCAGGACATGGGCCACAAGCGGCTGGCCATCGAAGCGGGCGAGGATCCGGTCAACAATCCGATTGAATACATCCTCGACTGCATCCACACCATTTACAGCGTGCACCACAAAAACGGCGACATCCGCCGGGTGAACGTCAACATCGCCGCCACCACCGTGGAGAATTACCGGAAGCTGAAGGAGGCCGGCATCGGCACCTACATCCTCTTCCAGGAGACCTATCACCGCAAGAGCTATGAGACGCTGCACCCCACCGGACCGAAGCACAATTACGCCTACCATACCGAGGCGATGGACCGCGCCATGGAGGGCGGCATCGACGACGTCGGCCTGGGCGTGCTGTTCGGGCTGGAGCTGTACCGGTATGAATTCGCCGGCCTGCTGATGCACGCGGAGCACCTGGAAGCCGTTCACGGCGTCGGCCCGCACACGATCAGCGTTCCGCGGGTCAAGCGCGCGGACGATATCGATCCGGACATGTTCGACAACGGAATCGATGACGAGACCTTCACGAAGATCGCCGCCTGCATCCGGCTCGCCGTACCTTATACCGGCATGATCATTTCCACCCGGGAAAGCGAACAAGTGCGCAAACGGATGCTGCAGGTGGGCATCTCCCAGATCAGCGGCGCCTCCCGCACCTCCGTGGGCGGCTATACCAAGGCGGAACGCCCCCACGATACCGAGCAGTTTGACGTATCCGACCAGCGGACACTGGACGAGGTTGTCCGCTGGCTGATGGAAAGCGGGCATATCCCGTCCTTCTGTACCGCGTGCTACCGGGAGGGCCGCACCGGCGACCGGTTCATGGCCCTGTGCAAGAACGGCCAGATCCTGAACTGCTGCCATCCCAACGCACTGATGACACTGGCCGAGTATCTGGAGGATTACGCCTCCCCCGAAACAAAGGAAACCGGCTACCGCATGATTGAGGAAGAGCTGAAGAAGATCCCGAAGGACAAGGTCCGGGAGATCACCCGGGAACACATCGCGGAGATCCGCTCCTCCAACCGGCGCGACTTCCGCTTCTGATCCCTTCCGCTTTCCGCAAACGCCCAAAAACATCTGTCCTTTCCGGCCCCGGGATGCTATAATATCCCATGGCCGCCGGCACTTGCCGCCGCAGGCCGGTACAGAAGGAGGATGCGTATGGGCGTTTTTTCAAAATATCTCCGTTTCCGGGAAGC
>JAFRTK010000141.1 GCA_017427165.1 Clostridia bacterium
AGGTAAAAACGCCGCTGCCCGGAAGGCGGATGCGGGTCTGTTCCGTTATTATAACGGGGGAAAAAACACCTGTCAAACGCCCGGAAACGGGCACGGGTTGCCCTCAAAAGGAAAACGATGTACAATATATAGTTACGGAGGACTATGATATGCGGATTCGTGAATGCATACGGAAAATCCTGTGCGTGGCGACGATCCTTGCGCTGGCGGCCGGGCCGGCCCTGGCGGATGGTGTGTCGCTGACCGAGATGTCCCTGGCGCTGGGCAACAGCGTGGTCCGCTATCCCGCCGCGGACGGCATTGCGGACGAAACCCTGCGGCAGGCCGTGGACGAAAAGATGAAGACCGGCCTGGATACGGATACGTACCTGAACCGGATGATGACGCTGATTTCCGAGGAATCCCTGCGGATTGAAACCGCATGGGAAGGCGCGGTTCTGGGTGATGTGATCAGCTGCGTTGTTTCCGCGGAAGGCGCGCTGGCGGACAGCCGGAGCACCCACCGGTGGACATGGAGCAACATTGACCTGCGCGACGGGCATGAGATTACCCTGGACGAGCTGTTTACGGACGGGGAAGCGGCCCGGGAAGCGCTGGGGCAATACCTGGACTTTGAGGTGGCGCCGGAACTGAGCGCCCACCTGGCCAACAGCGAGCTGACGCCCCTGCCGGACGGATTCCGGCTGGAGCGGACCGGACTGACGCTGCTGTATCCCGTGGACCGGCTGAGCACCCTGCGGGACCGGGCGGGGGCGGTGAAGATCGGCTGGAATGAGATCCGGGAATACCTGAACAACGAAGAAGACGGCATTCCGGCGCGCATCGGCGCGGCGGAAATGATCACGCTGGCAGACGAAAGCGCCGAACGGATCCGGGAAATGGCGGAAAGCGGCAGGCTGCCGGATATCCCGGTGAAAATCGGGGACGGACTGAAAGCACTGACGGACCACTTCCACCTGCTGACTGACCCGGACGTCTATGAGGGCGGACGGCTGTTTGCTCTGGAGGGCGCGAGCTTCCGGGATGTGTTCCTGATGACGGATTTCCTGAGCGAGAAGTGGGACGACAGCATTGTGCAGGGAATCCGGATGGACCGCGGATGTGCCTGGGGCCTGTGTGTCGGGGAGACCGCGCGGGAAGACTGGCGCACGGCGCTGGGTGAACCGGACGACGAAACGGAACTGGACGGGGAAAAGGCTGAGGCAAACCGGATGGAACCGGGCGCCTGCGATTACTATAACTTTGGAAATTACCAGCTGCGCCTGTACTGTGACGAGGACGGGATTTTAAGCAGCATTGTGCTGGCCGAGTAACGGGAAACGGAGGAAAAGCATGGCTCAGAAGGGCACCAGGAGGAAACAGGCACCTGCATATTCAGCGGATACCATCGCCCTGCGCTATATGGGCGGCCTTGCGCTGATCGCGCTGGGCGTCATGGTCTTTATGGCGGTGGTGCTGCGGATGCAGGGCGAAGTGTTCGGCGGGCTGAGCCGGATCTGCCGCGGCATATGCGGCAGCCTGGCGCCTGTGCTGCCGATCCTGCTTGTGTGGGGCGGCGGACTGGTGGCCTGGTCCGCACAGCGGCAGGCGCCGGTGCGCCCGTGGATATTTGCGCTCCTGGGCTTTCTGGGAATCTGTACTTTCATCATGCTGATCAGCCCGGGCGGCATGGAAGCGCTGGACCGGCAGGGGAAAACCTACGGCGGGGTGATCGGCAAAGCATTCTACGACTGCTCTATGCGAGGATATGGCGGCGGCGCGCTGGGCGTGCTGCTGGGCTGGCCGCTGTGGAAACCGCTGGGGCCGGCCCTGGCCATCGTGATCATCTTCCTGGCAACGCTTTTCTGCCTGCTGATGATGGTGAACCTGACGCCGGTGCGTATCAGGGACCTGGTGACTGGCGGAACGGGAAAACTCCGCGACCAGCGGCAGCAGGCGCAGATACAGGCGGAACAGCAGCAGGTGGCGTGGCAGCAGCAACAGGCAATCCAGCAGCAGCAACAGCAGGCCATGTGGCAGCAGGAGCAGCAGCGCCGGATTATTGAACAGCAGCAGGCCCAGGCGGCCTATGCCGCGCAGCAGAACGCCTGGCCGCAGCCGGGCGGAGAACATCCGCAGAATGCGCAGCCGGGTATGCAGCCCGGAGCGTATCCGGGCAATGCCGGCGTGGAAGCCTGGCAGGAGCAGCTGACCAACCGCCAGGCTGCGGGCAGCCAGACGGGCCACCAGAGCCGGATCTTCGGCCGGAAGGATGACGGGCATCCCGCAAAGGCGGAACGCCCGCGCATCAGCCGGATCTTCGGCAAAAAGGAAGAGGAATACGACGGGCTGGTCGACACGCAGAGCTCAGCGGCCGCGGCCGCTGAGGCAATCCGCCATGCCCAGAAGGCGGCGGAGAAGCCGGTCCGGCGCACGGTGACGGATACGCCGATTACGAAACCGCAAACCCTGTGGAATACGGTGACGGAAGAAGCGGAAGCCGAGGCTGCGGAAAGGGTGAAGAAACCGCCGCAGGCGAAGATCCGGACAGCGCCCGAAAACGTGGACAATTACCGGCGGCCGCAGCCGGCGGCGGAGAGAAAGCCCGCCGCGGCACCGGCGCAGGTACCGATGGATATGCCGGAGCAGCGGCCCGCGGAAAAACCCGCGGAGGAGCCGGCGCGTACACCGCGCGCATCCCGGACGGATACGCAGGGAACTGCCCGGCCGGCGCCGGGAGCGGCAGTCCAGACGATCGGGGAACAGGCCTACAAGCCGAAGCTGAAGCTGCCGCCGCGGGATGAAGCCAGTGAGGCGGAGGACGAGTCCTGGATGCCGACGCCGTATAACTATCCGCCGATTACCGACCTGGCGCTGCCGAAGCCCCCGGAAGGGAACACCGCCGAGGAGGATTACATGCGCTCCCGGAAGCTGGAGGAAACGCTGGCCAGCTTCAAGGTGCAGGCGCGCGTAGTGAACGTGACCCACGGCCCCGCGATCTCCCGCTTTGAGCTGGAGCTGGCTTCTGGCACAAAGGTCAACAAGGTGGCGGAACTGGAGAAGGATATCGCCTATAATATGGAAGCGACCTCCATCCGGATTGAAGCGCCGATCCCCGGCAAGAGCCTGGTCGGCGTGGAAGTGCCGAACCGGAAGGTGGCAACCGTTACCCTGCGTGAGGTGCTCTCGAGCGAGAAGATGCAGAATGCCAAATCCCTGCTGACAGTGGCGCTGGGCAAGGATATTGCCGGAACACCCATCGTGTGCGACCTGGCGAAGATGCCGCATATGCTGATTGCCGGCCAGACCGGCAGCGGTAAATCCGTGTGCATCAACGCGATTATCAACAGCCTGCTGTACCGGGCGAGCCCGGACGAGGTGCGGATGATCCTGGTGGACCCCAAGGTGGTCGAGCTGCAGTGCTATAACGGAATCCCGCACCTGCTGATCCCGGTGGTGAACGACCCGCACAAGGCTGCGGCCGCGCTGGCCTGGGCAGTGGCGGAAATGATGGAACGGTACGACAAGTTCGCGGAACGCAAGGTCCGCAACCTGGACGGATACAACGCGGTGCTGGGCGAGCATGAGAAGCCCATGAGCCGAATTGTAATCATCATCGACGAGCTGGCGGACCTGATGATGGTCTGCAAGAAGGACGTGGAAGAATATATCTGCCGGCTGACGCAGCTGGCGCGCGCGGCGGGCATCCACCTGATCGTGGCGACGCAGCGCCCGTCCGTGGACGTCATCACCGGCCTGATCAAGGCGAACATCCCGAGCCGGATTGCCTTCAAGACCGCGAGCTATGTGGACAGCCGGACGATCCTGGACCGGAACGGATCCGAACAGCTGCTGGGCTGGGGCGACATGCTGTACCTGCCGACGGGCTCCTTTGCCCCGACGCGGGTGCAGGGCTGCTTCCTGAGCGACGAGGAGGTCAACCGGATTGTGACGCATGTGCGGGACGCGAACCCGAGCACGTATGACCCGGACATCCTGGAGAAGCTGGAGCAGATCGAGAACGGCGCGAACAATGACGCGCCCGGCGCAGACATGATCGGCGGAACAGCCGACATGGGCGGCAGCGACGGCAGCCTGTTTGAACAGGCGGTGGAATATGCCATCGCCGACGGGCAGATTTCCACCAGTACCCTGCAGCGGAGGCTGAAGATCGGGTATGCCCGGGCCGGCCGGCTGACGGATGAGATGGAGGAGCGGGGCATTGTGGCGGCCAAGGACGGCAGCAAGCCCCGGAAATGCCTGATTACCCGGGAAGAATGGGAAGAAATGAAACAGGTATCGGAAGTGTAAAACCATGGCCAACATGATCGACTATCTGGTATGGCGGGGCGAGCTGACGCTGGAGGCCAGTCCGTGGAACGAGGTGGACGGCCTGCTGCTCGCGACCCTGAGCTACCTGAATTTTCACGGCATCCAGCATCCGAAGGGATGGACACTGGAGGAGCTGAAGCGGCTGGAGGCCGTGATTCCCTCCACAAGCAGCAGCTATCCGCAGCGGAAGCAGGCTTTTGAGGGTATGGCGGACAGCATCCGCTTCGGCAAAAGCCGGGTGCACCACTTCATCGCGATGACCGATGAGACGAAAACCATGCAGTTTTCCGCGATGTGCGTGGACCTGCCGGACGGCACGATGGGCGTCGCGTTCCGCGGAACGGACAACACGATGATCGGCTGGCGCGAGGATTTTAACATGGCGTACCAGACCCGGGTACCAGGCCAGATCGCCGCGGAATACTACCTGACCCGGGCAGCCCAGGCAACCGACCGGCCCCTGCGGGTAACCGGACACAGCAAGGGCGGGAACCTGGCGGTGTACGCCGCGGCCTCCGTGGCGCCGGAGATCCAGGACCGGATTGTGAGCCTGCAGGTATATGACGGCCCCGGCATGAACCGGGAGATTTCCTCCGGGGAGGGTTATGAGAGGATCCGGGACAAGATCCGGTCCTATATTCCCCAGACGAGCATTATCGGCCTGCTGATGGATTACTACCAGCCGTATACGGTGGTGAAATCCACCGCGGGCGGAATCAGCCAGCATGATCCCATGACCTGGCAGGTATACGGAAAACACTTTGAGGAGCTGCCTTCGATTGACCGGACCGCCGGCCTGATCTGCGAGACACTGCACGAGTGGCTGCAGAACAGCACGCCGGAGCAGCGCGGCGCCTTTGTGGACGCGATGTTCCAGATGGCGGACGGCATCAACGCCACGAAGATGAGCGACATCACGAATGAAAAGCTCCGCAGCATGTGGAAAATGTTCGGAACCCGGAAGGAAATTGATCCGGAGCTGCGGCGGGTTTTCGGCCGGCTGACGGCGCAGGCGGTGACCCTGGGCTTCGGCAATGTGGTGGAGCGCGTACGCGGAAAGCGGGAGGAAGGCGTCGAAGGCCGCGCCTGGGAAACGATGATTCCGGACGAAGAGGATGACGCGGCGGAGGACGAAAAAAAGGACGAAAACCCGTCTTGACAAACGGGGGATATTATGGTAAAAACTCTACCGGTACCGATCTTTAAGGCGATACGGGATATCGGCAAGATTCGGGCGGAAGGGCGTGTGCCGCAGTGCGGCAGGCGCATCAGTCACGCAATCCGGGCTCTGCCGATTCACCGGCAGGGTCTTTTTTTGCGGACATGGAAAGGAACGCGCGATGACTGTGAAACAGGTAATAACCGCGGAAATGCGAAAGGATGCCATTCAGCAATCAGGCGGCGTATTTATTTTTCCCGGCTTCTGTGATGTGCACGTGCACTATCGGGAGCCGGGTTTTTCTTATAAGGAAACGATCGAAAGCGGCAGCCGGGCGGCGGCGCGGGGCGGATACACCGCCGTGTGCGCAATGCCGAACCTGAACCCGGTGCCGGACAGCCTGCCGCACCTGGCGGAGGAGGAAGCCCTGATCCGCGCGGCAGGGGACATCACGGCGGTTTACCCCTACGCGGCGCTGACCGTCGGGGAAAAGGGACAGGAAGCGGCGGACCTGGAGGGGCTTGCCCCGCGGGTGATCGCCTTCTCGGACGACGGCAAGGGCGTCCAGTCCGAAAGCATGATGCGCAGCCTGATGGAGCGCTGCCGGAAGCTGGGGAAAATCATCGCGGCCCACTGCGAGGACGAAACCCTGGTACGCGGCGGATACATCCATGACGGGATCTATGCCCGGGAGCACGGGCACCGGGGCATCTGCAGCGAGAGCGAATGGGGCCCGATCGCGCGGGACATCCGACTGGCAAAGGAAACCGGGTGCGCGTACCATGTGTGCCACATCAGCTGCAAGGAAAGCGTGGAGCTGATCCGGCAGGCGAAGAAGAATGGCGTGGACATCACCTGCGAAACGGGGCCGCATTACCTGCTGATGGATGAGAACGACCTGCAGGAGGACGGCCGGTTCCGGATGAACCCGCCAATCCGCGCGAAGGAGGACCGCGAGGCACTCCTGGAAGGCCTGCTGGACGGAACGATCGATATGATCGCGACGGACCATGCGCCGCACAGCGCGGAGGAGAAGAGCCGCGGGCTGGCGGGAAGCGCCTTCGGGATCGTCGGGCTGGAAACCGCATTCCCGGTGCTGTATACCGGACTGGTGCGGACGGGCATCCTGCCGCTGGAGCGGCTGATCGACCTGATGGCCTTCCGTCCCCGGGAACGGTTCGGAATTCCCCTGGACGCCGGAGACCGGACGGAATGGGACCTGGGCCGGGAATATGAAATCGATCCGGCGGAGTTCCTGAGCAAAGGCCGGGCAACGCCCTTCGCGGGGCGGAAGGTTTTCGGCCGGTGCATGCGGACGGTGCACAACGGAAAGACAGTTTACGAAGAAACGGCGAAATAAAGGAAAGCGGAGGATAAGAAAATGGCGAAACGGACAGACATCAAAAAGGTACTGATCATCGGCAGCGGCCCGATCGTGATCGGCCAGGCGGCGGAGTTTGACTACGCCGGCACCCAGGCATGCCTGGCGCTGAAGGAAGAGGGCTACGAGGTTGTGCTCTGCAACTCCAACCCGGCGACGATCATGACGGACACCTCCATCGCGGACAAGGTGTACATGGAGCCGCTGACCCTGGAATACATCGCCAAGATCCTGCGCTATGAGCGGCCGGACGCCATCGTGCCCGGCATTGGCGGACAGACGGGCCTGAACCTGGCCATGCAGCTGGAACGCAAGGGCGTGCTGAAGGAGTGCGGCACGGAGCTGCTGGGCACCTCCAGCCGGAGCATCGAGCGGGCGGAGGACCGCGAGCTGTTCAAGGAAATGTGCCAGAGCATCGGCGAGCCGGTGATCCCCAGCGAGATTACCTACAACCTGGAAGAGGCGAAGAAGGCGGCGCTGGACATCGGCTATCCGGTGGTGCTGCGCCCCGCGTTCACCCTGGGCGGCACCGGCGGCGGCTTCGCCTACAACGAGGAAGAACTGATCGAGATCGGCACGAACGCCTTCCGGCTGAGCCCGGTGCACCAGGTGCTGATTGAAAAGAGCGTGCGCGGATACAAGGAGATCGAGTTCGAGGTCATGCGGGACAGCAATGACAAGGCGATCACCATCTGCGGCATGGAGAACGTGGACCCCGTGGGCGTGCATACCGGCGACAGCGTGGTGGTGGCGCCGATCCTGAGCCTGAACGACCATGACCTGAAGATGCTGAACGACAGCGCGATCCGTATCATCCGGGAGCTGAAGATCGAAGGCGGCTGCAACGTGCAGTTTGCCCTGAACCCCGAAAGCAGCGAATACTTCCTGATCGAGGTCAACCCGCGGGTGAGCCGGTCTTCCGCCCTGGCGAGCAAGGCCAGCGGATATCCGATCGCGCGGGTGACCGCGAAGATCGCCCTGGGTATGGCGCTGGAGGAGATTCCGGTGGCCGGCGGCAACGCGGCCATGGAGCCAAGCCTGGACTACATTGTGGCGAAGTTCCCGCGGTTCCCCTTCGACAAGTTCACCGACGCCAGCAACATGCTGGGCACCCAGATGAAGGCGACCGGCGAAGTGATGGGCATCGGCAGCAACCTCGAGGAGTGCATGCTCAAGAGCGTGCGCAGCCTGGAGACGGGCGTATGCCACCTGCACATGGCGAAATTCGACGGAATGAGCCGCGAAGAGCTGCTGGACTATGTATCTGAATTCCGCGCGGACACCCTGTTCGCGGTGACGGAGCTGCTGCGCCGCGGCGAGCCCATCGAGACCGTGCATGAAAAGACCATGATCACCGGGCTGTTCCTGGAAAGCCTGAAGAAGATCACGGAGATGGAAAAGGTCCTTGCGGCCGCGCCGGGAGACACCGCGGTGCTGCGGCAGGCCAAGGAAATGGGCTTTGGCGACAAGGCCATCGCGGGCTTCTGGAACATGAAGGAAACCGATATCTACGCACTGCGGAAGCAGAACGGCATCGTGCCGGTGTTCCGCATGGTGGATACCCTGCATACCGGCAAGTACATCGCCTACCTCTACTCCAGCTATACCAACAAAAACGATTCCATCCTGACGGACAAGAAGAAGATCGTGGTGCTGGGCGCCGGCCCGATCCGCATCGGCCAGGGCGTGGAATTCGACTACTCCACGGTGCACGCGGTGCAGACTATCCGCCGTGCCGGATACGAAGCGATTATCATCAACAACAACCCGGAGACGGTTTCCACCGACTACACCACGGCCGACAAGCTGTACTTCGAGCCGCTGACGCCCGAAGACGTGATGGCCATTATCGACTTTGAGAAGCCGGAAGGCGTGATCGCCTCCCTGGGCGGCCAGACGGCCATCAACCTGGCCCAGCCGCTGATGGACCGCGGTGTGAAGATCATCGGAACGGACTGCGCCGCCATCGAGAAGGCGGAAAACCGCGACAGCTTCGAGAAGATCCTGCTGGACCTGAACATTCCGCAGCCGAAGGGCCGGGCGGTGACCCGGATTGAGGACGGCGTGCAGGCGGCGGCGGAGATCGGCTACCCGGTGCTGGTGCGCCCGAGCTTCGTGCTGGGCGGCCGCGCGATGCAGATCGTCGCGAATGAGGAACAGCTGCGCCACTACCTGAAGACCGCGGTGGAAATCGACGCGGACAAGCCGGTGCTGGTGGACAAATACATCCGCGGCAAGGAAGTGGAAGTGGACGCGATCTGCGACGGCCGCGACGTGTTTGTGCCCGGCATCATGGAACTGGTGGAACGCACCGGTATCCACTCCGGCGACTCCATCTCGGTGTACCCCGCCTTCTCCATCAGCAACCGCGTGAAGGGAATCATCCTGCAGTACGCGAAGAAGCTGGGCCTGGGCATCGGCATCATCGGCCTGTACAACATCCAGTTCATCGTGGATGAGAAGGAAGACGTGTACATCATCGAGGTGAACCCGCGCTCCAGCCGGACTGTGCCCTTCCTGAGCAAATCCACCGGATACTCCCTGGCGGACATCGCCACGGAGGTCATTCTCGGCAAGAGCCTGAAGGAGCAGGGCATCTTCGACCTGTATCCCGAAGAGAAGAAACGGTACTATGTAAAGGTGCCGGTATTCAGCTTCAACAAGATCAAGGGCCTGGATGCCTACCTGAGCCCGGAAATGAAATCCACGGGCGAAGCGATCGGTTATGACGACAAGCTGAACCGCGCGCTGTACAAGGCACTGCAGGCCGGCGGAACCCGCCTGCAGAACTACGGCACGGTGCTGGCGACCATCGCAGACCGCGACAAGGCGGAGGCGCTTCCGCTGATCCGCCGGTTCTACAACCTGGGCTTCAACATCGAGGCGACGCCCGGCACAGCGAAGTTCCTGAAGGAGAACGGAATCCGCACGCACATGCTGAAGAAGATCAGCGAGGGCAGCAGCGAGATCCTGGAAAGCATCCGGCAGGGACATGTGGCCTACATCATCAACACCCGGGAGATCGGGGCGACGGACTCCGAGCATGACGGACTGCAGATCCGCCTGACGGCGACCGAGAACAACGCGACGATCTTCACCAGCCTGGATACGGTGCGGGTGCTGCTGGACGTGCTGGAGGAGACGACCCTGACCATCTCGACCATCGACGCGTGAGGACAAGATGAAGGAACAAAAACTGACCGTAACGGAAAACCGGGCGCTGACGGAAAGCGTCTACCGGATGGAGCTGGCCGGCGAAGCGCTGGAGGCGCAGAAGCCGGGGCAGTTTGTGAACATCCGGCTGGACGGACTGTTCCTGCGCCGCCCGATCTCCGTGTACGATTCGGCGGAAGGCCGCCTGGCAATCATCTACAAGGCTGTCGGAAAAGGCACGCGGCAGATGACCGGGCTGAAGCCCGGGGCGGAGCTGGACGTGCTGACCGGGCTCGGCAACGGATATGACCTGGCCAAGGCCGGGAACCGGCCGCTGCTGCTGGGCGGCGGCGTCGGTGTGCCGCCGCTGTACCTGCTGGCGAAACAATTGCGGGAACAGGGACGTGCGGTGAGCGTGGTGCTCGGATTCAACACCCGGGCGGAAGTGTTCGGCGAAAAAGAATTCAAAGCGCTGGGCTGCGACGTGACCGTGACGACGGCGGATGGAAGTTATGGAAAGCGCGGATTTGTGACGGACGCGCTGCCGGAGGAATACAGCTATTTCTACACCTGCGGGCCGGAACCGATGCTGCGGGCGGTTTACCGCGCGACAAAGACCAGCGGACAGTTCAGCTTCGAGGAGCGGATGGGCTGCGGCTTCGGCGCCTGCATGGGCTGCAGCTGCAAAACCATTACCGGTTACAAGCGGATCTGCCGGGAAGGCCCGGTGCTGGAGAAGGAGGAGATCCTGTGGGCAGACTGACAACGACGCTGTGCGGGATCGAGCTGGACAACCCGGTGATCCCGGCGAGCGGCACCTTCGGATTCGGATATGAATTTACGCAGTGGTATGACATCAACATCCTGGGGACCTTCTCCTTCAAGGGAACCACGAAGGATCCCCGGTTCGGCAACCCGACGCCGCGGATCGCGGAATGCCCGGCGGGCATGATCAACGCAGTGGGCCTGCAGAACCCGGGCGTGGACCGGGTGATCAGCGAGGAGCTGCCGAAGCTGAAGGAAGTTTTCCATAAGCCGGTGATGGCGAATGTGAGCGGATTCAGCGTGGCGGATTACGCGGAAACCTGCGCCCGGCTGGACGGGGAAGCGCAGGTGGGCTGGCTGGAGGTGAACATCTCCTGCCCGAACGTGCACGGCGGCGGCATGAGCTTCGGTACTGACCCGAAGGCGGCGGCCGAGGTGACCCGTGCGGTGAAGCAGGTGACCTCCAAGCCGGTGATCATGAAGCTGAGCCCGAATGTGACGGATATCACGGCCATCGCGAAGGCGTGCGAGGACGCCGGAGCGGACGGAATCAGCCTGATCAACACGCTGCAGGGCATGCGGATTGACCTGCGGACGCGCAGGCCGGTACTGCGGAATGTGATGGGTGGCGTGAGCGGCCCGGCGGTGTTCCCGGTGGCGCTGCGCATGGTATACCAGACGGCCCGCGCGGTGTCTGTGCCGGTGGTCGGCATGGGCGGCGTGAGCAGCGCGGAGGACGTATTGGAAATGATGATGGCCGGTGCGGCCGCGGTGGAGGTCGGGGCAGCGAACCTGACAGACCCGATGGCCTGCAAACGGATCATAGAGGAACTGCCGGAGGCCATGGACCGGTACGGCATCCGGGAACTGAGCGAGCTGGGAGGGAAGAACTAATGGGAAAAGACGTAATCATTGCCTGTGACTTTGACAGCGCCGAAAAAACCTTCGCGTTTCTGGACCGGTTTACCGGGCGGAAGCCGTTTGTGAAGATCGGCATGGAGCTGTACTACGCGGAAGGGCCGGCTATCGTGCGGGAACTGAAGCGCCGCGGGCACAAAATTTTCCTGGACCTGAAACTGCATGATATCCCGAACACCGTGAAGAAGGCCATGGCGGTCCTGAGCCGGCTGGATGTGGACATCTGCAACCTGCATGCCGCGGGAACGAAGCGGATGATGGAGGCCGCAATTGAAGGCCTGACCCGGCCGGACGGCACGCGGCCGCTGCTGATTGCGGTGACTCAGCTAACCAGCACGGACCAGGAAGCGCTGGAAAAGGACCTGTGGATTGAGAAGCCGATTGACGAAGTGGTAATGCACTACGCCCGGAACGCCCGGGAAGCGGGCCTGGACGGCGTGGTGTGCTCCCCGCTGGAAGCCGGCAAGGTGCATGCGGCATGCGGGGCGGACTTCCTGACGGTGACGCCCGGCGTGCGGTTCGCGGACGGGGATGTCGGCGACCAGAAGCGCGTGATGACCCCGGCGGAGGCGAAGAAGGTTGGCAGCGACTACATCGTAGTCGGCCGGCCGATTACGGCGGCGGAAGACCCGGTGGCGGCGTATGAGCGCTGCCTGCGTGAATTTACGGAAGGAGAATAAACCGATGACAAGACAGGAAATCAACCAGCTGATCGCACAGGACCTGCTGAAAATCAAGGCCGTGTTTTTCCGGCCGGAGGACCCCTTTACCTGGGCCAGCGGAATCAAGAGCCCCGTATACTGTGACAACCGCCTGACGCTGACCGCGCCGGAAGTACGGACCGACGTGGAACAGTGCATGGCAAAGGTCATCGGCGAGGAATATCCGGAAGTGGAAGTGCTGATGGGCACCTCGACCTCCGGCATCGCCCACGCGGCGATCACCGCCCACCTGATGGAGCTGCCGATGGGCTATGTGCGCGCCGGTGCGAAGGACCACGGCCGCCAGAACCAGATTGAAGGCCGGCTGGAGCCCGGCCAGAAGGTCGTGGTGGTGGAAGACCTGATCTCCACGGCGGGCAGCGCCCTGGAAGTGGTGGACGTGCTGCGGAAGGCCGGCGCGGACGTGCTGGGCATCGTGAGCATCTTTACCTACAACATGCAGAAAGGCATTGACAACCTGCGCGCGGCAAACGTGAAGAACGTTTCCCTGACGAACTTCGACGTGATCGCGGAGGAAGCCGCGAAGGCCGGCTATATCCGGCCGGAGGACATTTCCCGGCTGATCCGGTTCCGGGATAATCCGTCTGACTCATCATGGGCAGACTGAGAACTGATAAACTAACCTGACGGGAGGGAAACCATAATGCGCAGCGTTATCGATGTACCGGACCTGACACCGGCAGAACTGGACGCGCTGATGGATACGGCGGAGGATATCATTGCCCGGCCGGAAAAATACAGCGAAACCTGCCGGGGAAAGAAGCTGGCGACGCTGTTCTTTGAGCCCAGCACGCGGACGCGGCTGAGCTTTGAGGCGGCGATGTACGAGCTGGGCGGCAACGTGCTGAGCGTGACCGGAGCGGGAACGAGCTCCGCCGCAAAGGGCGAGAGCGTGGCGGATACCGCCAAGACCGTTTCATGCTACGCGGATATCATTGCCATGCGCCATCCCAAGGAAGGCGCGGCGCTGGTGGCAGCCCGCAGCGCCTCTGTGCCGGTGATCAATGCCGGCGACGGCGGCCACTGCCATCCAACCCAGACGCTGGCGGACCTGCTGACGATCCGCCGGGAGAAAGGACGCCTGGACCACCTGACGGTGGGCCTGTGCGGGGACCTGAAGTTCGGCCGGACGGTGCACTCCCTGATCAACGCCATGAGCCGGTATGAAGGACTGAACTTTGTGCTGATCAGCCCGGAAGAGCTGAAGGTTCCGAGCTATGTGAAGAATGACGCCCTGAAGAAAAAAGGCATTCCCTACACGCAGACCACCGACCTGATGCAGGTGATCGGCGACCTGGACATCCTGTACATGACGCGCGTCCAGCGCGAGCGCTTCTTCAACGAAGAGGATTACCTGCGCCTGCGCGACAGCTACATCCTGACACCGGAAAAGCTGAAGAAAGCCCGGCCGGACCTGAGCGTGATGCATCCGCTGCCCCGGGTGAACGAAATCAGCGTGGCGGTGGACGATGATCCGCGGGCCTGCTACTTCAAGCAGGTGCTGAACGGGAAGTATATGCGCATGGCCCTGATCCTGATGCTGCTGGGACTGAAAGCCAAGTGAACTGAACGCCAACCGAAAGGGGAGGTTTTCCGATGAATGTGGATTCCATCCGGGACGGGATTGTGATTGACCATATCGCGCCGGGCAATGCCATGAAGCTGTATGACCTGCTGGGCCTGGCGGAGCTGGATGTGCCGGTGGCGATGATCACCAATGTGGTTTCCGCCAAGCGCGGCCGCAAGGATATCATCAAGATTGACGCGGAAATTCCCGTGGATATCAATGTGATCGGGTATGTGGATCCCGAAGCCACGGTAAACATCATCCGGCACGGCGAGCTGGTGGAGAAGAAGCGGATCGGCATGCCGGAAACACTGGTGAATGTGCTGAAATGCAAAAATCCCCGGTGTATTTCCTGCTGCGAGCAGGAGCTGGACCAGATTTTCCGCCTGGCGGATCCCGAAAAACGGGAATACCGCTGCGTCTGGTGTGAAGCCAAAGCCGCTGATATCTGACAAAAAACATATCCCGCCCGGGAGTGAAAAAGCCGCCCGGGCGGGTTTTTTCATGCAATCCGGGGTTTTTGCATCACCGCATGGAAAATACCGGGAATAGCAGAATGGAAAAGTATCAACCAGAACGGACAAAACACGAACGTTTAAAACCGAACGTTCGTGTTTTTGGGCCTATTTCCGGATTATTTATGAATTTTGCGTTGACAATGTTCGGATTTAGGACTATTATGATAACGGAAATTCAGCGATTGACGCGGAAAACGCCGCGGACAGCAAAGGAGCGACAGATCGATGAAAAAGGTCGGGATCATCATGGGCAGCGACAGTGACCTGCCGGTGATCAGAAAAGCGACAGATATGCTGGACAGCCTGGGCATTCCCTATGAAGCCCATGTATACTCAGCACACCGTACACCGGTCCAGGCGCGGGACTTCGCGATCCGCGCGAGGGAGAACGGGTTCGGTGTGCTGATTGCTGCTGCGGGGATGGCCGCTCACCTGGCGGGCGCCATCGCGGCCAATACCACCCTTCCGGTGATCGGGATTCCCTGCACGGGTCCCTGCCTGGAAGGCCTGGATGCACTGCTGAGCACGGTCCAGATGCCGACGGGAATTCCGGTGGCTACCGTGGCGGTGAACGGCGGAGGAAACGCCGCGCTGCTGGCAGCCCAGATCCTGGCGCTGGAAGACGCCGGGCTGGCGGAAAAGCTGGAAGCCAAGCGGGAGAAGGATGCCCGGAACGTTCTGGAGAAAGACGCCGGGATCATGGCGCGGCTGAAGGAAGCCAAATAAATCATTAAGGAAAAGAGCGGGGAAATATGGGAGGATATTTCGGAATCGCATCCAAAAACGACTGCATGCTGGACGTGTTCTTTGGCGTGGACTACCACAGCCACCTGGGCACCCGGAGAGCCGGCATGGCGGCGTGGGACAAGGAGATCGGACTGCAGCGCAAGATCCACAACATCTGCAACGCGCCGTTCCGTACGAAATTTGAACACATCTTTGAAGAAATGCGCGGCACATCGGCCATCGGCTGCATCTCGGACGCAGATCCGCAGCCGCTGCTGATCCGCTCCAACCTGGGCACGTACGCGATCTGCATGACCGGCGTGATCAACAACGCCGACGCGCTGATCGACCAGTACCTGAGCTTCAGCGGCGGTCATTTCGACTCCATGACCGGCGGCCAGATCAACCAGACCGAGCTGCTGAGCGCGCTGATCAACCAGAAGAGCAATTTCGCCGAGGGTATCCGTTTTGCCCAGAAGTCCATTGTGGGTACGGCTTCCATCCTGATCCTGACGGAGCGGGGTTCGCTGATTGCCGCACGCGACCGGATGGGCCGGCTGCCGGTGGCGGTCGGAAAGCGGGAGGACGGATATGCGGTGGCGTTCGAGTCCTTCGCATACCACAAGACCGGTTTTGAGGATGTCTGCGAACTTGGCCCCGGGGAAATTGTGGAGCTGACAGCTGACAAGATGACCCGGCTGTCCCCGCCCCTGAAGGAGAAGAAGATCTGCTCCTTCCTGTGGAGCTATTACGGATATCCCACCTCCACCTATGAAGGCGTGAACGTGGAAGAAATGCGCTACCGCAACGGTGCGATCCTGGCGGAGAACGACAAGGCGGCCGGACGGAACGATCCGATCGACTACGTCGGCGGCGTGCCGGACTCCGGTACCCCCCACGCGATCGGATACGCCAACGAGAGCGGCGTTCCCTTCGCCCGGGCGTTCATCAAGTACACCCCCACCTGGAGCCGCAGCTTTATGCCGGCCAGCCAGAAGGACCGGGACAAGATCGCGAAGATGAAGCAGATTCCCGTGAACGAACTGATCCGGGGCAAGAACCTGCTGTTTGTGGACGACTCCATCGTCCGCGGCACCCAGCTGCGCGAAACGGTTGAGTTCCTGTACGAGAGCGGCGCCAAGAGCGTGCATATGCGCAGTGCCTGCCCTCCGATCATGTACGCCTGCAAGTACCTGAACTTCTCCCGCTCCAACAGCGATATGGAACTGATTGCCCGCCGGGTGATCGTCGAGCTGGAAGGCGAGGAAGGCCTGAAGTACATTGACGAGTATGCGGACGGCAGCACGGAGCGCGGAAAGAAGCTGCGGGAAACGATCTGCGACAAGTTCCACTTCGCTTCCCTGGAATTCCAGACGCTGGAAGGCGTGATCAAGGCCATCGGCCTGAATCCGTGTGAACTGTGTACATATTGCTGGAACGGTAAGGAAGGCGACTGACAGTCCGGTGGACTGTTCCGCGAAGCGGAAAAGGAGCCGACCGCATCAGCCGAAACGAGCAACGAGCCCGCTCCAAGGGGCGAACCGACGATGACTGCCAGTGGCAGGAATTTCATCGACGGTGAGGTCAACCGAAGCAAGCGAACTGCCCAGTGGGCAGTCGCGCCGACTGAGGTTGCGGAATGTGGAAATAATAACGGAGGACAGGTACCATGATTGAGAATTCAAAATCCGAAGCCTACGCGGCGGCCGGTGTGGATATCACCGCGGGATACCGGGCAGTTGAACTGATGAAGAAGCATATCAGCCGGACAAAGACCCCCGGCGCCGACACGGAAGTGGGCGGCTTCGGCGGCCTGTTTGAGCCGGACCTGGCGGGCATGAAGCAGCCGATCCTGGTTTCCGGAACGGACGGCGTCGGCACGAAGCTGAAGATCGCCTTCCTGATGAACAAGCATGACACGATCGGTATCGACTGCGTGGCGATGTGCGTGAACGACATCATCTGCTGCGGCGCACAGCCGCTGTTCTTCCTGGACTACATTGCCTGCGGCAAAAACGTACCGGAAGTGATCGAGCAGATTGTGAAGGGCGTATGCGACGGATGCGTGCAGGCCGGCGCTGCGCTGATCGGCGGCGAGACGGCGGAGCATCCCGGCATGATGCCCGAGGATGAGTACGACCTGGCGGGTTACACCACCGGCATCGTGGACAAGGCGAAGATGATCGACAACAGCCGGATGAAGGCCGGGGACGTGATCATTGCGCTGGCTTCCTCCGGGGTCCATTCGAACGGCTTCAGCCTGGTGCGGAAGGTGTTCGACGTGGAGAACGCGGACCTGACCAGCCCGGTGGAGCGGCTGGGCGGGAAGAGCCTGGGCGAAGCCCTGCTGGAGCCCACCCGCATCTATGTGAAGCCGGTGCTGGCGCTGCTGAAGGAAGCGGACGTCAAGGGCATCAGCCACATCACCGGCGGCGGATTCTACGAGAACATCCCGCGGAGCATTCCGGACGGACTCGGTGCGAAGATCGACCGCAGCAAGATCCGGGTGCTTCCGATTTTCGACCTGATCGCGGAAGCGGGGAACGTCAGCGAGCGCGACATGTTCAACACCTACAACATGGGTGTGGGCATGAGCATCGTGGTGGCGCCGGAAGACGCGGAGAAGGCGCTGAAGATCCTTCGGGATTACGGCGAGGACGCCTATATCATCGGCGAGATCGAGGAAAGCACGGAAAAAATCACGATTGTCTGACTGACAGACGGAGGTACGTATGAGCGGAAAAGCCCGTATAGCCGTACTGGTTTCCGGAGGCGGAACCAACCTGCAGGCGATCCTGGATGCCGGAGCCCGGGGCGAGATCCCGGACGGCGAAGTGGTCCTGGTCATCAGCGACCGGGCCGGCGCCTACGCGCTGGAGCGCGCGGCGAAAGCCGGAATTCCGGGACTGGAGATCAACAAGAAGGCCTGCGGCGGACAGGCACCTTTTGAGGAGAAGCTGATCGCGGCGCTGGAGGAAAACCGGATCGACCTGATCGTACTGGCCGGGTTCCTGAGCATCCTGACCGAGAACTTCACGGCCCGGTATCCCCGGCGCATCATCAATGTGCATCCGAGCCTGATCCCGAGCTTCTGCGGCGCGGGGTTCTACGGACTGAAGGTGCATGAGGCGGCACTGGCCCGGGGCGTAAAGGTAACCGGCGCGACGGTGCATTTCGTGAACGAGATCCCCGACGGGGGAGAGATCATTGCCCAGAAGGCGGTGGAGATCCGGGACGGTGACACGCCGGAAATCCTGCAGCGCCGGGTAATGGAACAGGCAGAGTGGATTATACTTCCGCAAAGTGTGGAGAAGGTTTCCGCGGAAGTAGCAGCCCGGAAGGCATAAAAACAAGGAGGAGAAGGAAACATGGACATCTATCGCATCAATACCCCGGAAGAACTGCTGGAGAACAACACGTATCCCGGACGCGGCATCATCATCGGCAAGACGCCGGACGGAAAGAAAGCCATGACGGCCTACTTCATCATGGGCCGCAGCGAGAACAGCCGGAACCGGATCTTCACCGAGAAGAACGGTGAAGTGTTCACCGAGCCCTTTGACGCCGCGAAGGTGCAGGATCCTTCCCTGATCATCTATGCCGCCATCCGGACGTTTGAGAATAACCTGATTGTGACCAACGGCAACCAGACCGACACGATCTATGACGGCCTGAAGGACGGCAGCTGCTTCAGCTGCGCGCTGGAAAGCCGCGAATTCGAGCCTGACGGCCCGAACTTCACCCCCCGCATCAGCGGCATGCTGACCTTTGCCGACGGGGACTTCACCTACCAGATGAACATCCTCAAGAGCGCGGACGCGGAAGGCTCCGCCTGCAACCGCTTCACCTACAAGTACGCGCCGAAGAACGGACTGGGCCACTTCCTCCACACCTATGTGTGCGACGGCAACCCGATCCCGACCTTCCAGGGTGAGCCGGAGCGCATCGCCATCTGCGACTGCATCGATGAGATGACCGAGCGCGTGTGGAATGCCCTGAACGAGCAGAACAAGATCAGCCTCTATGTCCGCTATGTTGACCTCGAAACCGGTGCTGTGGAGAACCGCCTGGTGAACAAGAACAAGTAATAAAGGAGAGACAGGACCATGAAAGAATTTGAACTGAAGTATGGCTGCAACCCCAACCAGAAACCCGCGAAAATCTACATGAACGACGGCAGCGAGCTGCCGATCCAGATCCTGTCCGGCCGTCCGGGCTACATCAACTTCCTCGACGCGTTCAACTCCTGGCAGCTGGTCAAGGAGCTGAAGGAAGCGCTGGGACTGCCCGCGGTCACCTCCTTCAAACATGTGAGCCCCACCTCTGCCGCGGTGGGCATCCCGCTGAGCGATGACCTGAAGAAGGCCTGCTTTGTGGATGATATCGAAGGCCTGGATGATTCCCCCCTGGCGTGTGCCTATGCCCGTGCCCGCGGCACCGACCGGATGTGCTCCTTCGGTGACTGGGTTGCGATGAGCGATGTGTGCGACGTGACCACCGCCAAGATGCTCAAGCGTGAAGTTTCCGACGGCGTGATCGCCCCCGGTTATGAGCCTGAAGCCCTGGAGATCCTGAAGAGCAAGCGCAAGGGCAACTACAACATCGTGCAGATCGACCCGAACTACGTGCCGGAAGCCCAGGAGCGCAAGCAGGTGTTCGGCATCACCTTTGAGCAGGGCCGGAACAACTTCGAAATCAACCGGGCGCTGCTGAGCGAGATCGTGACGAAGAACAAGGAGCTGCCGGATTCCGCGGCGCGCGACCTGATCATCGCCCTGATCACCCTGAAGTACACCCAGTCCAACTCCGTGTGCTACGCGGTGGACGGACAGGCCATCGGCGTGGGCGCCGGCCAGCAGAGCCGTATCCACTGCACGCGGCTGGCGGGCTCCAAGGCGGACACCTGGTTCCTGCGTCAGCATGAGAAGGTCCTGAACCTGCCCTTCCGGGCAGACCTGGGCCGGCCTGAGCGTGACAACGTGATCGACGGCTATATCAACCAGAACGAAGAAGACGTCTGCGCGGACGGCAACTGGCAGAAGTACTTTGAGACCCAGCCGGCTCCCCTGACCGACGCGGAGAAGAAAGCCTTCCTGAGCACCCGCCAGAATGTGGCCCTGGGCTCCGACGCGTTCTTCCCCTTCAGCGACAACATCGAGCGCGCGTACCGCAGCGGTGTGAAGTACATCGCCGAGCCCGGCGGATCCATCCGCGATGACGCCGTGATCGAATGCGCCGACAAGTACGGCATGACCATGTGCTTCACCCACATGCGGCTGTTCCATCACTGATGCAGATCTGTCCAATCCGCAAAGCGGATTGGGTAACAGATCGCATGCTACAGCCGTCTGTCGTTTCGAGCCAAAGGCGATGAAAGGACAGGTAACGGCGATCGCAGGACGCCAAATACAAAAAGAACGAGGATAAATTATGAAGCTGATGGTGATTGGCGGCGGCGGCCGCGAACATGCCATTATCAAAAAGCTGCGGGAGAATCCTGCGGTGGATACCATCTGGGCCCTGCCGGGAAACGGCGGCATCGCAGCGGACGCGACCTGCGTGCCGATCAAGGCGACCGATATTGACGGGATCGTCCGCTTTGCGAAGGAAAACCCCGTGGATTACGCGGTGGTCGCGCCGGATGATCCGCTGGTGCTGGGCTGCGTGGACGCGCTGGAAGCGATCGGAATCCCCTGCTTCGGGCCCCGGAAGAACGCGGCCATCATTGAAGGCAGCAAGGTGTTCTCCAAGGACCTGATGAAGAAATACGGCATTCCGACCGCGGAATACCGGGTGTTTGACAACGCGGAAGACGCGCTGGAGTACCTGAAGGAAGCGCCGATTCCCACGGTGGTGAAGGCAGACGGCCTGGCCCTGGGCAAGGGCGTGACCGTGGCCATGACCCGCGAAGACGCAGAAGCCGCCGTACGCGAAGCCATGGAAGACAAGAAATTCGGCGCGAGCGGCGACCAGATCGTCATCGAAGAGTATCTGGAAGGGCCGGAGGTTTCCGTGCTGAGCTTTACCGACGGAACCACCGTGGTGCCGATGATTTCCAGCATGGACCACAAGCGCGCCGGGGACGGCGATACCGGCCCGAATACCGGCGGTATGGGCACGGTGGCGCCGAACCCCTTCTACACCGACGCGGTAGCTGCGCAGTGCATGGAAACGATTTTCCTGCCCACGATCCGGGCGATGAAGGCGGAAGGCCGTGAGTTCCGCGGCTGCCTGTACTTCGGCCTGATGATCACGAAGGACGGACCGAAGGTGATTGAGTACAACTGCCGTTTCGGCGATCCCGAAACCCAGGTGGTGCTGCCCCTGCTGGAAAGCGACCTGCTGACGGTGATGCAGGCGGTGACGGCCGGGAAGCTGGCGGAGTGCGAAGTGAAGTTCCGCGATGCGAACGCGTGCTGCGTGGTGCTGGCTTCCGCCGGGTATCCGGTTGCCTACGGCAAGGGATACGAGATCACGATTCCCGCAGATGTGCTGCCCCATGTATATGTGGCGGGCGCCGCGGAAAAGGACGGAAAACTGGTGACTTCCGGCGGGCGGGTGCTGGGCGTGACCGCGGTGGCGGACACCCTGCGCGCGGCGCGCGATGAAGCCTACGCGATGGCGGACCGGATTGAGTTTGAAAACAAGTACTGCCGGCGGGATATCGCGGCACGGGCGCTGAACGCCTGAAAAAAGCACAGCAATCAGGAGAGACAATATGGTCTACAGAATATTTGTGGAAAAGAAGCCCGGTCTGGACAACGAAGCCCGGGCACTGGAGAACGACGCGAAAACGCTGCTGGGCATCCAGGGTCTGGAAAAGGTCCGGCTGCTGAACCGCTATGACGCGGAGAACATATCGGAAGAGCTGTTCAGCTACGCGGTAAAAACCGTGTTCTCCGAACCGCAGCTCGACATCGCGACAACCGAGGTGGATACGGAAGGCGCGACGGTTTTCGCGGTGGAATACCTGCCCGGCCAGTTTGACCAGCGGGCGGACTCCGCGGCCCAGTGCATCCAGATTATCAGCCAGGGCGAACGGCCGCTGATCCACAGCGCACGCCTGTACGTGCTGTACGGGAACCTGGGAGATGCGGAAATCGCGGAGATCAAAAAGTATGTGATCAACCCGGTGGAAGCCCGGGAAGCTTCACTGGAAAAGCCCGCCACGCTGAAGGCCGAGTACGCCGTGCCCACGGAAGTGGCGACGCTGGACGGCTTTACCTCGCTGGACCGGGCCGGACTGGAGCGCTTTGTGGAAAGCTACGGCCTGGCCATGGACGCGGATGATATCGCGTTCTGCCAGGAGTACTTCCGGAGCGAGAAGCGGGAGCCCACCATCACGGAAATCCGGATGCTGGATACCTACTGGAGCGACCACTGCCGCCACACTACCTTCCTGACGGAGATCGACGGGGTCACCTTCGAGGATCCGGTGCTGGAAAAGGCATACGCGGATTACCTGGCGGTGCGGAAGGAACTGGGCCGGACCAAGCCGGTCTGCCTGATGGACATCGCCACCGTGGCGGTGCGCTGGCTGAAGGCGAACGGCAAGCTGCCGAAGCTGGACGAGAGCGAAGAGATCAACGCCTGCACGGTGAAGATCGAAGTGGAAGCCGACGGGAAGAAAGAGCCCTGGCTGCTGCTGTTCAAGAATGAAACCCACAACCATCCGACGGAGATTGAGCCCTTCGGCGGCGCGGCCACCTGTATCGGCGGCGCGATCCGCGACCCGCTGAGCGGCCGGGCCTATGTCTACGGCGCGATGCGCGTGACCGGCGCGGCGGATCCGACCGTGCCTGTGAGCGAAACAATTCCCGGCAAGCTGCCGCAGCGTAAGCTGGTTTCCACGGCGGCGGCCGGATATGCCTCCTACGGCAACCAGATCGGCCTGGCGACCGGCATCGTGGATGAGATTTACCATCCTGGCTATGCGGCAAAGCGCATGGAAATCGGCGCGGTGATCGCGGCGGCGCCGGCGGAGAATGTCCGCCGGGAGCGCCCGGCCCCCGGAGACGTGGTGATCCTGCTGGGCGGAAGCACCGGACGCGACGGCATCGGCGGCGCGACGGGCTCTTCCAAGGCGCATAACGCCCACAGCGTGGAGACCTGCGGCGCGGAGGTCCAGAAGGGCAATGCGCCCGAAGAACGCAAGCTGCAGCGCCTGTTCCGGAACGGCGATGCCTGCCGGATGATCAAGCGGTGCAACGACTTCGGTGCGGGCGGCGTGAGCGTCGCCATCGGCGAGCTGGCGGACGGGCTGGAGATCAACCTGAACGCGGTGCCGAAGAAGTATGAAGGACTGGACGGGACGGAACTGGCGATTTCCGAAAGCCAGGAGCGGATGGCTGTTGTGGTTGCGGCGGAGGACGTGGACGCGTTCCTGAAGCTGGCCGGCGAGGAGAACCTGCAGGCCTGCCCGGTGGCGGTCGTGAAGGAAGAGCCGCGGCTGCGGATGAACTGGAACGGCAAAACCATCGTGGATATCAGCCGTGATTTCCTGAATTCCAACGGTGCGCCGAAGCATATCCGGATCAATCCCGCGAAGCCCGAAGACTGGCAGCGGAAGGTTTCCGGAAGCTTCACCGACAACATGAAGGCCATGGCCACGGACCTGAATATGTGCTCCAAGCGCGGCCTGGGCGAGCGGTTTGACTCCACCATCGGCGCGGGCAGTGTGATGATGCCCTTCGGCGGAAAGAACCAGCTGACCCCCGTACAGGCGATGGTGCAGAAGGTAAGCATGGAGCAGAAGCATACCGACGACTGCTCCCTGATGGCCTGGGGATATAACCCCTTTATTACGGAAAAGAGCCCCTACCACGGCGCCTACCTGGCGGTGGTGGAATCCGTGAGCAAGCTGATTGCCTCCGGCGCGGAGTTCAGCGACGTATACCTGACCTTCCAGGAATACTTTGAGAAGCCCGGGAAGGACGGACGGCGCTGGGGCAAGCCCCTGGCGGCCCTGCTGGGCGCCTTTGAAGCCCAGAAGGCGCTGGGAATCGGCGCCATCGGCGGCAAGGACTCCATGAGCGGTTCCTTTGAGAAGCTGGATGTTCCCCCGACGCTGGTCTCCTTCGCGGTGACCATGGCGAAGACCGGCGACATCATTTCCCCGGAAACCAAGCAGGCCGGCCACAAGCTGGTGCTGCTGCACACGGAAACCAACGCTGACGGACTGCCGGATACGGCCTCCCTGCTGGCCACCTTTGACAAGGTGACGAAGCTGGCCCGGGAAGGCAAGGTATATGCCTGCTATACGCCGGGACTCGGCGGAATCGCCGAGGCGGTCATGAAGATGAGCTTCGGCAACGGACTGGGCTTCCGCTACGCGGAGGGCTGGACGGTCGATGAGCTGACCTGCTACCGCTACGGCGACTTCCTGGTGGAGACAGACGACGCGGAAGCCGGCCGGCTGCTGGGCGAAGTGACGGACGACGGCAAACTGACCCTGGGAGACGAAAGCATTTCCCTGGCCAGCCTGCAGTGCCTGTGGGAAGACAAGCTGGAATCCGTATATCCCTGCAATATCCCGACGCCGGATGAAAAGGCGGAGAACATTTCCTTCCCGGCGGAAAGCTGGGCGGCGCCCGCGGTGAAGACCGCGCGGCCGCGGATCCTGATTCCCGCGTTCCCCGGCACGAACTGCGAATATGACAGCGCCCGGGCGGTCCGGGATGCCGGAGCGGATGCCCGCATCATGGTGATCAATAACCTGACGGCGGAAGGCATTGCCCGCAGCGTGGAGGATTTCGCCCGCGAAATCGGCCAGAGCCAGGCGATCTTTATCCCCGGCGGATTCAGCGGCGGCGACGAGCCGGACGGCAGCGCCAAGTTCATTACCGCGTTCTTCCGGAACCAGGCGGTTCGCGAAGGCGTGACCGAGCTGCTGGAGAAGCGCGACGGCCTGATGTGCGGTATCTGCAACGGATTCCAGGCCCTGATCAAGCTGGGACTGGTGCCTTTCGGAAAGATTATCGACACCGATGAGACCTGCCCGACGCTGACCTTCAACATCATCGGCCGCCACCAGAGCCGTATGGTGCGGACCCGGATCGCAAGCAACCGCAGCCCCTGGCTGCAGGGCACGAAGGTCGGGGACATCTACTCTGTACCGATCAGCCACGGCGAAGGCCGTTTCCTTGCGGACGACGCGACGATTGCCCGCCTGATTGAAAACGGGCAGGTTGCCACGCAGTATGTGGACCTGGACGGCAGCGCGACGATGGATGTGCGCTTCAACCCGAACGGCAGCCGCATGGCGATTGAAGGCATCACGAGCCCCGACGGCCGCGTATTCGGCAAGATGGGCCACAGCGAGCGCGTCGGCGCCGGACTGTATAAGAATGTACCCGGCAATTACGACATCCGGATGTTTGAATCCGCGGTGAAGTATTTCAAAGGCTGAGAACCGAACGAACCATATAACAAGGAGGCAGACCATGGCATACCTTACCGACATTGAGATTGCACAGCAGTGCAAAATGCAGCCCATTACCGAGATCGCGAAGAAGGCCCATGTCGATGAGAAGTACATCGAGCAGTACGGCCGCTACAAGGCCAAGATCGATCCTGCCCTGATCAGCGAGACCGACCGGAAGCCCGGCAAGCTGGTGCTGGTGACCGCGATCACGCCGACTCCCGCCGGAGAAGGCAAGACCACGACGACGATCGGCCTGGCCGACGGCCTGAGCCGGATCGGCAAGGACGTGACCGTGGCGCTGCGCGAGCCCAGCCTGGGCCCGGTGTTCGGCGTCAAGGGCGGCGCTGCCGGCGGCGGCTATGCCCAGGTCGTGCCCATGGAGGATATCAACCTGCACTTTACCGGCGACTTCCATGCCATCGGCGTGGCGAACAACCTGCTGGCGGCCATGCTGGACAACCATATCCAGCAGGGGAATGCCCTGGGAATCGACGTGAAAAAGATCACCTGGAAGCGCTGCGTGGACATGAACGACCGGCAGCTGCGGTTCGTGGTGGACGGCCTCGGCGGCAAGGCGAACGGCGTTCCGCGTGAGGACGGCTTCGATATCACCGTGGCCAGCGAGATCATGGCGGTGTTCTGCCTCGCCAGCGATATGGCGGACCTGAAGGCGCGCCTGAGCCGGATCATCGTGGCTTACACCTATGACGACAAGCCCGTGACCGCCGGCGACCTGAAGGCGACCGGCGCCATGGCGGCCCTGCTGCGCGATGCGCTGAAGCCGAACCTGGTGCAGACGCTGGAAGGCACGCCTGCGTTCGTCCACGGCGGACCGTTCGCGAACATTGCACACGGCTGCAACTCCGTGATGGCGACCCGCATGGCGATGCGGATGGGCGACTATACCGTGACGGAAGCCGGCTTCGGCGCTGACCTGGGCGCGGAGAAGTTCCTGGACATCAAGTGCCGGATGGCGGGCCTGACCCCCGATGCGGTAGTCGTGGTCGGCACGGTGCGCGCGCTGAAGATGCACGGCGGCCTGGACAAGAAGCAGCTGGCCACCGAGGACCTGGCTGCGCTGGAAAAGGGCATCCCGAACCTGCTGCGCCATGTGAACAATATCACGACTGTTTACCAACTGCCCTGCGTGGTGGCCATCAACCGCTTCCCGACGGACACCGACGCGGAAATCGACTTCATTGTGAAGAAGTGCCGCGAGCTGGGCGTCAACACCGTGCTGAGCACCGTGTGGGCGGAAGGCGGCAAGGGCGGCGAGGAGCTGGCCCGCGAAGTGGTCCGGCTGTGCGAGGAGGAGAAGGGCAACTTCACTTTCAGCTATGACCTGGATATGAGCATTGAGGAGAAGCTGGAAGCCGTGACGAAGAAGATCTACGGCGGCGCCGGCGTGGCCCTGACCCCTGCGGCGAAAAAGCAGGCGGAACGGCTGACCGAGCTGGGCTTTGACAAGCTCCCGATCTGCGTGGCCAAGACGCAGTACTCCTTCTCCGACGATCCCGCCCTGCTGGGCGCGCCGGAAGGCTTTACCGTGACTGTCCGCAACCTGAAGGTTTCCGCGGGCGCCGGCTTCCTGGTCGCGCTGACCGGTGAGATCATGACGATGCCTGGCCTGCCGAAGTCCCCGGCGGCGGAACGCATCGACGTGGACGAGAAAACCGGCAAGATCACCGGCCTGTTCTGATCGCAGATATAAAGCAAGGCACACGCGCTTCGGCGCGTGTGCCTTTTTTGCGGACCGGGAAAGCGATCAACCCAGCCCGGCCAGTGCGGAATTATACTCGTATTCCTCGACAGCCCCGGTTTCCACGTTGACGTATACGATGTAGTATCCGTCTTTCTCCGCGGGGGTTTCCGTTTTGCTTTGCGGGTAAAGCAGGTATTCCACCTCAAAGCAGGGCTTTCCGTTTATCGTTTCATACCACTGATTTTCACTGTCCAGGAAAGACAGGGTATACAGTTCCATCCGGGACGCCTGTTCCTCGTCCAGCTGCCAGGTACTGATGATAAACTCCCGGCCGATTCCGATCATATCCTCTTCCGAAAGCTTCCGGGCTTTCAGGGCGGCGGTCTTTTCCGCTTCCCGCTGTTCATGGTAGTTTTCCACAGCCGGGGAGGATGAAAGATCCGCTTTGATCCCGTGCTGTTCCGCAATTTCCGCCGCACGGTTCAGGTAAATGAGTTTTTCCTGCTCATCCAGGCTGTCATCCAGCATCTGCTTCAGCTGGGCCAGGCCCCAGGCATCCGCATTGTAACCGCCGGCGGTATCCGCCCCGTCATGGCTCCAGGAAATTTCCGCGTGCCCGTCCCGGACCACCGCGGTATAGGTGCCGAGGGCGGCCTCCAGGCTGCTTACGCCCCTGTAAGTGACATGGACGGTTCCGTCCGGCTGTTCCTGCTCCTCCCGGGCAAAAAAGGTCTGCATCTGCGGGGTAATTCCGTAACGGCTTTCCAGCGCCTGATCCGCCAGCCGGGCCGCAGACACCCTTGCCGACAGCAGCAGGCCGGCGGCCATGGCGGTTACGGAAAGCAGGACCACCACGGCGGCCAATACAAATGCAGCAGGCATTCTTTTCTTCACAACAGGTTCCTCCTCCCGGGCGATACGATACTGCACGGCTGTGCGGCAGGAAGGCGCATCATCCAGGAAGGAAAGGCGGCGGTCCATCGCAGCCTTCAGGGAATCCTTATTCGTCTTCATAATACCAGTCCTCCAGCTCTGTTTTCAGCAGCGTTTTCGCCTTTTTCAACCGATAATGAATCGTGGAGCGGGGGATTCGCAGCACCCGGGCCATTTCATCCAGGCTCATCCCGTGATACCAGTGCAGCAGGGCGGCCTCCTTTTCCCTTTGCGGCAGGGACATAACCGCACGCGTAACGGTGTCGTCCCGTTCATCAAAGGGCGCGGAGCCTTCCGGCAGGGAATCCGTGGATACAGACCGGTCCGTATTCCGCATCCACGCGCTTTTCAGCAGGTCCTTGCAGGTGTTGACGGCAATGCGCGTCAGCCAGGTTTTCTCATCGGAGTCTGCCCGGAAACGGTCATAGCCCTTCCAGGCCTTGAAAAATGTTTCCTGCACGGCATCTTCCGCCAGGGCGGTGTCTCCCAGATAAGCAAAGCAGAGCCGAAGCAGCTGCTTCTCCCAGCGGGTAATGGCTGCATCCAGCCATTCCCGGCGCGCATCCTGTGCCAAACCGCTTCCCCCTTTCACACAGATTAGACGACACAGCGGCAAAAATGTCCAAAACCTGGAGAAAATGATCCCCGCTTACCGGATCAGCAGCAAGCTGCCGGCAGGCGGGGAACATTGTCTGATATGGACCGGATGATCCGGGAATCACGGCTTCCGGTGCTCTTTTTTCCAGGCCTCGATCTGCTCGAGGCGTTCTTTGTATTTGGCTTCCAGCCCCTGGGAGGTGGGGTGGTAGAACTTCCGGTCCTTCAGGACATCGGGGAGGCACTGCATGGCTGTGATCTTTTCCTCATAGTCATGCGCGTACTGGTATCCCTTGCCGTAGGACAGGTTTTTCATCAGGGTGGTGGGGGCATTGCGGATGACGAGCGGAACCGGCGCGTCCGGCTCCTTCTCGATGGCTTCCTTTGCCTCCATGGTGGCAATTTCCATGGCGTTGGACTTGGAAGCCAGGGACATGTAGACCACGGCTTCCGCCAGGTGCACGTTGCACTCCGGCACGCCGATGAAATGGCAGGCCTGGTAGGCGGCCACCGCGACCTCCATGGCCCGGGGATCGGCCAGGCCGACATCCTCGGCGGCGAAGCGCAGTACCCGCCGCGCGATGTACAGCGGATCCTCGCCGCCCTCGAGCATCCGCATCATCCAGTAGACGGCGGCGTCAGGATCGGAATTGCGCATGGATTTATGCAGGGCGGAGATGAGGTTGTAGTGTTCCTCGCCGTCCTTGTCGTACATGAGGTTTTTCCGGCTGAGGCACTGGGCCACGATCTCATCCGTCACATGGATCCCGTTTTCCCCGGCTTCGCCGTTGAGCACCACCATTTCCAGCGTGCTCAGGGCGCTGCGGGCGTCCCCGTTGCAGAAACCGGCGATGGCGTCCAGGGCTTTTTCGCTGATGGTGACGTGGTCCCGGCCGAAACCGCGCTCATCTGTCAGCGCGCGGCGGAGCAGGGACAGGATATCCTCCCGGCTGAGGGCCTGGAGCACAAAGACCTTGCAGCGGGACAGAAGCGCGCTGTTGACCTCAAAGGAGGGGTTTTCGGTGGTTGCGCCGATGAGCACGATGCTGCCCTTCTCCACAAAGGGAAGGAAGGCATCCTGCTGGGCTTTGTTGAAGCGGTGGATTTCATCCACAAAGACGATTGTCCGCGCACCGTAGACGCGGTTTTCTTCGGCTTTCTGCATGACCTGGCGGATTTCCTTGATGCCGCTGGTAACGGCGGAAAAATCGATGAAGGCGGCCTTTGTCCGCAGGGCGATAACCCGGGCAATCGTGGTTTTGCCGACGCCGGGAGGCCCCCAGAAGATCATGGAGGTAATGACATCCGACTCGATCAGGCGGCGCAGCACTTTGCCCGGGCCCAGCAGATGCCGCTGGCCGGCAATTTCATCCAGCGTGGCCGGGCGCATCCGGGCCGCCAGCGGCTGGCCGGCCGGGTTCGGCGTTTCTTCCGGCAGCAGGGTGGGTTCATTCATGGGCGGCGCCTCCATTTTTTCAGTACCCATATTATAACTGATAAAAACCAGAAAGAAAAGGCGAACAGAAGGGCGGAAAAAGGGTCCGCCGGGCAGGTTCCGGGATCGATGAGCGATATAGACAGAGTGAAAAAGACACAGTGCTCATAGATGGAAACGTTACCGATTAATTGTGAAACAGGAAATACAAAAAAATACAAAGAAAATTTGAATTTCCAGACCCGTTGAAACATAACAATTGCAAACGTTACCGGACTTTTTGGTTACAGGTTGGACGAACAAAAAATGCCAAAAATCCGCGATAATGGAGTTGAAAATTTGTTATTAACGGGGTATACTACTCAGCGTGGCATGAGTTCGGAGCAAAAAAATCCTTAACAAGTCGACGGCAGCGATGAATCGCTGTTTGAGAATAATGCGGCAAAACCGCAAAAAAAAGAAGGAGGAACCCTTATGAAGAAGATCCTTTCCCTGGTCCTGGCGCTGGCTCTTCTGCTGGGCTGCGCGAGTGCCCTGGCTGAAGGCTTCACCACAGATTTCGACGTGCCCGCCACCGGCGAGAAGTTCGTCATCTATGCATGGAACGACGAATTCCTGGGCATGCTGAAAAACTATTACATCCCCGCGGTGGGCGGCACCGTGGCGGATGACGGCACCGTCACCTTCCCGAACGGCGACGTGCTGGAGTTTGTGATCAACCCCAATGATAACGGCAACTATCAGGCCAAGCTCGACCAGGCGCTGCAGAATGAACAGCACATCGACCTGTTCCTGATGGAAGCGGACTACGCCCTGAAGTATGTGAACTCTGAATACACCCGCCCGATCGAAAGCGTTGGCATCACCGCTGAAGAAATGGCCGGTCAGTATGAGTACACCCGTCAGGTTGCCACCGATGAGAACGGCGTGATCAAGGGATCCTCCTGGCAGGCCGCTCCCGGACTGTTCATGTATCGTGCTTCCCTGGCTAAGAAGTACCTGGGCGTCAACTCTCCTGAAGAAATGCAGGAAAAGGTGAAGGACTGGGATTCCTGGCTGGCAACTGCCCGTGAAGTGAAGGAAAAGAGCGAAGGCGCGACCAAGCTGATCCCCTCCAACGGAGACGTATGGCAGGTCGTCCGCACCGTCCGCAGCACCCCGTGGGTGGATGAATCCCTGACCCTGAAGATTGACGACCAGGTGAAGTGGTACTTCGATTTCGCGAAGACCCTGCGTGAAGAAAACCTGACTGCTGAAGCGAATCCCTGGAGCGAAGGCTGGAACGCCTGCATGGGCAATGATTCCGTGATGGGCCTGTTCTTCTCCACCTGGGGAATTCAGTGGACGATGGTCGGCAACTCCGGCGGCTCCGCTCCGGGCGAAGGCACCTATGGTGACTGGCGCGCCGTGAAGGGCCCGCAGCCCTACTACTGGGGCGGCACCTGGCTGGCCGTTTCCAAGTTCTGCACCAACGACGCTCTGGCGGCTGACATCATCCGCTTCTTCACCACCGAAGAAGACAGCATGAAGTACTACTGCCTGGGCTCCAAGGACTATGTGAACAATGACGCCGCTGTGAAGTCCATCATTGATGACGGATTCTCCTTCGACTTCCTGGGCGGCCAGGATCACTACAGCCTGTTCCGTGAAGTGCTGCCGCTGATCGATGTGAGCACCATGAGCGCCTATGACCAGAATATCAACTCTGCGATGGACACCCAGGTGAACTACTACATCGCCGGTGAGAAGGATCTCGATACCGCGCTGGCCGATTTCGCGGCGGCGGTTGTTGACCTGTATCCGGAAATCACGGCTGAATAATCCCGGAACCCCTGATTAAATCTTTGGATAGGGGGCACCCCGGAGGGCTATCCCTCCGGGGTGCTTTTCTGGCAACATGATACAGGAGTGTGAGCCCGCATGTCCCAGGCGACACAGGTGACAGCCAGAAGGAGCCGACTGAGCCGGTCAAGGCTCGAAAAGACATACTGGGGATATCTTTTTATCGCCCCGTTCTTTCTGGTTTATGCAATCTTCCAGCTCTATCCGCTGGGGAATACATTCTATCTGGCTTTCCAGAAATACATGATCACCGGAACCAATAAAGTGATCGGACCCAACCCGGTCGGGTTCAACAACTTTGCGGCGCTGTTCAAGGCCAGCAGCGGAGCAACTCCCAAGGTTGTCCAGGTATTCATCAACACCGGGATCATGTGGATCATCAACTTCATTCCGCAGATGCTCATTGCGCTTCTCCTGGCGAAATGGTTTACCGATACCCGGTTCACCATTCGCGGGCAGGGCGCAATCAAGGTGATGGTTTACATGCCGAACATCATCACCGCAGCCAGTATTTCCATGCTGTTCTACGCACTGTTTGCCTTCCCGCAGGGCCCGGCAAACAGTATACTGGCCAGCCTGGGAGTCATTGACAAGGAAATATACCTGAATTCGGGCATTGCCGCCACGGTGGCATTCCGCTTCCTGGAGGATGGATGGGCGGTACGGCTGATTGTCGCGTTCATCAACTTCTGGATGTGGTACGGCAATACTATGATCGTGCTGGTTGCCGGTATCCTCGGTGTGAACCCGAGCCTGTTTGAGGCGGCCCAGGTTGACGGCGCAAGCAGCAACCAGATTTTCCATCGGATTACAATTCCGCTGCTTCGTCCGATCCTCCTTTATACCCTGGTCACCTCGCTGATCGGCGGCATGCAGATGTACGATATCCCGGCAATGATGCAGCAGCAGGGCTCCAAAGCAAAGGATATGACCCAGACGGTCACCATGTATATCCAGGAGCTCGTGTTTGAGGGAACCAAAGATTACGGGCGCAGCGCCGCTGTTTCCGTACTCCTCTTCCTGGTCACCGCTGTGTTCTCCGTGATCCTGTTCTACATTATGCGGGACAAGGAAGCCAGCCGGCAGCGCAAGATGATGCGGGCTGCCCGGAAGGAGGCGAAACTGTGAGCAATCTGACAGATACAGCCGGGCGCGTGAGCGGGAGCTACAGAGCGCGGATCATCGGCAAGAAAACGCTGATATACATTGTGTGTATCTTCCTGTGCGCACTTTCGCTTTTCCCGTTCCTGGTGATGTTCGTAAATGCGACACGCCCTTCGGCGGATATTGCGCAGCGGCTGAGCCTGGTTCCGGGCAATATGCTGGCGACGAACTGGCAGACGCTGGAAGAACGGCAGAACTTTGACTTTGTCCGTGGCATGCTGAACTCCCTGCTGGTTTCCAGTTCCGCGACATTCCTCTGCCTTTACGTTTCGCTGATGACCAGCTACGGCCTGGTGGTTTACCGGTTCAAGCTGCGGCAGGCGGCATTTACGTTTATCATGGTGGTGCTGATGATTCCGAGCCAGGTCTCGATCATCGGTTTCTTCAATGAAATGTACAAGATGGGCCTGATCAACACCTTCTGGCCCCTGATTCTTCCGGCAGCCGCATCCCCCTCGGTGGTGTTCTTCATGAGACAGTTCATGCTGGGAAGCCTGCCGCTGGAAATTGTTGAAGCGGCCCGGATTGACGGATCGGGCGAGTTCCGCACGTTCAACAGGATCGCGATTCCGATGATGGCCCCTGCAATCGCGACACAGGCGATATTCATTTTTGTAGGCTCCTGGAACAACCTGTTTACACCGACCATGGTGATCAACAGCCAGGCAAAGTTTACAATGCCCATGCTGGTATCCCTGCTGAAATCCGACCGTTTCCGTACGGACTTCGGCACGGTATACCTGGCACTGTCCCTGACGGTGCTGCCGCTTTTCATCGTCTACTTCATGCTGAGCAAGTTTATCATCAGCGGTGTGGCGCTGGGAGGCGTGAAGGAATAATCTTTCAGCCCGAAATATCTTTCAGCCGTCCTGTTTTTCACAAAGCAGGGCGGCTTTTCTGTATCCGGCAGATATGGAAAACCAGTCAGGAGAGCCGCAAAATCCGGACATATGATTCCGAATACGTACCACAACATATTGTGGTGCACTGCTCCCCGTGAGCGGGGGCAAAACGGCCTTCTGACTGCAAATCAGGGTGGGAAAAGGTGCAAAATCCGATTGAAATACTCAGAATCACAAAAAATACAAAAAATTAACAAACGTTGGTTTACAAGGGATGATAACGATACCGCAACTTTTGAACCATGTGCAAAAAGGGGAAGAATGTACGCAAATCCTACATTTTGTGCTTGCAAAAACATATGCGGAAGGGTATACTGTCACTTGCGTTGATGTGCCGAATCGGAATGATATTTTACCGTTTTGTGCTGATTGATCGGTGCGGAAAAGGATGAAAAAAGTCGATAACAGCGGGTGCGCTGTTTGAGAATATTGCGGCTTTGCCGCGAAAAATAAAAGGAGGAACCCCATCATGAAAAAGCTGGTTGCCCTGGTTCTGGCGGCTGTTATGCTGCTGTCCCTGACCTCTGTTTTCGCTGACGCAGCGGAAGAGAAGATCACCCTGACCCTGTGGGATATCGCCACCGAGAGCGATGCGAACCGCCCCGCTTACAATGCGGCCCTGGCTTACATTGCCGAGAAGTATCCGAACATTGAGATCAAGGAAGTCTCTACTGAAAACCAGCAGTACAAGATTGACATCGCTGCCGCGATGGCCGATCCTTCCACCCTGCCGGACATCTTCTTCACCTGGTCCGGTGCTTTCCTGGGCGACTTCGTTGAAGAAGGCAATGTCTACGCCCTGAACGATGTGTATGCCAACCTGGAAACCAAAGACAGCCTGCCCGAAGTTATGCTGGCGAACGGCACCTTCGGCGGAAAGTCCTACGCTGTCCCGCTGACCATGAACATCGTTGCTATGTTTGCGAACATGGACCTGCTGGCCAAGGCTGGCTGGGACAAGGTTCCGGAAACCTACGAAGAGCTGACCAAGTGCTGCGATGACCTGGTTGCTGCCGGCATCACCCCCTTCGGCTGCTCCGGTAAGGAAACCTGGTGCGTGACCGAGTATCTCGAGCCCATCATGGAAAAGTTTGTTGGCGCTGAGACCCTGGGCAACATCTTCAACCATGTTGAAGGCGCCACCTGGGCGGATGCTGACATCAAGGCTTCTGTTGATGCTTTCCAGGATATGATCAAGAAGGGCTACTTCGATGCCAACGGCATGTCCCTGGGCAATGACGAAGTGAAGGCCAACTTCATCGCCGGCAAGTACGCGTTCTATCAGAATGGTACCTGGAACTGCGGCGAAGTCAACAAGGCCGGTGAAAACTTCAAGGTCGCTCTGTTCCCCGTCATGAACGCGGAACGCGCCACCTACAAGCAGGTTATCGGCGGACCGTCCGACTCTCTGGCTGTTTCTGCTCATTCTCCCAATGCTGAACTGGCTGCCAAGATCGCTTTCGAACTGGGCAAGGAAATCTGCCATGCCGGTTACCTGGCTGGTTCCGGACTGCCTGCCTGGACTCCGGACTATGACACCAGCGAAGTTCTGCCCCTGGTGAACGACGTTGCGGCGATCGTTGCGGAAGCTGAAGGAATGGTTCTGTTCGGCGACACCGCGATGGGCGGCGAAGACAAGGATAAGTATCTGGCTTATGTTGACCAGGTTTACAGCTGCGAACTGGATGGCCAGTCCTTCATGGATGGTCTTGCCGGAGATCTGTGGTAATTCTTCTGGCCTGAGCCTGAATCGAAACCAAACATAAGGAGACGGCCCCGAAAGGGAGCTTCCCGGAGGGACCGTCTCCCTCTTTTTTGTAGAGGGGATTGCGTACCATGAAAAAGACGTTTTCCTATAAAATGAATATCTTCCTTTTCCTGTTGCCGGCGCTGCTGTTGTTCATAGGCGTGCTGATCGCACCGATTTTCCTTTCAGCATATTACGGGTTTATGAATAAAAAGGGCGCGGGCGGTGCTGAAACATGGATTGGATTCGCTAATTATACGGAGATCTTTACCAGCACCTCCCTGGGCTTCGGGAAAGCATTGGGGAACTCTCTTTTGCTGGCGCTTTTCTCCGTTGGCATTCAGCTTCCGCTGGCGCTGGTCCTGGCACTGAAACTGGGCAAAGGTGTCCGCGGTGAGCGGGGGTTCCTTTCTGTATACTTTATGCCGGTCCTGATTTCCACGGTTGTTATCGGACAGCTGTGGCTGAAAATCTACAATCCGGATTACGGTATCCTGAACCAGTTCCTCCGTTCAATCGGACTGGGGGACTGGCTGAACCAGAAGATCGGCGTCTGGGGAACACGAGCCGCATGGCTCTCCAAAACAAACCCGTTGGCACTGGCTGCCTGCTTTGTTCCGATACTATGGCAGTATGTCGGTTATCACATGCTGCTGATGTATGCGGGAGTAAAAAGCGTTCCGAAAGACCTGCTGGAAGCAGCCCAGCTGGATGGCTGCACCGAAGGGCAGGTTAACCGGTTTATCATTATTCCGTACATCAAGCCGATCCTGAAAGTCAGTGTTATCTTTGCTGTAACAGGATCCCTGAAATCCTTCGACCTGATCTATGTTCTGATGGGTCAGGACAAAAACCCCTGCGATGTGCCCAGCACGCTGATGATCCGGATGCTGTTCAGCGCAAAACGGTACGGCATGGGCAGCGCGATCGCAGTTATGCTGATCCTGCTCTGCTTTGCTTTTGCTTTGCTGATCAATATTGTGTTCAAGGATAAGGAGGTGCGCTAAGATGACAACACTCCTTATGAATCGAAATGCGAAGATCAAAGCATCAACAGGTGAGAAACGACCGGTTACTGTGGGCAGTGTTCTCACATATATCGGACTTCTGTTCTGGGCATTTGTCAGTATTTTCCCGGTTTACTGGATGCTGACATTCTCCCTGAAGAATAATGCGGAAATCTATGGCGAGAACGTGATCGGACTTCCCCGTTACTGGCTGTTCAGCAACTATGAAAATGCCATGCGGGTTGGCAATATCAGCCGTTATTTCGTTAACAGCACGCTGGTGGCCGGCAGTACGATTATCATCGTTCTGATTGCTGCATTTATGGCAACCTATGCGATGACGCGCCTGGTATGGAAAGGCCGGAAGATGATGAACAAGTTCTTCATGCTGGGCCTTACAATACCGATCCACGCATCCGTTGTTCCGATTTACATTATCCTTGCAAGGCTTCAGTGGCTGGATACATACGGAGCGATCATTATCCCGTATTCCGCGTTTTCACTGTCCATGGGCATCCTGATCTGCAACGGATTTATGAGCGATATTCCGTACGACCTGGATGAGGCGGCCTTCCTGGACGGATGCGGAGTCTGGGGAATCTTCTTCCGTGTGATTACACCGCTGATGATGCCCGCGGTTGCTACGGTCGGCATCTACACATTCCTGCAGTGCTGGAATGAGCTGATGTTTGCCAATGTTTTCATCAAATCACCTGAAATCAGGACGCTGCCGGTCGGCATTCAGGCCCTGTGCGGTCAGTATACGACTGAATGGGGTCCCATCGGTGCGGCACTGTCCATTGCAACCATTCCGACCCTGCTGGTTTATGTTTTCCTGAGCAAGCGAATCCAGGACAGCTTCATTGCCGGCGCGGTCAAGGGCTGACTGAGCTGCTTTTTCAAAATCCCGGAGGAGACTCCGGGATTTTGTTTTTGCGGGATTGAAATTCCGGGTGGTCCATGATACAGTACAAAAAGCAAACGATTGCGGGTTTGGACGGAAAACCCGGAAACAACGGAAGGAACGGTTTTTATGGACTGGATGTATCTGTTTTACTTTTCGCTGGCACTGCTGATGTTCTTCGGCGCGAAAGGCGCCGGGCGCGGCCGGTGGAACGAGGAGTATACCTCCCTGAAGCAGACCAAGATCCTGCAGGGGATTTCCGCACTGGGAATTGCGCTGCATCATGTGTCCCAGAAAACCTGCGCGCCCTGGCATCCGGTGAAGTACATGGTGCACGGCCTGGATCCGTTTATTCCCATGGGATATATGCTGGTGGGTGTATTCCTGTTCTGCAGCGGCCTCGGCCTCTACAGGAGCCTCCATACCAAGCCGGATTACCTGAATGGCTTTTTCCGCCGGCGGATCCTGCCGGTGGTGATCGCGTTCTACCTGTCGGAATTCATCTATACCGGAATCCGCCTGCTGATGGGCGAAAAGATGGACCTGACGAAAATCCTCTGGTACCTGTCCGGCCTGCACATGGCGAATTTCAATTCGTGGTATGTGATTGTGATTCCGTTCTTCTACCTCGTGTTCTGGGCGGCGTTCCGCTTCTGCAGGCATGAAGGCACCGCCATATTCTGGGTTTTCGTCTTTACGGCGGCGTATACGGTGCTCGGCGCGGTTATTGACCACCAGGATGACTGGTGGATGCGCGGGGAATGGTGGTACAACAGCATTATCCTTTTCCCGGTGGGGATCCTGTTCGGCCGGTTTGAGAAACCGCTGACACGGTTCTTCCGGAAGGGCTACTGGTTCTGGCTGCTGCTTTCCTTCGCGGCGATCTTTGTGCTCTTCCAGCAGTCCGAATGGCTGAACAGCCATGGATGGGGCTACTACGGAGAGTGGGGCGATCCGCTGAAGGTGCCGCACCGGCTGATGAGCGCCGGCATGCAGTGGCTGGTGAGCCTGGTGTTTGTGGCCTTCTGCTTCCTGCTGATGATGAAGGTGAAGCTGGGCAACAAAGTGCTGGCCTGGCTGGGCGGAGTGACTTTGGAATTCTACCTGATGCACGGTATTTTTGTGGAACTGTTCGGATACAATTTCCTGGATATCTCAAAGAGCATTGTCTACATCAAATCGGTTCCGCTGTTCATTGCGGCAGTGCTGGGATGCGCTGTTCCCGCGACGCTGCTCTTCCGCCTGCTGTGGAAGAAGGTGACCGTACTGCTGACCGGCAGCGGAAAAAGCAAGGCTGAAAACGCTGCACCCGGAGCTTCCGGGACGGAGGAAACACAACCGGTATGATCAACAGAATCCGGATCACCCGGGAAGAACGCCCGGTATGCAGGCAGATCATGAAGCTGACCCTGCCGATAATCCTGCAGAACCTGCTGAGCGCGGCGGTAAACTCCGCGGATGTGGTGATGCTGAACTTTGTGGGCCAGGCGCATATTTCGGCAGTTTCCCTGGCGACCCAGTATGCCAGTGTGCTGTTTATGGTGCTGTACGGCCTGGGAACCGGCGTGACCATGCTGAGCGCCCAGTATTTCGGCCGGGGTGACCTGCGGGCTGTGGAGGCGGTGGAGGGAATCGCGCTGCGATTCTCGGTGGCTGTATCGGCTTTGCTGGCAGCCGCGGCACTGCTGATTCCGGAGCAGATGATGCGGGTGTTTACACCGGATCCGGAACTGATTGAAATCGGGGCGCAGTACCTGCGGAACGTGTCGGCGGCATACCTCTGCTGGGGACTGATTGAAATTTACCTTGCCACGCTGCGTTCCATCGGCCGCGTGGGAATCAGCACGGCGCTGAACACCACGGCGTTCCTGCTGAATATCCTGCTGAACGCGGTGTTCATTTTCGGCCTGTTCGGGGCGCCGAAGCTCGGCGCGGCGGGCGTGGCACTGGCGACATCCATCTCGCGGATCACGGAGCTGGTGCTGGCGCTGGTGGTATCCGGACGGAGCCGGGATGTGAAGCTGAAGCTGTCCTGCATGTTTATCCGGAGCCGGGCTTTGTTCCGGGATTTCCTGCGGATGGCTATGCCGGCCACCCTGAATGATGTATCCTGGGGGCTGGCGTTTTCGATGTATTCGGTCATCATCGGGCAGTTCCTCGGAACGGATATGGTGGCGGCCAACTCCTTTACTTCCCTGGTACGGAACTTCGGGACGGTGCTGTGCTTCAGCGTGGCCAGCGGCGGGGGAATCCTGCTGGGCCACCTGCTGGGGAACGGACGGCTGGAGGAAGCGGAGCAGGGCGCGAAAGTCCTGATGAAGCTGACGGTGCTGTCCGGGATTGCCGGCGGGCTGGTGGTACTGGCGTGCATCCCGCCGGTGCTGCGGTTTGCCAGCCTGACGGACACGGGCCGGGGTTACCTGAAGGGAATGCTGCTGATCAATACCTATTATGTGATGGGGCAGGCGGTGAACACCACCCTGATCGCCGGGATTTTCCGGGCAGGAGGCGACAGCCGGTTCGGCTTTGTCTGCGACACAATTGATATGTGGTGCTATGCGGTTCCGCTGGGATTCCTGGCTGCGGCGGTCCTGAAGCTCCCGCCGCTGGTGGTCTATTTCCTGCTGTGTACGGATGAGTTCGTGAAATGGCCGTGGGTATTCCGGCATTACCGAAGCCGGAAATGGCTGCGGAATATTACCCGGGAAAATGTACTGGACACATGAATCCCGGCCGGGCGAACCGGCGGAGGATGCTGCCCGCACGGCAGCATCCTTTTCGTATGTCCCGGGGGATCGGCGCAAAAGCTTTGCCCCCGGACGGGTTCTGATGTATAATCAATGCGACAGACGGCGTCACGCCGCAAGGGAGGCCGGGAATGGCACTGACAGCATACTGCAAAAAATGCGGCCGGGAAGTGGAGCCGGGGGAGATCTGCCCCCGCTGCGGAACCCGGCTGGGCAAAAACGCCGCGCATGCCGCGTGGTGCGTGGAGCGCACGCCGGTAAAGGACTGGATGTACTGGAACAGCGTGATGCGTGTGCTGCTGCCCGCGGCGCTGGTCATCCTGGTGCTGGTGCTGGCGGCGGAAGCGGTCAGCGGCGGTGTGGCCGCGGTGGAACGGATGATGACTTCCGTGTTCCCGCTGACACTGCTGATCCTGCTGGCAGCGGCCCTGCTGGCGGTATTTGCCGCCCTGCTGCTGCAGGGGAAGGAACTGTCCGACTTCGTAGTGGACAGCCGGGGAATCCACGAAACGCGCTACCTGCCGGATCCGACCCCGCTGAAACTGCTGGCGCGGCTGAGATCCCCGGCGGCAGCAAAGCAGGCGGAGGGCGGAGATGCCCGGGTGCTGATGCTTTCCCGCAGGGACCTGGCATGGAAGGATGTGGCCCGGGTACAGCTGTGGCCTGAAAAATGCATGATCCTCTTCTATGCCCCGGCCTGGTGGCTGCGGATTCCCGCTATATGCACGCCGTTCTCCTGGGACGATACCATCGGCTTTGCCCGGGAAAAACTGGGGAAGAAGAAAAAGGTCAAGCTGCCGCCGTCCATGAAGGCGGATGCGCCTGCGGCAAGGCGCAGCGCGTTCCGGGAGCCGGCCGTGGAGCAGATCCGGATGGACGATATGGAACCTGCCTGGGGGGACTCGTTCGCGGACCCCGCTCCGGCGGAGGGGGAGAATCCGCCGGCGGATTTTGCCGAAGAAGAGCCGAAAGCTTGACATGGCATTGCTTAGCCGGTAAAATATCATAGACATCCTGTAACCGTAAGTTCATAGCGGGTCCGGCGGAGGAATTCGCCGGAGGAAGGAGGAAGGAGCGGGGGCTCCGAAACAATATGAGCAGAAAACGGCTTTTGCTGGCACTGGTACTTGGAATTGCGCTGATCCTTCTGGTGACGGGGTCGGCACTGGCGGCCAACGATTCGCTGAAATTCAATATGGAGCTCAGCTCCAGCAAGTTTACAGGGCCGACCACCATAACGGTTTCCATTACGGTGAGCAACGCGGGAGAAAGCGATCTCCCCGGTCCGGTAACCCTGTACTATCCCAGCGGGAAGCAGGTGGAGGAGTTCGGCTCCCCCACGCTGACTGCCGGATCCAGCAAGAACTGGAGCGGCCCCTGGTCCGTGACCCAGAAGGAACTGGACGAAGGCAAGATCATCTTCATTGTCCGCTATTCCGCGTATAACGATGCGGGCGAGCTGAAGTCCTACGCTGCCGAACTCAAAAGGACGATCCAGTATTCCGGCGCGGAGCCGGAGCTGGATGTGAAACGCTCCATCATTCCGCAGACGGCTTCAGACGGACAGGAAGTCAGCGTGATCTATGAGATCACCAACAATGGTTCCGCGGATGTTTCCTCCGTCTCCATCAAGGAAAATGCCTCCATCGCGAAGGACAGTGCCTCCATCGGCAGCATCAAGGCCGGCGAGACGGCAAAGCATGTATTCACGGTCAAGATGGGGAAGAAGGACCTGACCAGTTCGGCCACCGTTTCCTTCAAGGCCGGCGGAAAGAGCTATACCAGCAAGGTGGAAAACGCCACCATCAAATACGGCAAAATCAACCTGAGCGCCACGCTGAGCGCTGACAAAAAGGGCGGCGCGCCGGGCGAAGCGGTCAAGCTGACACTGAAGCTGAAGAACTCCGGATCAACCGACTTTACGAATGTTGTTGTAACGGATGAGAAGCTGGGAACCGTGTTCGAAAACGTGACGGTTCCGAAGGGGCAGTCCCTGACGCTGGAGAAGGACCTGACCATTACGGAAACCCAGGACCTCCTGTTTACCGTAAAGGGAGAAGACGGGAAAGGCCAGGCGGTGGAAACCGCGACCGGCCAGGTGAAGGTGATCGCCACCGATCCCACCCAGCAGATCGTGCTGAGCGTGAACGCTGAAGCGGACCGGGACGTTGTTTACACGATTCCCGCACAGGTCCGCTTCACAGTGACTGTGACCAACAACAGCAATGTGGACGTCAGCAATATCGCCGTGTATGCGGTGAACACCCGGCTGTACACATTCGCCTCCATCCCCGCGGGTCAGAGCCAGACCTTTGTCCGGGATGTCATGATCAGCGAAAAGGGAACATTCCAGTTTGAAGCGCGGGCGAATGACCAGCTGGGCCAGACCCTGAACTTCCCGAGCAATGGTATCAGGATCGATCACTCAGCGCCGACACCGGAACCGACGGCGACTCCGGTGGTTACCCCGGTAGCCCCGGTACAGATCACCTATCCCCCGGCAACCGCTGAACCCACCTGGATCAGCCAGGCGGAAGGCATTGCGGATTCGCTGAAGTGGATCCTGGCGGCTGTGGCCGGTGCGCTGGCCATCCTGCTGCTGATCGGCGCGGTACGCCGGGCGATCAGCAAGAGCCAGTCCAACAAGGCAATGGACCATCTGGACGGCGGGCTGTACCGCGACTACAGCGCCACACCGAAACGCGGACGGAGAAATGAGATCCGCAGCGGTATGGATGAGGAGAAGCCGCAGGAGGAAGAGGCGGAAGCCGTAAAGGAAGAAGCCACGGCACCCGCTGAGGAAAAGACAGACATCCCGGAAGAAGCTGCGCCGATGGCGGAGACGCTGCGCCGGCTGTATTCCGAGAAGAAGGAAGATGCGGAGCAGGCTGCCGAAGCGGCTGCAGAAACCGCGGAAGAAGCAGCTGCCGAAACGGCGGAAGCCGTAACGGAAGCGGCGGAGGATGCCGGAGAAGCCCTGAAGGATGCTGCGGACACCACAGTGCAGGCGGCTGAAGCAGCCCACCGCCGGAGGGCAAAGAAGAACTGATTCCCTGAACTGAAAACTCGCTGTTCCGGAACCCGATACGGGTTCCGGACTTTTTTGTCCCGGAAACGGAGACATGGATGCCCGGATGTTTTGTGGTTGCGGGCAGGGGGTTGGGGTGGTATAATAATTTGTCTATATATGTCCGTTTTTTGCTGCGGACAAAGCGAACGTGAGGAGAACACCGATGCTGGACTTTCTGAAGAAGATGCTGGGAGCCGGAAATGATGCCCAGTTGAAGAAACTGAAAAAGCCTGTGGACGAAGTGATGGCGCTGGAGGAGGAGTACCGCGCACTGACCGACGAACAGCTGCAGGCGAAGACCGAGGAGTTCCGTGAACGGCTGCGGAACGGGGAAACCGAAGATGATATCCTGCCGGAGGCGTTTGCCACCGTGCGGGAGGCGGCGGACCGGGTACTTGGTCTGCGGCCGTTCCGTGTCCAGGTGCTGGGCGGTATCGTGCTGCACCAGGGCCGGATCGCTGAAATGAAAACCGGTGAAGGCAAAACGCTGGTGGCCACCATGCCGGCGTACCTGAACGCACTGCGGGGCGAGGGCGTGCATATTGTGACGGTGAATGACTACCTGGCCCGCCGTGACAGTGAATGGATGGGCAAGGTGCACCGCTTCCTGGGGCTGACGGTCGGCCTGATCGTGCACGACCTGGAGCCGGAAGAACGCCGCGCGGCATATGCCTGTGACATCACTTACGGGACGAACAACGAGCTGGGATTTGACTACCTGCGGGACAACATGGTGATCCGCCAGGGGGACCTGGTACAGCGCGGGCATGCCTTCGCTATCGTGGACGAGGTTGACTCCATCCTGATCGATGAGGCGCGGACACCGCTGATCATCTCCGGCCAGGGTGAAAAGAGCACCGAGCTGTATGACAAGGTGGACGCCGTGGTGAAGACCATGCGGGCGGAAACCCACTACGAGGTGGATGAGAAGAAGAAAGCGGTGACCCTGACGGACGAAGGCGCCCAGAAGGTGGAAGCGGCTTTCGGCATTGAGAACCTGAACGATCCGGAAAACAGCGAGCTGAACCACCACGTGAACTGCGCGCTGCGGGCGCATACCCTGATGAAGCGCGATGTGGACTACGTGGTGCAGAACGGCCAGGTCATCATCGTGGATGAGTTCACCGGCCGCCTGATGATCGGCCGGCGGTATTCCGAAGGCCTGCACCAGGCCATTGAGGCGAAGGAACATGTGAAGGTGGAACGCGAGAGCAAAACGCTGGCCACGATCACATTCCAGAACTATTTCCGCATGTACGGCAAGCTGTCCGGCATGACCGGTACGGCGAAGACGGAAGAAGGCGAATTCCAGGGCATCTACGCGCTGGACGTCGTGGAAATCCCGACCAACAAGCCGACGATCCGGAAAGACATGGAGGACGTCGTATACAAAAACAAGAACGCGAAGTACCAGGCGGTCCTCGCGTCCATCGCGGAGCATCACGCGACACACCAGCCGATCCTGGTCGGTACGATCAGCGTTGAGGTCAGTGAGCTGCTGAGCGACATGCTGCGGAAGAAGGGCATCGCCCATGAAGTGCTGAACGCCAAGAACCACGCCCGTGAAGCGGAAATCGTGGCGCAGGCCGGCCGCTGGGATGCCGTGACGATCGCGACCAACATGGCCGGCCGCGGTACCGATATTGTGCTGGGCGGCAACCCGGAATTCATGGCCCGGAAGGCGATGAAGCAGGAGGGCTTTGAAGAGGAGATCATCGAGGAGGCTGTCGGGCACAACGAGCACGTCAGCGATGAAGTGCTGGAAGCCCGGAAGCGCTTCCAGGATCTGTACCGGAAGTTCAAAATGGAAACCGACGTGGAGCACGACCGTGTCCTGCAGGCCGGTGGCCTGCATATCATCGGCACGGAGCGCCATGAAAGCCGCCGGATTGACAACCAGCTGCGCGGCCGTTCCGGCCGGCAGGGCGACCCCGGTTCCACCCAGTTCTTTATCAGCCTGGAGGACGACCTGATGCGCCTGTTCGGCAGCGAACGGATCGGCGTGATGGTGGACCGGCTGGGACTGAAGGACGATGAGCCGCTGACGGCGGGACTGCTGACCAAGCAGATTGAGAGCGCCCAGAAGCGGATTGAGGGACGCAACTTCGAAACCCGGAAACACGTGCTGGAATACGACAACGTGATGAACCGCCAGCGCGAGGTAATCTACGGACAGCGCCGCCGCGTGCTGATGGGCGAAAACGTCAAGGACAGCATCATGCGGATGGCGGACCATGTGATTGACTTCGCCATGGGCCGCTGGATGAACGGCGAGGATCCCGACGACTGGGAATGGAAGGAAGCCGTCAATTACCTGGAAAACCTGTGCAACCATCATGGCACGGTGGAGAAGTTCCGCTCCCTGGCTGAAGAAGGAAAGCGGGATGAATTCATTGCGGAGCTGAAGCAGGACGCCCGTGACTTCTACGAAGAGCGGGAGAAGATGCTCGACGAGATCCATGTGGATATGCGCGAAGTGGAGCGCGTGATGCTGCTCCGCAGCGTGGATACCCGCTGGATGGACCATATCGACGCCATGGACCAGCTGCGGGACGGCATCGGCTTCCGGGCCTACAGCGGCAAGAACCCCGTGACGGAATACCAGATTGAAGCCACCCACATGTTTGAGGAGCTGAACCACCTGATCCGGGAGGATACCGTGCGCCGGGTTTACCAGACCAAGGTGCAGGTGACACCCGAACGGGTGCAGACGGCAAAACCGGTGGAAGCCCGCATGGCGGGAGACGGCCCCCGGCAGCCGCGGCGCGTGAAGCCCGGCCAGAAGGTGGGACGGAACGATCCGTGCCCCTGCGGAAGCGGCAAGAAGTACAAGAACTGCTGCATGCTGAAAGATCAGCAATAGAGCTCGGTTGGTGAATGAGATGGACATAACTGACTGACTGCGGAAAAACAGACGCAGGGGACCCGAACAAAGGAGAATGAAACCATGATTGAACTGGAACAATACGCCCAGGACATCAGCGGAATCCGGAAGAGCATCCTGGCAGCCGGAGAGGCGCTGCATATTGACCATATGCGGGAGCAGATTGAAGAGCTGACCGAGGAAATGAACCAGCCGGAATTCTGGAATGATACGGAGCGGTCCACCAAGGTGAACCAGAAGCTGGGCCATCTGAAGAACAAACTGAACCATTATGAGCACCTGCTCTCCACCGCCGATGACATCGACACCATGATGGAACTGGCGAAGGAAGAGAACGATGAGGATATGGTGCGCGAGGTCGGCGAAGAGCTGGAAAAGCTGAAGGAGCAGTCGGACGCGCTGGAGCTGGAAACCCTGATGCGGGGCGACTATGACGACAGCGACGCCGTGCTGAGCCTGCATGCCGGCGCCGGCGGAACGGAAGCGCAGGACTGGACGCAGATGCTGTACCGGATGTATACCCGGTACTGCGAGCGGATGGGCTTCGAGGTGAAGCTGCTGGATCTGCTGGACGGGGATGAAGCTGGCATCAAGAGCGTGACGTTTGAGGTGAGCGGCGACCATGCCTACGGCTACCTGCGCGGGGAGAAGGGCGTGCACCGGCTGGTGCGCATCAGCCCTTTCGACGCGAATGCCCGGCGGCACACCAGCTTCTCCAGCTTGGATGTCGCGCCGATGCTGGAAGATGACGGCGACGAAATCAAGATTGATATGAAGGACGTGCGGGTGGATACCTACCACTCCAGCGGTGCCGGCGGACAGAACGTCAACAAGACCAGTTCCGCCGTCCGGATGACGCACTTCCCCACGGGCATCGTGGTGGCCTGCCAGACGGAGCGCGACCAGGTGCAGAACCGCGCGACCTGTCTGAAAATGCTGAAAGCGAAGCTGCTGGAACTGCGCGAGCGGGAAAAGGAACAGCAGATGGCGGACATCAAGGGCGAGATGAAGAAGATTGAATGGGGCAGCCAGATCCGCTCCTACGTCTTCCAGCCCTACACGATGGTGAAGGACCACCGGACGAACTACGAATCCGGCAATATTGACGACGTCATGAACGGCAACCTGGAAGGTTTCGTGACAGCATACTTAAAAATGCAATGATGCAGAAGCACACGCGCTTCAGCGCGTATCGTGCTTCGCATGCTACAGCCGTCCATTGCTGCGAGCCGTGAGCGAAGCAGGAATGGGTAACGGCGATCGCAAGGCGGCCACAGGAGGCAGCGTGAAGAAACATTCCAAAGCCATCGGCGCAGCGGCAGCCATTCTCTGGATCGTGTTCTGGATTACAGCGGTCATCCTGCAGATTGCCGGGGACGGCCGTCTGATGGAAACGGAAATGATGCGGTGCGCGCCGCCGGAAACAACCGGTCTGGCTGCGGCGGAATACCCCGGGGTTGTGGATATGACCGCCGGATACCTGACCGGCCGGATCCCGGAATTCCAGTATACAGTTACGGACAGCGCGGGGCAGAATGCCCCGTGCTTCCATGACTATGAGGCTGCGCACATGGCGGACTGCCGGGCACTGATATCCCTGGACCGGACGGTGATGATCCTGGCGGGTGTGTCGGCGCTGGTGCTGACAGCCGCCGCGCTGCTGCGCGGAAACCGGGAACGGTTCTGCCGGGGAATCCTGACCGGGCTGCGGATCATGGGCGGCGTGCTAGCCGTACTGCTGATCTGGGCGCTGGCAGATTTTACCGGCCTGTTTGTCACCTTTCACAAGGCGGCATTTCCCAACGGCGGCTGGGTGCTGAACCTGCAGACGGACCTGCTGATCCGCCTGATGCCGCTGGATTTCTTTATCGGCCTGGGCATCCGGGGAGCCATGCGGGCACTGGCCATGCCGGTGCTGCTGGAAGCCGCGGCCCGGATCGGAATCAACCGGAGCAGAAACAAGGAGCAAAAACCATGACCTATGAAGAGGCCTCCCGCCGGCAGGCGGAGGCACTGCGGGACAAGAAAGGCGTCCGGATCCTGGCGCTGGAAACCAGCTGCGATGAGACCGCCGCGGCGGTGATTGAGGACGGACGCAAAATCCTGAGCAATATCGTGTTCAGCCAGATCGACCTGCACGAGCTGTACGGCGGCGTGGTGCCGGAGATCGCCAGCCGGGCGCACATGGAAGCCTGCGACCGGGTGGTGGATGAGGCGCTGCGCGCGGCCGGCATGGAGCTGGCGGATGTGGACGCGCTGGCGGTGACGAAAGGCCCCGGCCTGGTCGGCGCGCTGCTGACCGGCGTCAACTGCATGAAAGGGCTGGCCTTCGCGGCGGGAAAACCGCTGATCGGCGTGAACCATATCGAAGGCCACGTAAGCGCGAACTACCTGACGAATCCGGACCTGGAGCCGCCTTTCCTGTGCCTGGTGGTTTCCGGCGGGCACAGCCACCTGGTGGAGGTCCGGGATTACGGCGTCTACCGGCTGCTGGGCCAGACGGCGGATGACGCGGCGGGCGAAGCGTTTGACAAGGCTGCCCGCGCGCTGGGACTTCCGTATCCTGGCGGCCCGCGGATTGACGCGCTGGCCGAGGAAGGAGACCCGGAGGCGTTCCGCCTTCCGGAACCGAAGACCGCGGGACGGTATGACTACAGCTTCAGCGGACTGAAAACCGCGTTTATCAATACGGTGCACGGGATTGAGCAGCGGGGAGAACCGCTGCCCCGGGCAGACCTGGCGGCCTCTTTCCGCCGGGCGGTCTGCAGGGAACTGACCGACAAAGCCCGGATCCTGATCCGGGAACGGCCGGAAACCGCGGCGGGCGGTATGGCGCTGGCGGGCGGTGTATCGGCCAACCGGGAGCTGCGGCGGATGGCGCAGTCGATGTGCGATGAGCTGGGCGTCCGGCTGTATATGCCGGAAATCAAACTGTGCACGGACAACGGAGCGATGATCGGAAGCGCGGCATATTACCAGCTGCGGCGGGGTGAAACTGCCGGGCTGAACATGAACGCCGAACCGGCGCTCCGGCTGGTGATGAGCGAACAGTAACGGACAGGACAGGAGGATGGCGCGATGGCCAACGGAAAGCATGAGGCATGGCAGGCACTGAAATTTACGCTGTTCAGCGCTTCAGCCGGGATTATCCAGATCATCACGTACACGCTGATGTACGAGGTGCTGCACTGGGCGCCGTGGCTGAGCTACCTGGTTTCCCTGGTCCTGAGCGTGCTGTGGAACTTTACCTTCAACCGGAAGTATACCTTCCGCAGCGACGCGGATATCAAGCGGAGCATGCTGCTGGTCGGCCTGTTCTACCTGGTGTTCACCCCGCTGAGCACCTGGTGGACGGCGGCGCTGACCGGCGAGAACCCGTTTACCGGCGCGGCCGCCTCCGGCGAACCGCTGGTGAACAATTATGTCGTCCAGATCGGCACGATGCTGATCAATTTCGTTACCGAGTTTCTGTACCAGAAATTTGTGGTTTACCGGGGCACGATTGATACAAACGAGCGGGCCAGGAAGCAGCAGGATAAGGAAGCATGAACGAATATCTGGATATACGGGGTGCGCGGGAGCATAACCTCAAGAACATATCTGTAAAAATCCCGCGGGACAAGCTGACGGTAATTACCGGCCTGAGCGGAAGCGGCAAAAGCTCCCTTGCTTTTGATACGATTTACGCGGAAGGCCAGCGCCGCTATGTGGAAAGCCTGAGCAGCTACGCCCGCCAGTTCCTGGGACAGATGGACAAGCCGGACGTGGATACCATTGACGGACTGAGCCCGGCAATTTCCATCGACCAGAAGACCACCGGGCGGAACCCCCGGTCCACCGTGGGCACGGTGACGGAGATCCATGACTACCTGCGCCTGCTGTGGGCGCGGACCGGTGTGCCCCACTGCCCGGAGTGCGGCCGGGAGATCCGGAAGCAGAGTGTGGATGAGATCGTGGACGCGGTATGCGCCGCGCCGGAGGGAACCCGGATGCAGGTGCTGGCCCCGCTGGTACGCGCCCGGAAGGGCGAGCACCGGGATATCCTCGCGAACGCGCGGAAAAGCGGCTATGTGCGCGTGCGGATCGACGGCACCATGTACGACCTCGAGGACACGCCGGAGCTGGACAAAAAGAAGAAGCATACGATCGAGATCGTGGTGGACCGCCTGATCCGCCGCGAGGGCAAGGAATTCACCCAGCGGCTGGCGGAGGATATCGAGACCGCTTCCTCAAAGAGCGCGGGGCTGGTGATCATCGACCGGATCGGCGAAGGGGAAACCCTGTACAGCATGAACTATGCCTGCCCGGACTGCGGCGTTTCCATTGAGGAGCTGGCGCCGCGGATGTTCTCCTTCAACAGCCCGTTCGGCGCCTGCCCGGCGTGCAGCGGCCTGGGTATCCGCATGAAGATCAGCAAGGACGCGATTTTCCCGGATGACCGGCTGAGCCTGCGGGAGGGAGCGCTGACCGCAATGGGCTTCAATACCGGGGAGGACAACGGCATTGCCGCACAGTATTTCGCGGCGATGGGCCAGAAATACGGCTTTACGATGGATACCCCCGTGGGCGACATCAACGAGGAAGGCATGAACGCTATCCTCTATGGCACCGGGGATGAAAAGATCCGGATTACCTATGAGGGCGTCCGGGGAATGAGCGAGTATACTACATCCTTTGAGGGTGTGATTCCGACGCTGGAGCGGCGGTACCGCGAGACCACCTCCGAAGCGATGAAGCAGGCCTATGAGGAATACATGGCCGAGGAAACCTGCCCGGAATGCCGCGGACAGCGGCTGAAGCCGGAAGCCCGGGCTGTGACCGTGGGCGGGAAGAGCCTGCCCGAGGTCAGCAACATGAGCATTACGGAAGCGCGGAAGTTCTTCCGGGAACTGAAGCTGGAAGGCAGCAGCCAGGTGATCGCGGCGCAGATCCTGAAGGAGATTGACGCCCGGCTGGGTTTCCTGAGCGACGTGGGCCTGGGATACCTGACACTGAGCCGCGGCGCCGGGACGCTGTCCGGCGGAGAAGCGCAGCGGATCCGCCTGGCCACCCAGATCGGCAGCGCGCTGATGGGCGTGATGTACATCCTGGATGAGCCGTCCATCGGCCTGCACCAGCGGGACAACGCAAAGCTGATTGCGACGCTGCGCCGGATGCGGGATATCGGGAATACCGTGATCGTGGTGGAACACGACGAGGAAACCATGCTGGCGGCGGACTGGATTGTGGACGTCGGCCCCGGGGCGGGGATCCACGGCGGCTATATCGTGGCAGAGGGTACGGCGGAGGATATCAAGGCCAATCCGGACAGCCTGACGGGGCAGTACCTGAGCGGCCGGAAATCCATTCCCGTGCCGAAGAAGCGGCGGAAGCCCACCGGTTACCTGACCGTGCACGGCGCGTCGGAACATAACCTGAAGCATATCGACGTGAAGATTCCCCTGGGCGTGCTGACCTGCGTGACCGGCGTGAGCGGCAGCGGGAAGAGCAGCCTGGTGAACGAGATCCTGTACAAGCACCTGGCCCGTGTGCTGAACCGGGCGAAGACCCGCCCGGGCGCTTTTGACAGCATGGACGGGCTGGATAAGCTGGACAAGATCATCATGATTGACCAGAGCCCCATCGGGCGGACACCCCGGAGCAATCCCGCCACGTACACGGGCCTGTTTGACCAGATCCGGAAGCTGTACGCGATGAGCCCGGAGGCAAAGGCCCGCGGATACCGGGAAAACCGCTTCTCCTTCAACGTGAAGGGCGGACGGTGCGAAGCCTGCCAGGGTGACGGCATGAAGAAGATCGAGATGCACTTCCTGCCGGACCTGTATGTGCCCTGCGACGTGTGCCACGGGCAGCGGTACAACCGGGAGACCCTGGAGGTGACCTGGCAGGGAAAGAATATCAGCGAAGTACTCGACATGACGATCGAGGAAGCGCTGGGCTTCTTTGAAAACCATCCGGCCATTGAGCGGAAACTGGAAACGCTGGCGGATGTGGGCCTGGGATACATGAAGCTGGGGCAGGCGTCCACCACGCTGTCCGGCGGCGAGGCGCAGCGCGTGAAGCTGGCGACCGAGCTGAGCCGGAAGGCGACAGGGCGGACCATCTACCTGCTGGATGAACCGACGACCGGCCTGCACATGGCGGACGTGGACCGGCTGGTGCATGTGCTGCAGCGGCTGACCGATGCCGGGAATACGGTGCTGGTGATTGAACACAACCTGGACGTGATCAAGGTGTCCGACCGGATCATCGACCTCGGACCCGAGGGCGGCGACGGCGGCGGCACGGTGGTGGCCGAGGGAACACCGGAACAGGTGGCGGCGGCGCCGGGATCCTTTACCGGGGAATACCTGCGGCGGGTGCTGGAAAATCCTCCGAAGGCTTGACGCAGTTGATTTTTCAATGCTATAATCCTTGAGTTAAAGCATTTTGTACATTTTTCTGGGAGGGATACGATGTCCGGTCATTCCAAGTGGCATAATATTCAGGCGAAAAAGGGCAAGGCTGACGCGCAGCGCGGTGCGGTCTTCACCAAGATCGGCCGTGAAATCGCGATTGCGGTCCGGGAAGGCGGCGCCAATCCGGAATCCAACGGCAAGCTGCGTGATATCATCGCCAAGGCGAAAGCCAACAACATGCCCAACGATAATATCCAGCGCTCCATCAAGAAGGCCAGCGGCGAGCTGAGCAACGTCGTGTACGAGGAGATCACCTATGAAGGTTATGCTCCCGGCGGCGTGGCTGTGATCGTCGATACGATTTCCGACAACCGGAACCGCACGGCCAGCGATGTGCGCCACTGCTTCGCCAAGTACGGCGGCAACCTGGGCACCACCGGTTCCGTCGGATTCATGTTTGACGAACGCGGCGTGCTGGTTGTGGAACGCGAGCCCGGCAGCGACGAGGACGAGATGATGATGATCGCCCTGGACGCCGGTGCCGAGGACGTGAAGGTGGAAGACGATGTGTTCGAAATCCTGACCGCACCGGCCGATTTCAGCACGGTCCGCGAGAACCTGGAAAAGCAGGGCTTCTCCTTCCTGTCCGCCGAGGTGCAGAAGATTCCGCAGAACACCGTTGAGGTGACGGATCCCGACACCATCCAGAAGATCCAGAAGATGCTGGACCTGCTGGAGGAGAGCGACGACGTGCAGAACGTGTACCATAACGCGGATCTGCCGGAAGAGGACGAAGAAGAATAATCGCATCGCGACTGCCGCCGCTGCCCGGACCGGGACGGCGGCATTTTGTTTCGGGAGGAACGGCTTATGACGATGCTGGAAATCATTGAAAAGAAAAAACTGCATGGGGAACTGAGCCGGGAGGAAATCCACTTTTTCGCGCAGGCGGCGGCGGAAAAATCCGTGCCGGATTACCAACTGGCCGCTTTGCTGATGGCGATCCGCCTGAACGGGATGACTGACCGGGAAACGACCGACCTGACGCTGGAAATGCGCGATTCCGGGGATGTGGCGGACCTGTCCGCAATTCCGGGCATCAAGGTGGACAAGCATTCCACCGGCGGTGTCGGCGATACAACGACCCTGGTGCTGACGCCCCTGGCGGCGGCATGCGGTGTGCCCGTGGCCAAAATCAGCGGACGGGGACTGGGCCATACCGGCGGCACGCTGGACAAGCTGGAATCCATTCCCGGAATGAAGGTCGCGATGAGCACGGACCAGTTTATCCGCCAGGTCAATGAGATCGGCCTGGTGGTGGCGGCGCAGTCGGGATACCTGGCGCCGGCGGATAAGACGCTGTACGCGCTGCGGGATGTGACATCGACGGTGGACTCCCTGCCGCTGATCATTTCCTCCATCATGAGCAAGAAGCTGGCTTCCGGTGTGGACGCAATCGTGCTGGATGTCAAGACCGGCAGCGGCGCGATCATGCATACGCTGGAGGACAGCAAGGCACTGGCGGAGGGCATGGTGCGGGTCGGCAGGCTGGCCGGAAAACCCATGGTCGCGCTGGTGACGGATATGAGCCAGCCCCTGGGCACCCATGTCGGGAATGCCCTGGAGGTTAAGGAAGCCATTGACCTGCTGGCCGGGCGGGCAGGCGGGGACCTGCTGGAGGTATCCCTGGGAATCGGCGGATGGATGCTGAAGCTTGCGGGCATTACGGAAACCGCGGAGGAAGGCGAAGCGCGGATGCGCGAAGCGATTGCCTCCGGCGCCGGACTGCAGAAGCTGAAGGATATGATCGCAGCCCAGGGCGGCAACCCGGCGGTCTGCGATGACGTGAAGCTGCTTCCGCAGGCGGCGGTGATCCGCACCTCGGTGTGCGGAAAAGCCGGCTATGTGCAAAAGATGGATACCGAGGCGCTGGGACTCGCGTCCCAGGCCATGGGCGCCGGACGGGAAACGATGGAAGACCAGCTGGATTACTCGGTCGGTTATGTGCTGAAGGTCCGCCTGGGCGACAAGGTGGAAGCGGACACACCCCTGGTTGAGCTTCACGCAAAGAATGAAGCGGACGCGGCGCGGGCGGAGGCGGCGATCAAAGCTGCCATCCGGATCGGACCGGAACCGGCAGAGAAGCCGCCGCTGTTTTATGCCATCATTACCGAATAACCGGAGGAAAACGCACATGACGCTGAAGGAGAAAATGACGGCCTGCCTGGAGCAGGCGGTGGAGAACCGGGAAGCCGCGGGTTTGAACCTGCTGGTACTGCGGAACGGGAAGCCGCTCTGCTACGCGGAGGCCGGGTACGCGGATATCGAAAGCGGAAAGAAGATCCGGCGGGATTCCATTTTCCGGCTGTACAGCCAGACCAAGCCGGTGACCGCCGCGGCCGCGATGATCCTCGCGGAACGGGGACAGCTGGACCTGCAGGCCGGCGTGGACATGTACCTGCCGGGCTTCCGCAATCCCCGGGTTGTGAAGCCGGACGGGGAGATCGTTCCGGCGCCGCGGGCTCCGTGGGTGTCCGAGCTGCTGGGAATGACTTCCGGGCTGTGCTACCCGGACGCGGACCCTGCCGGGAAGTACGCGGAAAGCGTTTTTGTGGAAGAACAGGCGCAGATCGCCGCAGGCGGCGGGATGGGCACGGTGGAATTCTGCAATGAGCTTGGAAAACAGCCGCTGGCATTCCTGCCCGGAACCCGCTGGCGCTACGGCACCAGCGCGGATGTACTCGGCGCGGTGATCGAAGCGGCTTCCGGAAAATCCTTCCGGCAGTTCCTGAAGGATGAGCTGCTGGATCCGCTGGGCATGGCGGACACGGATTTCTATGTACCGGAAGGGAAACGGGACCGGCTGGTGACCTGCTACCGGCGTGTGCCGGGCGGGCTGGAGCCTTTCGGCGGAATGCACCTTGCGGTAGGCCGGTATGACAGGCTTCCCGCCTTTGAATCCGGCGGGGCGGGACTGGTATCCACCCTGCAGGATTACTCCGCTTTCGCGACGATGCTGCTGAATGGCGGCGAGTACCATGGTGAGCGGATCCTGTCCGAAGCGTCGGTGCGTTACCTGCGGTCGCCGCGGCTGCGGCCTGAAGTACGGCGGGATATGTGGGACAACCTGGGCGGCTACAATTACGGCTGCCTGATGCGGGTGTGTGATATGCCGGGCGCCTGTGAATGCCTTACCGAGCGGGATGAGTACGGCTGGGACGGATGGCTGGGCACCTATTTCGCGAACCTGCCGGGTTCCGGGATCACCTTCCTGCTGAACCAGAACGTAACGGATACAGGCACGGCGGCGGTGACGCGCCGGTGCCGGAACATCCTGGCGGCGGAAGCCGGACTGTAAGCAACAAATGACGGGAGCCGATAAAGATGAAACGGATTGCTTCTTTTTCGATCAACCATGACGCGCTGACACCGGGAATGTATATCTCCCGGATTGACGGCGACTGCGTAACATATGACCTGCGGATGAAGACACCGAATGCCGGCGATTACCTGGACCAGAAGGGGCTGCATACCCTGGAGCACCTGTTGGCGACGTACCTGCGGAATACCGGAAGCAGCGATGAAATCGTGTACGTCGGCCCGATGGGCTGCCGGACGGGATTCTACATCGTGATGCGGGACACTGTGCCGGCCGGAAAGGCGCTGGAGCTGATCCGGGAAGCATTCGCGTTCTCCGCCGCTTTTGAGGGAACGATTCCCGGCGCGGCGAAGCGGGAATGCGGGAATTACCTGGAGCATGACCTGGCGGAAGCAAAGCGCGAAGCCGCCGCGTACCTGCGGGTGCTGGAAAACTGCACGGAGAACACGATGGTGTATCCGGAATAATCAAGGTTTCAGACGGGACAGCCTCTGTTTTTTCGGGGGCTGTTTTCTTTACATTCAACAATTTTCCTGTATAATATGAGCATCTGCACGATGTTTGGTGCCGCGAGCTTCGGCCGCGGACACGGAAGAACGCAGAAATAATATTTTTCGACGGGTATCCGAAAGGAACCTGAACGGAGGGAAAAAACATGTCCAGAGGAATCCAGTCCAAGAAAATCCGTTACCTTTGCCTGATCTCGGTGTTTGTTGCCATTGAGCTGCTGCTGAAGCTCGCAGGCCTCGGGAATATCCCGATCAACCCCCTGCTGAATGTGACGCTGCTGACCATCCCGGTTGCCATCGGCGCAATCCTGCTGGGACCCCTGGCCGGCACAATCCTGGGAGCTGTTTTCGGAGCCACCAGCTTTATCCAGCCGATGTCGGCCATGGTGGCTGCTTTTATCCCGATCAACGTTGTCCATACCATTGTTATGTGCGTCGGCATGCGGGCCCTGATGGGTTTCTGTGTCGGCTGGATTTTCCGCTTCTTCAGCAAAATGGACAGGAAAAAGGTTTTCTGCTATTTCGGCGCTTCCTTTTTCACCGCATTCCTGAATACCCTGTTTTTCATGGGATATCTGGTGCTCGCGTTTTACCAGACAGATTATGTCGCCGGCAAAGTCGCGAACCTGGGCGCACTGAATCCCATTCACTTTGTGATCCTGTTTGTCGGAGTCAACGGCCTCTTTGAGCTGGTTACAACCACCATTATCGGCGGGACCGTTTCCAAAGGTGTTGATTACGCACTCAACAGAAGACAGAAAGGGTAATTCACCATGATCCTGACCATGGATATCGGCAACACCAATATCAAGACGGCGCTGTTCGACGGGAAAGAGATGTACAAGTACTGGCGGATGTCCACCAATACCACATCCACTTCCGACGAATACGGCGTCCGCCTGTCCTCCATGTTCGCGCATGAAGGCGTGCCGACCAGTGTGGTGGACGGTATCGTGGTATCAAGCGTGGTACCGACGATCAATTTCACCATCGACCACATGCTGCAGAATTACTTCGGCAAGGCGCCGCTGTTTGTGGCCCCCGGGGTAAAGACGGGCATCAACATCCGCTATGAGAACCCCAGGGAGCTGGGCAGCGACCGGATCGCGAACGCGGTGGCGGCATACGATGAGTATGGCGGGCCGTGCATCTTCATCGATTTCGGTACAGCCACGACCTTCGGGGTGATCGACGCGGACGGGGCGTTCCTGGGCGGTACCATCTGCCCCGGTATCAAGCTGAGCAGCGAAGCGCTGGTTTCCGGCACCGCGAAGCTGCCCCGGTTTGAGCTGGCCCGGCCGGAAAACGTGATCGGGAAGACGACGCTGACCAACCTGCAGAGCGGTATGTTCTACGGCTATGTCGGCCTGGTGCGGAATATCGTGCGAAAGATCAAGCAGGAGCTTGGCAAGGAAGCATACGTCGTGGCGACGGGCGGTATGGCCCTGATGATTGCGGAGGAGAGCAACGTAATCGACAAGCTGGACGGACTGCTGACCCTGAAGGGCCTGCGCCTGATTTATGAACGGAATTCAACTGAAGGGGGAAAAGGACAATGAAAGAGGTTGTGCTGGGACTGCTCGGACTGGGAAATATCGGCGGAGGTGTCTGGGACCTGATCCGGACCTTCGGCAGCGAGGTGGAAACCCGGACGGGCGTGCCGCTGCGCGTGAAGAAGGCCCTGGTGCTGGACAAGCGCTTCCACGGCGGCAAGGATGTTCCGGACGAGGTGCTGACCACGGACAAGAATGATATCCTGGAGGATCCGGAAATCCAGATCGTCTGTGAGTTCCTCGGCGGCGAACAGCCGGCAGCCTCCATGATGCTGCGCGCGCTGGAAAACGGGAAATCCGTGGTGACCGCGAACAAGATGGCGCTGTGCCTGCACTTTGACGAGCTGCGCGCCATGGCGAAGAAGACCGGCGCCGGGCTGTACTACGAAGCCAGCGTCGGCGGCGCGATCCCGATTATCAACGCGATCCAGAGCCCGCTGATCGCGAACCATATCGAGCAGATCATGGGCATTGTGAACGGCACAACCAACTATATCCTGACTCGGATGGCGGCGGAAGGCGCCGAGTATGAGGACGTGCTGAAGGACGCTCAGCGGCTGGGCCTGGCCGAGCCTGATCCCACGGCGGATGTCGAGGGCTTTGACGCGGCCTACAAGCTGAGCATCCTGGGCTCCCTGGCTTTCCACAGCCGGGTAAAGGTGGAGAATGTATACCGGGAGGGCATCACGAAGGTGTCCGCCGAGGATATCGCCTTTGGCCGGGAAATGGGCTATGTGCTGAAGCTGCTGGCGATCGGCAAGGACAACGGTGATACCATTGAAGCCCGCGTCCACCCGGTGTTCCTGCCGGCGGACCATCCGCTGGCCCGCGTGGACGGCTCGCTGAACGCGGTGTACCTGTACGGCCACTCCTTCAAGGACATGATGCTGGAAGGCCGGGGCGCCGGCGACGCGCCGACGGCCAGCGCCATCGTGGGCGACATCATCCAGGCCGCGCAGAACGCGGTGCATCCGATGCCGTACCTGCAGGAGAACCCGAAGCCGGTGGCCGATGACTGGCAGAGCAAGTACTTTATCCGCATGAAAGCCAAGGATGCTCCCGGCGTCCTGGCGGAAGTGACAGGCCTGCTGGCGGGAGAGGGAATCTCCGTTTCCGCCATGATGCAGAAGGGCGCCGCCCCGGGCGGAAAAGCCACCCTGATTGTGATTACGCACATCGCGCCGGAAAAGGCCGTGCAGCGTGTGGTAAAATCCCTGAACCCGGAAATCTGCCAGGTGGAGAACGTGATCCGCGTCGAAGCCTGACCCTGAGATGACCGCCGGCGGCGGATGAGGAATGGTATGAAGCAAGGCACTTGGGTCCTTTTTGACCTGGACGGCACGCTGACGCAGTCCGAGGAAGGTATCTGCAACAGCGCCCGGTATGCCGCGGAGCGGATGAACCTGCCCGTGCCGGATGAGGCAACCCTGCGGAAGTTCATCGGACCGCCGCTGGTGTGGTCCTTCCGGGAATACCTGGGGCTGGATCCGGAGGAAGCCATCCGGGCGCAGGAGGTTTACCGGGAACGGTACAATACTGTGGGCCTGTTTGAAAACCGCGTGTATCCGGGCATCCGGTATGTGCTGCGGATGCTGAAAAAGGCCGGCATTCATACCGGCGTTGTGACCGGGAAGCCAGAGGGACCGACCGGCCGGATCCTGGAGCATTTCGGGCTCCTGAAATGGATGGAAACCGTTGTCTGCGCGGCGGACAACAAAGCGGAAAAGGAACTCCTGATCCGGAAGGCACTGCCGGAAGACGCGGCGGCAGCCTGGATTGTCGGCGACCGGAAATTCGATATGGAAGGCGGCGTGAAAGCCGGAATCCATACGCTGGGTGTCACCTACGGATACGGCAGCGAGGAGGAGCTGATCTCCTCCGGCGCGGAGCGCATCGCGCATACGCCCCGGGAGATCGCGGAGATCCTGTGTCCCGGAACGGAGCCGGTCCGCGGAGCATTCCTGTCCATGGAAGGCCCGGACGGAAGCGGCAAGGGCACCCAGCTGGAACGGCTGGCGGAGACCCTGGACCGGTACGGTTTTGAAGTGTACCGGACAAGGGAACCCGGCGGCAGCCCGATCGGCGAGAAGATCCGGGAGATCCTGCTGGACCGGGAAAACGCCGCCATGACGGATGTGACGGAAGCGCTGCTGTACGCAGCGGCCCGCGCACAGCATGTACGCGAGGTTATCCGGCCCCAGACAGCGGCGGGACGTGTGGTCCTGTGCGACCGGTACCTGGATTCCTCCGCAGCCTACCAGGGAGGCGGACGGAAGCTGGGTGTGGAGCAGGTGCTGGCGATCAACGCGCCGGCGGTGGACGGCACCCTGCCGGACCTGACGGTTTACCTGGATATTGACCACCGGAAGGCGATGGCGCGCCGCTGCGCGGCGACCGAGCCGGACCGGCTGGAAACCGAGCCGGAAAGCTTCCACGCGCGCGTGGAGGACGGATACCATCAGCTGATTGAACAGGATCCGGGACGCTTTGCCGTGGTCAACGCGGAAGGTGACCGGGACGAAATTGCCGCGGAGATTGCCGGGAAGGTGCTTGCCCGGCTGACGGAGGCGGAGGATTGAGCGAGCGGATTGTTGTCGGAATGAGCGGAGGCGTGGATTCCTCCGTTGCAGCCCTGCTTCTGAAGGAGCAGGGCTATGATGTCGTGGGCGTTTTCATGAAGAACTGGGAGGAACAGGATGAAAACGGCGTATGCACCGCGGAAGCCGACTGGCGGGACGTGCGGGATGTATGCGACGGCATCGGCATTCCGTGCTACAGTGTGAATTTTGCGAAGGAATACTGGGACCGTGTGTTCTCCTATTTCCTGAAGGAATACAAAGCGGGGCGTACCCCGAACCCGGATGTGCTGTGCAACCGGGAAATCAAGTTCAAAGCGTTCCTGGATTTTGCGATGGGCCTCGGCGCTTCCCGGATGGCCACGGGCCATTTTGTGCGGACCGACGGCGAGGGGCACCTGCTGAAGGGCGTGGACCCGAACAAGGACCAGAGTTATTTCCTGTACATGGTGCACGCGGAGCAGCTGAAGAAGTCCATATTCCCCGTGGGCGGAATGACGAAGGCGGAAGTACGCCGGATTGCCGCGGAGAACGGACTGCCGGTCAGCGAAAAGAAGGACTCCACCGGGGTATGCTTTATCGGGGAACGGAATTTCAAGAAATTCCTGTCGGAATACCTGCCGGCACAGCCCGGGGATATGGTTTCCCCGGACGGGGAAGTGGTCGGCCGGCATGACGGCCTGATGTACTATACGCTCGGCCAGCGCCGGGGCCTCGGTATCGGCGGCCGCGGAGACGGGCGGAGCTGGTTTGTAATCGGCAAGGACCTGGAAAAGAACCGCCTGCTGGTGGCCCAGGGCGAAGACCATCCGATGCTGTACAGCGATGTGTGCACCGCGGAGGATGTGACCTGGGTCGGGGAACCGCCGCTGCGCGAGGGGGAGACGCTCCGGTGCGGCGTGAAGTACCGCTACCGGCAGCCGGAACAGGACGCCGAGGTCACGCTGGAAAACGGCGTGCTGGTGATCCGCTCCATGGTGCCGCAGCGGGCAGTGACGCCCGGACAGAGCGCGGTGCTCTACAGCGGGGATATCTGCCTCGGCGGCGGAATCATCCGCGAAACCGCGAAGAATGAAGCCTGAAGGCAAAAAACAGCATGAAAAAACGGGGCCTTCCCTGACCGGGAAGGCCCTGTTTTTCTTTGGTTCAGATTTTCATATCGCCGTCTTTGACCCAGCCGAGGCGGCGGACCGCCAGATGGATCAGCAGGGACAGGACCGCGGGCAGGACAATACAGACGAGGGCCAGGCCCAGCCAGTCGGTTCCGGTAATGGCTGCCTTTGTGCCGGCCGCGATATCATTGACCCAGCCGGTATATACCCCCAGCGGGCCGACCATACCGCAGGTGCCCATGCCGGAAGAGATGGCAGCGCCGTTCATTTCCATGCGGAAGACACAGGTGGCGATGGGACCGGTGATTGCCGAAGCCAGGGTGGGGGCAATCCAGATCCGGGGATTTTTGATGATGTTGGGCATCTGCAGCATGGAGGTGCCGAGGCCCTGGGAAACCAGGCCGCCGACCTTATTCTCCCGGAAGGAGATGACAGCGAACCCGATCATCTGCGCGCAGCAGCCCGCAACGGCAGCTCCGCCGGCCAGGCCGGTAAGCCCCAGGGCGGCGCAGATCGCGGCGGAGGAAATCGGAAGCGTCAGCGCAATACCGACGATGACCGATACGAGAATGCCCATCAGGAAGGGCTGGAGCTCGGTCGCCCATCTGATGACCTCACCGACGGACATGGCGGCCTGGCCGAGCGGCGGGGCGATCAGCCAGGACAGGAATACGCCGACCGCGATGGTGACCAGCGGGGTGACGAGGATATCGACTTTTGTTTCCTTGGAAACCGCTTTGCCGAATTCAGCGGCGATAATCGCGATAAAAAGAACCGCCAGCGGGCCGCCGGCACCGCCCAGGATGTTGGCCGCAAAACCCACCGCGGCCAGGGAAAACAGGGCCAGCGGCGGACACTTGAGCGCATAACCGATGGCGATGGCCATGGCCGGGCCGCTCATGGCGGAGGCGAGTCCGCCAACCGTATAATTGACCGTATTGCTGCCGGCTCTGAGGGTAGCGACTGTCTGCGTCAGGAACGGAATTCCGAACTGTTTGCCAACCGTGTCGATGATGGTGCCGATGAGCAGGGAACAGAACAGACCCTGCGCCATGGCGCCCAGCGCGTCGATCCCGTACCGTTTCAGGGAAATCTCAATGTTCTTTCTCTTCAAAAACTCTTTCATGCTTCCTCCGGGCTCTCCATTGCCCCCGAATCGTATTTCAAGGAAAGATTATACATGTTTTTGCCCCGGAATCCTGTATTTTTCCCGTTCATTATGAGAAGGCAAGCGACCGGAGAAAAACACGGAGCGCAATCCAAAAGGGAGCGGCGGCTGCCGCTCCCCTTTGCGGTGCTTACCGGTACTGGGCCATCCGCTTTTTCCGGACTTCCTCCCGGGCAACGGACCAGCCGAAGAAGCCCATGACATCTCCCAGCTTCTGGTACAGTCCGTGGCTGTAGACGATCAGGTGGGCCTTTTCCAGGTGCAGGCTGCCCTTTTCATCCACCAGGTCCTTTCGGACCCGGACGGCCACCACTTCACCGAGGAACATATCGTGGCTGCCCAGCGGGATGACCTGCCTGACCCGGCAGCTGAGGCTGACGGGTGCACCATCCACGGCGGGGGCAATTTCCAGGTTTTCCGCCGGAACGTAGCGCAGGCCGGTTTCCCGGCTCTTGTCGGTGTCCCGGCCGCTGCGGACGCCGCAGAAATCCACGGCTTTGCACATGGCTTCATCGGGCAGGTTGATGACAAACTCCCCGGAGGATTCGATGAGCCCGTGGGAATACCGTTCCTTCCGCAGGCTGACGGACACCATCGGCGGCTCGGAATTGACCGTACCGGCCCAGGCGGCTGTGACCATGTCCCGGGTTTCCGGGTTTTCTTTATCCGCACAGCTGACAAGGACCACCGGGGTGGGATTCAGCATGGTGGAGGGGGAGAGGGAAATGTAATCCGATTTTTTCACGGGAAAGACTCCTTTCAGGAAAACGGAAACCGCGCTTGAACCGGGGCGGAAATCCGCGTATGATAGATCCGGGTGATGAAGATGAAAACGGTCAGTGTGGTGGCGGCGGTCATCCTCCGGGACGGGAAGGTGTTTGCCACCCAGCGGGGATACGGCGCCTACAAGGACTACTGGGAATTCCCGGGCGGAAAGATTGAGCCCGGGGAAACCGCGGAAGAAGCACTGGAACGGGAAATCCGGGAGGAGCTGGATACGGAAATCGCCGTGGAGGCGCCCTTTGCCCGGGTGGAATATGACTATCC